>NZ_JAWQLY010000002.1:0-493883 GCF_033446685.1 Halomonas sp. HP20-15 | reverse complement strand
CGTCGCGCCATCGGGTGGCTCGCCAGCGCCCTGCGAGGAAGGCGTATTCTACCGATCCGGGCCGCGCTGTCAAGCGCGTCGTTCGCCGTGGCAACCGAAACCAACGTCTCGAAGGCCTGCCCGAAGCGCTTTCTGAAAAGCCGGTCCGAGCCGTCGGGCGAACCCCGATCGCGGGGCGCATTCTACCGCATCCGGCGTCCCTGTCAATCCTCGTTCGCTCGACCGAGCGACTGAAAACCTAATAGGAACAAGACCTTGCGCCACCTCCACCGCCTGCGACGTGGGTCCGTCGTGAGCAGCGGATGCGTACTTTACGGCCCGCGAGCGTCGCTGACAAGCCCCTGGGGCGAAAAAAGTGTGCGACGCGAAACGCGTTGATCCACACCCCCAAGCAAACCTTCGCGCGAAACCGGTCGTGGATAACAGAACGCCCGCACAAGGCGGGCGTTTTACAAGCATCGTGGCGAGAGTGAATCAGTCGGCCGATCGATCGGAGGCAGCCGGTTCGGTATCCGTCTGAAGATCAGGCGCCGGCTTGCCCTTCATCTTGCGCATCGCGGCCATGGCCGGCCCCGACACGACATAGCCGGCGAACAGCAGCAAGAGCATGACCGAAGGCTCGAGCGAGATCACCACGAACCCCAGCACGATCGCCAGCAGCGCCACGAAGGGCACCGGCCCCTTGAGGTCGATCTCCTTGAAGCTGTAATAGCGGATATTGCTGACCATCAGTGCCCCCGCGCAGACGACGACCAACGTCATCAATAGCTTGAAGGCGTAGGCCTCGATATCGAAGTTGTGAAAGACCCAGACACAGCCGGCGACCAGGGCGGCGGCCGAGGGGCTGGGCAGACCGATGAACCATTTTTTGTCGGTGGAGCCGATCTGCACGTTGAAGCGCGCCAGACGCAGCGCCGAACAGGCGACATACAGGAACGCGGCGATCCAGCCGAACTTGCCGACATCCTGCAGGATCCAGGTGAACGCCACCACCGCCGGCGCCACACCGAACGAGAGCATATCGGCCAAGCTGTCGTACTCGGCACCGAAGGCACTCTGGGTATTGGTCATGCGGGCGACCCGGCCATCGACGCCATCAAGCACCATGGACACGAACACAGCGATGGCCGCGGCCGAGAAATTACCATTGATCGCGGCGACCACGGCAAAGAATCCCGAAAACAGCGCCGAGGTCGTGAACAGGTTGGGCAATAGGTAGATGCCGCGTCGACGGACCTTCTTGCCGTTCTCGACAGTCTCTTCGACGACATCGGTCTCTCGTGCGAAATCGGCAAACTCGTTGCTGGCGGCCGGAGTCTCCGGCCTGTTCTGCTGAGGGTCTAAGGTCATCGCTGTCGTTCCGTTGCCGTATTCAGTGAATCCATTCTACACACTACTACGGTTAACGATAGGCGACGCCACGCACCCCGCAAAACGAGCCAGGGCGCGGATTTCCGCGCCCTGGCTCGTTTGGATGCCATGCATCAAGGTGCTAGTTCTTGCTCTTGTCGACCAGCTGGTTGGCGGCGATCCACGGCATCATCGAGCGCAGCTTCTCGCCGACCTGTTCGATCGGAAGTTCGGCATTGAGTCGGCGACGGGCATGCATCGAGGGATAGTTGGTATTGCCTTCCTGGATGAACATCTTGGCGTATTCACCGCTCTGGATGCGCTTCAGGGCATTGCGCATCGCTTCGCGCGACTGCTCGTTGATGATCTCGGGGCCGGTCACGTATTCGCCGTACTCGGCATTGTTGGAGATCGAGTAGTTCATGTTGGCGATGCCGCCCTCGTACATCAGGTCGACGATCAGCTTGAGCTCGTGCAGGCACTCGAAGTAGGCCATTTCCGGCGCGTAGCCGGCTTCGGTCAGGGTCTCGAAACCGGCCTTGACCAGCTCGACGGCACCGCCGCACAGCACGGCCTGTTCGCCGAACAGATCGGTTTCGGTTTCGTCCTTGAAGGTGGTCTCGATGATCCCGCTGCGTCCCCCGCCGATCGCCGCCGCGTAGGACAGCGCCAGTTCCTTGGCGGAACCCGAGGCGTCCTGCTGGATGGCGATCAGGTCGGGGATACCGCCGCCGCGGGTGAACTCCGAGCGTACCGTGTGACCCGGCGCCTTGGGCGCGATCATGATCACGTCGAGATCATTGCGCGGGATGATCTGGTTGTAATGGATGTTGAAGCCATGCGCGAAGGCCAGCGTGGCGCCCTGCTTGAGGTTGGGCTCGATCTGCTGCTCGTAGATCGCTTTCTGGTTCTCGTCGGGCGCCAGCATCATGACCACGTCGGCCTCGCGGCTGGCGTCGGCGACGGAGGCCACCTTGAGCCCGGCCGACTCGGCCTTGGCGGCCGACGAGGAACCCTCACGCAGCGCCACGATGACATCGACGCCGGATTCCTTGAGATTGTTGGCATGGGCATGGCCCTGGGAGCCGTAGCCGACGATGGCGACTTTCTTGGCCTGAACCAGCGACAGGTCGCAATCCTTATCGTAATAAACGCGCATAGGGTACTCCGGAATTCGTTGGATAGTGGTCGTGTCAGCGTTGATGGCCCGCCGTCTAGCGCGGCGTGGTCGAGCATTGAGGGTACGATACGGCAGACATTACGTTGCGTAAAACGCTATATTTGCAATACCACGATTCACGAAGTGAAATGCCAATATGGACCAACGCCCGCTACGCCACTTCCTGGCGCTCGCCGAAACGCTGCACTTCGGTCGCGCCAGCGACGCCTGCCACGTCAGCCCCTCGACCCTCAGTCGCAGCCTGCGCCAGCTCGAGGCCAGCCTCGGCGTGCGACTGGTCGAGCGCGACAACCGCACCGCCTACCTGACTCGCGAAGGTAGGCTATTCCAGCAATATGCGCGAGAGGCCCTCGAGCAGTGGGCGGCGCTGCGCCAGACTCTGATGGAGGAAGCCGGCGAGCTGGCCGGCGAGATCAGCATCTACTGCTCGGTAACGGCGAGCTACAGCTTTCTCTACGAATTGCTCAGCGAGTTCCGCCTGCGTCATCCGCGCATCGAACTCAAGCTGCACACCGGCGACCCGGCCGATGCCATCGCCCGCATCCTGGGCGGCGACGAGGACATGGCGATCAGCGCGCGCCCCGAGACGCTGCCGGCCCAGCTCGCCTTCAAGCCGATCGCCACTTCGCCGCTGGTGTTCATCGCCCCCCACGAGGCCGCGGACTGGCTGCCGGCGGAGAGCCAGCCGCCGCTGGCCGCGGCCTGGGCCGACACGCCGATGATCCTCTCGGAATCGGGGCTGGCCCGCGAGCGCACCGACGCCTGGTTTCGTAGCCTCGGCGTCAAGCCGCGCATCTACGCCCAGGTGGCCGGCAACGAGGCGATCGTCAGCATGGTCGGGCTGGGCTTCGGCATCGGCGTGGTGCCGCAGATCGTGCTCGACAATAGCCCGCTGGCAGATCGCGTGCGGACGCTCGAGGTCAGCCCCCGGCTCGCGCCTTACGACGTGGGACTCTGCGTGCTCGAAAAGAAGCTGCGCAACCCGCTGATCCGCGCGCTGTGGACGCAGGTAGCCGAGACGCCCCGCCCGGCCGACGCCTGAACCGAACGCTGCGGCCGCGCACAAAAAAGCCGCTCCGAAGAGCGGCCTGGGCGACGCGGCGGCTGGCCTCAGAGGCTCAGCACCTTGTCGCCGCGGGAGATTCCCGATACCCCGGTACGCGCCACCTCGAGGATGCCGATCGGCGCCATCGCCTGCAGGAAAGCATCCAGCTTGCCGGCATCGCCGGTGATCTGCACGGTGTACACGCTCGGCGTGACGTCGACGACCTGCGCGCGGAAGATATCCGCGGTGCGCTTGACCTCGTCGCGCGCCGCGCCCAGCGCCTTGACCTTGACCAGCATCAGTTCGCGCTCGATGTGATTGCCCTCGGTCAGGTCGACCAGCTTGACCACGTCGATCAGCTTGTTGAGGTGCTTGGTGATCTGCTCGATCACCCGGTCGTCGCCCACCGTGGTCACGGTCAGCCGCGACAAGGTGGCATCGTCGGTCGGCGCCACGTTCAGCGATTCGATGTTGAAGTTACGCTGCGAGAACAGCCCCACCACGCGTGACAGGGCGCCGGGTTCGTTTTCCATCAGGATCGAGATGATATGGCGCATCAGGTCCGCTCCGTCTTCGAAAGCAGCATGTCGCGCATGGAGCCCAGGGGCACATGCATCGGATAGACGTGCTCGCGCGGGTCGACGTAGACGTCGAGGAACACCAGTTCATCCTTGTCGGCGAAGGCCCGCTCGAGCGCCGGCTCGAGATCCTCCTGACGCTCCACCTTGATTGCGGTGAAGCCGTAGGCGCCGATCAGCTGCTGGAAGTCGGGCAACGACTCCATGTAGGAGTGCGCATGGCGCGACTTGTAGTTCAGATCCTGCCATTGGCGGACCATGCCCAGCGATCCGTTGTTGAGATTGACGATCTTGACGCCGATCCCGTACTGCTTACAGGTCGACAGCTCCTGCATCATCATCTGGAAGCTGCCCTCGCCGGTGATGCACACCACATCGTCGTCCGGGTAGCTCTGCTTGACGCCCATCGCCGCGGGAAAGCCGAAGCCCATGGTGCCCAGCCCGCCCGAGGTGATGAAGCGGTTGGGCTTGTCGAACTTGTAGTACTGCGCGGCGAACATCTGGTGCTGACCGACGTCGGTGGTCACGAAGGCCTCGCCGCGCGTCGCCCGGCAGATCGCCTCGATCACCGTCTGCGGCTTGAGCAGTTCGTCCGCAGCGGCCGGATCGAACAGCTTGCCGCGACGCTCGTCGCGCCAGCCGTCGATCTTCTGCCACCACTCCTCGAGCGCCTCGGGATTGGCCGGCTCGCGGCCCTGCACCAGGCTGATCATCTCGTTGATCACGCTCCCCGCCGGGCCGACGATCGGCACGTCGGCACGCACCGTCTTGGAGATCGAGCTGGGGTCGATATCGACATGCACGATCTTGGCGGTGGGGCAGAATTTCGAGGTGTTGTTGGTCACCCGGTCGTCGAAGCGCGCGCCGACGGCGACGATCAGGTCGGCGTGATGCATCGCCATGTTCGATTCAAACGAGCCGTGCATGCCCAGCCAGCCGAGTGATTGACGGTCGCTCTGCGGATAGGCGCCGATCCCCATCAGGGTGGTGGTGATCGGGTAGCCCAGTCGCTGGACCAGATCGGTCAGCGCCTCGCTGGCACGCCCGGTGATCACCCCGCCGCCGGTATAGAACACCGGACGACGCGCCTTGAGCATCATCTCCACGGCCTTCTTGATCTGGCCGGTGTGGCCGCGCGTCACCGGGTTGTAGGAGCGCAGCTTGACCTTCTTGGGATAGACGTACTCGTAGCGCTCGGTGGGCGCGGTCATGTCCTTGGGAATATCGATGACCACCGGCCCGGGACGCCCCGACGAGGCCAGGTAATAGGCCTTCTTCAGCACCGTGGGGATTTCCGACGGGTGCTTGATCGTGAAGCTGTGCTTCACGATCGGTCGGGTCACGCCGACGATGTCGGTTTCCTGGAAGGCGTCCTCGCCGATCAGGTGGCTGGCGACCTGGCCGCACAGCACCACCATCGGGATCGAGTCCATGTAGGCGGTGGCGATCCCCGTCACGGCATTGGTAGCCCCCGGGCCGGAGGTGACCAGCACCGTGCCCGGCTTGCCCGAGGCCCGCGCATAGCCGTCGGCGGCGTGGGTCGCGCCCTGTTCGTGACGAACGAGGATGTGTTTGACGGCATCCTGGCGGAACAGCGCATCGTAGATATGCAGCGCTGCGCCACCCGGATAGCCATAGATATATTCAACGCCCTCATCCTGCAGGAAGCGGGCGATCATATCGGCGCCGGAAAGCAATTCCACTGTGTTTCTCCCCTAGAGGTCTCGAGTGCGGTCTCGCGGCCCGGCATGGGTCGCGAAAGTCGAGTGCGGCGGTATGCCGCTGCCGGTCAACCCGGCACCTGATGCCAAACCCTGGCGTTGTTCGGCCCGGATGGGGCCTGCACTCTTCATCGCGACGGATCGCCGCGTCGGGGGTTGGGCCAGGCCAGGCGGTTAGCCCGCGCCCGGAAATCCGTTTAAGGCGGGTAAAGGCCCTACAGCCTACCCATCACGCAGCGCTCGGGGATCGCCCGTTGATGCCACGTCCATAAATCAGGAACGAACAAGATTCCAATAGCCTCACGGGGCTGTCAACCGTAAGCCGGCCGAGAGACGCGCCACAAGGGAGCGGCAATCGCCAGGTGCGACTAAAGTTGAAACCCCGGCGAGTAGTCATTCCAGCATCTTAAATGCTGTACTGGGGCCCGCTGACTCGATTCATCTGGGCTGATAAAGCCAAGGATCGCTATTTCGACGAACGGAGAGCGTCATCATGTCCAAGATTTTGAAATGGTCGCTCTTCGTGGCCATGGCCGGTTTCCTGTTCGGCTTCGATACCGCCGTCATTTCCGGCGCGGACAAACCTATCCAGGAGCTCTGGGGCCTCAGCGACCTGCAACATGGCCTGTTCATCATGTCGATGGCGCTGTGGGGAACGGTGATCGGGGCGATCTTCGGCAACTGGCCGACCGACCGGCTGGGGCGCCGCCCCACGCTGCTGATCATCGGCGTGCTGTATCTGGTGTCGGCCGTGGGCTCGGCACTGGCCGCCGACCCCATGTGGTTCTCGGCCTTTCGACTGATCGGTGGCCTCGGGGTGGGCATGTCGACCGTCGCCGCCCCCGCGTATATCTCCGAGATCGCCCCCGCCGAGCGCCGTGGCCAGTTGGTGGCGCTGTACCAGTTCAACGTGGTGTTCGGGATTTTCATGGCCTACGTCTCCAACGCCGCGCTCGGCGCCCTGCTGGATGCCGACGCCTGGCGCTGGATGGTGGGTATCGAGGCCCTGCCCGCGCTGGTCTATACCCTGCTGGTCTTTTTGGTGCCGCGCAGCCCGCGCTGGCTGATCCTCAACCGCAACGACGACGCCGGCGCCGCCGATGTCCTGCAGCAAATCGATCCCCGAGCCGATACCGGCCGGCAGATCGCCGAGATCCGCGCCGCCGACGAACGCGACCAGCGCTCGCACAGCCGCTTCTTCTCGAAGCGCTACCGGCTGCCCATCCTGCTGGCGTTTTTGATGGCCTTCTTCAACCAGTTCACTGGCATCAATTTCGTGCTGTATTACGCACCCCGCATCCTCGAGGCCGCCGAGCTGGGCAGCAACGCGGCGCTGCTGTCGACCGCCGGCATCGGGTTGATCATGGTGCTGTTCACCATGCTGGGCATCGCCCTGATCGACAAGCTGGGCCGCCGCACGCTGATGTACATCGGCTCGGCGGGCTATCTGATCTCGCTGTCGATCATCTCGCACGCCTTCTTCACCAATGATCTGGGTGGCGCGCTGATTCCCCTGCAACTGTGCCTGTTCGTGGCCGCTCACGGCATCAGCCAGGGCACCGTGATCTGGGTATTCATCTCGGAGATATTCCCCAACCGCGAACGCGCCCGCGGCCAGTCGCTAGGCAGCTTCACCCACTGGTTCTTCGCCGCGGCGATCACCCTGGTCACCCCCTGGGTGCTGGGCGCCTTCGATGGCGGCCCGGTGTTCGCCTTCTTCGCGGTGATGATGGTCCTGCAGGTCGTGTTCGTGGCCTGGCTGATGCCCGAGACCAAGGGGGTATCGCTGGAGGGGATCCAGCAACGCCTGACCGGCAAGGCGCAAGCCTGAGAGCACGCTCTTCCCGTCTCGCAACGGATAAATGAGAAGCCCGCCATAAGGCGGGCTTCTGTATTCCATCACAACAGAACGCTCACTTGGCAAAGGCCAGGTGGCCCTCCTCGGCACTGACGCGGATGGCATCGCCGGGGCCGAAACGGCCGGCAAGCAGTTCCCGGGCCAGCGGGTTCTCGAGCCGGTTCTGGATCGCCCGCTTGAGCGGTCGCGCACCGAACACCGGATCGAAGCCGACCACCGCCAGTTGCGCCAGCGCGTCGTCGCTGACCGTCAGCGTCATGTCGCGCTCGGCGAGCCGCTCGCGCAAACGCTGCAGCTGGATCTCGGCGATCTTCTGGATCTGCTCCTGGTCGAGCGGATGGAACACCACCACCTCGTCGATGCGGTTGATCAGCTCGGGCCGGAACTGCTGGCCGACCACTTCCATCACCGCATCCTTCATGCGGGTGTAGGCCTCCTCGCCCTCGCTGGCGAACTTCTGGATCAGATCCGAGCCCATGTTCGAGGTCATCACGATCACCGTGTTGCGAAAATCCACGGTGCGTCCCTGGCCGTCGGTCAGCCGGCCGTCCTCGAGCACCTGCAGGAGGATATTGAAGACGTCCGGGTGGGCCTTCTCGACCTCGTCGAGCAGCAGCACCGAGTATGGCTTGCGGCGTACCGCCTCGGTCAGGTAACCGCCCTCCTCGTAACCGACATAGCCGGGAGGCGCACCGATCAGCCGCGCCACGGAGTGTTTCTCCATGAACTCGGACATGTCGATGCGCACCATCGCCTCCTCGGTGTCGAACAGGAAGTTGGCCAGCGACTTGCACAGCTCGGTCTTGCCCACCCCGGTCGGGCCGAGGAACAGAAACGAGCCGTTGGGCCGGTTGGGGTCGGCGAGCCCGGCGCGCGAGCGGCGCACCGCATCGGCGACCGCCCTGACCGCTTCGTCCTGGCCGATGACCCGGTCGTGCAGCGCCTCCTCCATGCGCAGCAGCTTGTCGCGCTCGCCCTCGAGCATCTTGGCCACCGGGATGCCGGTCCAGCGCGACACCACCTCGGCGATCTCCTCCTCGGTGACGTTGGAGCGCAGCAGCACGTGTCTGGAGGTATCGGCCGCGCCGTCGCTCTCACTGGATTCGGCGATCTTCTTCTCGATGGTCGGGATCACCCCGTACTGCAGCTCGGACATCCGCCCCAGATCGCCCTGGCGGCGCGCCGCCTCGAGATCGATGCGCGCCTGCTCGAGCTCGGCCTTGAACTGCGCGGCGCCCTGAATGCTGGCCTTCTCGGACTTCCACACCTCGTCGAGGTCGGCGTATTCGCGCTCGAGTTCGCCGATCTGCTCCTCGAGGTTTTCCAGGCGCTTCTTGGAGGCCTCGTCGGTTTCCTTCTTGAGCGCCTCGCGCTCCATCTTGAGCTGGATCAGCCGGCGGTCGAGGCGGTCCATCTCCTCGGGCTTGGAGTCGAGCTCCATGCGGATCCGCGAGGCCGCCTCGTCGATCAGGTCGATCGCCTTGTCGGGCAACTGGCGGTCGGTGATGTAGCGGGTCGACAGCTTGGCGGCGGCGATGATCGCGCCGTCGGTGATGTCGACGCCGTGGTGCACCTCGTAGCGCTCCTTGAGGCCGCGCAGGATGGCCACGGTGTCCTCCTCAGAGGGCTCGTCGACCAGCACCTTCTGGAAGCGGCGCTCGAGCGCGGCGTCCTTCTCGATGTACTTGCGGTACTCGTCGAGGGTCGTGGCGCCCACGCAGTGCAGTTCGCCGCGCGCCAGCGCCGGCTTGAGCATGTTGCCGGCATCCATCGAGCCCTCGGCCTTGCCGGCGCCGACCATGGTGTGCAGCTCGTCGATGAACAGGATCACCCGACCCTCTTCCTTGGCCAGTTCGTTGAGCACCGCCTTGAGTCGTTCCTCGAACTCGCCGCGGAACTTGGCGCCGGCGAGCAGCGCGCCCATGTCCAGCGATAGCACCAGCTTGTCCTTGAGGCCTTCCGGCACCTCGCCGTTGATGATGCGCTGGGCCAGGCCTTCGACGATCGCCGTCTTGCCCACGCCGGGCTCACCGATCAGCACCGGGTTGTTCTTGGTGCGCCGCTGCAGCACCTGGATGGTGCGGCGGATCTCGTCGTCACGGCCGATCACCGGATCGAGCTTGCCCTCGGCGGCCCGCGCGGTCAGATCCAGGGTGTACTTGTCGAGCGCCTCGCGGCTCTCCTCGGCGCTGGCATCGTCGACGGCCTGGCCGCCGCGCAGGCTGTCGATGGCCGCCGTCAGCGCCTTCTTGGACAGCCCGGCCTGGGTCAGCACCTTGCTGATCGCGTGGTTCATTTCCAGCGCGGCGAGCAGCACCAGCTCGCTGGCGATGTATTGATCGCCGCGCGCCTGGGCCTCGCGGTCGGCGAGGTTGAACAGCCGCGCCAGGTCCTGACTCATGTTCACGTTGCCGTCGAACTGGCCGACGCTGGGCAGGTCGTCGAGATACTGGGCCAGGCCATCGCGCAGTTTGCCGAGATCGCCCCCGGCCTTCTGCACCAAGCCCTTGATGCCGCTATCACGGGCGTCGAGCAGCGCGCTCAGCACATGCCCGGGGTCGAGCTGATTGTGCGCACGCCCGACGGCCAGGGATTGGGCCTCGGCCAGGGCGTTCTGCAACTTGCTGGTCATGCGATCGATACGCATCGAAATCCTCCATCGGGGCGGCGGCGCGGTCGGACGCGCCGTGGGCCCATTGTCGCTATGTTTGACACTATCAATGGAGGTGTGTTGGGGCGCTTTCAAGTCGCGGCCCGGCGAATTGCCGTACGACTTGATCAACGTCAAGCGGCTGCATACCTTGAAGGCAGCGTCCGCACGAGGTCCGACGCAACGCCGATAGCCACGCGGATGCACCAGAGCCGGATTGCCCAACTGGATTTCACAACAACAAGGACGTCGCGATGAACATGGAGCAACGCACCTCTCGCCACCCCGCCTGGCTGAGGACCCTGGTGGTCGCCTGGCTCACCCTGCTGTCACTGGCCCTCCATGCGGCACCGCGCGATACGCCGGCGCCACCCGACGAACTCTGGGGCGAACTGTTCTATCAGGTCCAGATTCGCCAAATTTACGAAGACAGCAAGACCTTCGTCGACCTGATTCCCGACGCCTCGCCCGAGGCGATCCTCGCCGACTATCGGCAGCAGCGCGACGGCGCCCCCCTCGACGACGACGCACTCAAGGCCTTCGTCGAAGCGCACTTCAGCCATCCGGACAGGAATACCCACGCCGCGCTGCCCAGCGGCCAGCCGGTAACCGCACATATCGACGCGCTGTGGCCGATCCTCACTCGCCAACCGCAGCCCCTTGAAAGCCGCTGGTCGTCGCGATTGGCGTTGCCCAACGCCTATGTGGTGCCGGGCGGGCGATTCAACGAGATCTATTACTGGGATTCCTACTTCACCATGCTCGGGCTGGTCGAAAGCGGCCTGGAACAGCGCGTGCGCGACATGACCGACAACTTCGCCTTCCTGATCGAGCGTTTCGGGCATATCCCCAACGGTAGCCGCAC
Source organism: Halomonas sp. HP20-15 (assembly GCF_033446685.1). Taxonomy (NCBI): domain Bacteria; kingdom Pseudomonadati; phylum Pseudomonadota; class Gammaproteobacteria; order Oceanospirillales; family Halomonadaceae; genus Halomonas; species Halomonas sp. HP20-15. Next base: position 482,636 of record NZ_JAWQLY010000002.1, on the reverse strand, counting down.
CTACTATCTGACACGCTCGCAGCCGCCGTTCTTCGCCAGCATGGTCGACCTGGTCGCCGATATCGACGGGAGCGACGCCTATCGCCATTACCTGCCCGCGATGCAGGCCGAGTACGATTTCTGGATGGCCGGCGGCGAGACGCTCGAACCCGGCCAGGCGTATCGCCGCGTGGTACGCCTCGATGACGGCACGCTGCTCAATCGCTACTGGGACGACGTCGCCAAGCCGCGCCAGGAATCGTTCCGCGAGGACCTGACCACCGCCGAAGCGGCTTCGCGCCCTAAGGAGCAGGTCTGGCGCGATCTGCGCGCCGGCGCCGAAAGCGGCTGGGACTTCTCCTCGCGCTGGCTGGCCGATGGCGAGACACTGTCGACCATCCGCACCACCTCGATCGTCCCCGTCGACCTCAACAGCCTGCTCTACCATCTCGAACAGACGCTCGCCACGGCCTATGCCCTCGATGGCCAGCCCCGGCAAGCGGCGGACTACCGCGAGCGCGCCGCCGCACGCAAGCGAGCGATCCGCGACGTGCTATGGAGCGATGCAGATGGCGCCTTCGGCGACTACCTATGGCGCGAGGGCCGGCTGACCGGCACGCTGAGCACCGCCACCGCCTACCCGCTGTTCTTCGGCATCGCCGACGCCGAGCAGGCCGCCGCCGTGGCTCAGACCCTGGAGAACAAGCTGCTCAAGTCCGGCGGGCTGGTCACTACGCTCAACGACACCGGCCAGCAGTGGGATTCACCGAATGGCTGGGCGCCGCAGCAGTGGTTGGCCATCCAGGGGCTACGCCACTACGGCAATACCCGGCTGGCGCGGATGATCGCCGAACGCTGGATCGCCACCAACGTCGAGCGCTATCGCAAGGAGGGTAAACTGGTCGAGAAGTACAACGTGCTCAAGGACAAGCGTGCCGGCGGCGGCGAATATCCCGCCCAGGATGGTTTCGGCTGGACCAATGGCGTGCTGCGCAAGCTGCTCACGCTCTATCCCGAGGCGCTGCCGGCGCCGAGTCGCCAGCCGGCGACCGACCACGCCGGCTAGCGCGTGGTCGGAACGACGCTGCTGCTCAGCGCAGCCAGATCATGCTGGCCATGCGCCCGGTCACCCCGTCGTCGCGGCGGTGCGAGTAGAAGCGCCCCTCGCAAGCGGTGCAGAAGTGGCCGCCGCTGATGTGCGCCACCCCCAGCCGCTCGAGGCGCAGCCGCGCCAGCTTGTAGAGATCGGCCATGTAGTGCCCGAGCCGGTAGGGGCTGGGCTCGAAGGCGCTCTCGGCGGCGGGCTGCACGGCGACGAAGGCTTCGCGGACCTCCCCGCCCACTTCGAACTGGGCGTTGGAGATCGCCGGCCCCAGCCAGGCCATCAGTTCGTCGGGCGGACAGCCCAGTGCGGCGACGCTGGCCTCGAGCACGCCGCCGGCCAGGCTGCGCCAGCCGGCATGCGCCAGGCCTACCCGGGTGCCGCGCCAGTCGCAGAAGAACACCGGCAGGCAGTCGGCGGTCAGGATCACGCAGGCGTGGCGGTTGTCGAAGGCCACCGACGCGTCGGCCGGCGGCGGCTGTTCGGTGTAACTCGGCCGATAGTCCTGCGCCACCGCGGCGCCATGGACCTGGTCGAGCCACAGCAACGGCCGGGCATCGCCGACCTGCTCGCTCAACGACGCCCGGCAACGCGCCACCGTGGCCGGGTCGTCGCCGACATGCAGCGCCGGATTGAAGGCCGCAAAGGGGCCCTGACTGGGGCCGCTCTCACGGGTGGTGACCAGCGCACCGACGGTGGTCGGCGCCGGCCAGTCGGGCAACAGCAGCGTGGGTTGATCGCTCATGTTCGCTCCTCGCTATCGGCGCGCAGGCCATCCAGCAGTACCCAGAGATCGTCGGGCAACTCGGCGCGAAAGCTCACCGACTCGCCGCTCGCCGGATGGATGAAGGCCAGCTTTTGGGCGTGCAGTGCCTGACGCGGAAAGCTGCGCAACTGCTCCTTGAGCGCCTCGCTGGCCCCCGCCGGTAGCTTCAGTCGCCCACCGTACAGAGCGTCGCCGACCAGCGGGTAGCGGCGATGCGCCATGTGTACGCGAATCTGGTGGGTACGCCCGGTTTCCAGCCGACAACGCACGTGGCTATGGCCGCGGAAGCGCTCGACCACTCGATAGTGGGTCACCGCCGGCTTGCCCGATTCGGTGACTGCCTGGCGCTTGCGGTCCTTGGGATGACGGCCGATCGGCGCATCGACCGTGCCGCCGGCGGTCATCACCCCGGTGACCACCGCGGCGTATTCGCGCGAGACGCTGCGCGCCTGCAGCTGGCCGACCAGCGAAGTCTGCGCCGCCAGGGTCTTGGCGACGACCATCAGCCCGGTGGTGTCCTTGTCGAGGCGGTGAACGATCCCCGCCCGGGGGATCGCGGCGAGCGCCGGGCAGTGATGCAGCAGCGCGTTGAGCAGGGTACCGTCGGGATTGCCGGCGGCGGGATGCACCACCAGCCCGGCCGGCTTGTCGATCACCAGCACGTCGTCGTCCTCGTGAACGATGGCCAGTTCGATCGCCTGCGGCTGCCAGCGCACCTCCTCTTCGAGCACCGCCTCCAGCACCAGCCGCTCGCCGCCGTAGACCTTGTCCTTGGGCTTGGCGGTGGCCCCGTCGAGGGTCAGCGCGCCCGACTTGATCCAGCCCTTGAGCCGCTCGCGGGAAAAGTCCGCGAACAGCTCCGCGGCGGCCTGGTCCAGGCGGATACCGACCATTGAATCGGGAATGCGCTCGTCACGCTGCAGGATATCGGGCATAGCTCGCTGGGTGCCTGTGGAGGGTCGACTGGGGTGTTTTGCCGGCGGGGTGTCCCCGCTGGGGCGGTGTGCTTTATAGTGTGGGACTTTACGAGTCACCGGATCCGGCCGATTCTAGCATGGCCGTTGACGATTGCCCGATACGAGGATGACGATGCGCGTTTCTCCCCTTGCCGCCCTGGCCCTTGTCGCTGCCTTGCTCGCCGGCTGTGCCAGCAACGAGGTGGACCCTGACCTTCAGGAGCAGGAACTCTACCAGCAGGCCCAGTCATCGCTCGATACCGGGCGCTATAGCGCTGCCGTCGAACAGCTCGAGGCGCTGGATACCCGCTTCCCGTTCGGCAACTATGCAGAGCAGGCCCAACTGGAATTGATCTACGCCTATTATCAGATCGAGAACTGGGAAGCCGCACGCGCCGCCGCCAGCCGCTTCATCCGCCTGCATCCCGACCATCCGCAGATCGACTATGCCTACTACCTGCGCGGCCTGGCCGCCTACGAGGCCGGACGCTTCAGCCTCGAGGGGCTCGAGCTGATCGACATCTCCAAGCGTGACCTGGGCGCCTCGCGGGATGCCTATGTCGACTTCGGCGAACTGGTGCGGCGCTTCCCCGACAGCCCCTACGCCGCCGACGCCCGTCAGCGCATCATTTATCTGCGCAACGTCCTGGCCCGTCATGAGCTGCAGGTCGCCGACTTCTATCTGCGCAAGGGCGCCTACGTCGCCGCCGTCGAGCGCGGCCGCTGGGTGCTCGAGCACTACCCGCAGGCTACCGCCACCCGCGATGCGCTGGCGACCATGGTCGAGGGCTATCTGGGGCTCAACATGCGCGATCGCGCCCGCGATGTGCTCAAGACCCTGGTCGAGAACGATCCGGACAACGAACGCCTCGACGGTCGCACCTTCGAGCCGCGTCACGTCGATGCCAAGCCGCTGACGCTTTAACGGCTTCGGGCGGCAAGCTTAATCCTTCACCATAAAAACACCTCCGCGGGAAGTTTCCGGCGGAGGTGTTTTGCTTTTCGTAGCTCGCGGCGCGATGCCCGAAGCCGGGTTATTCGCCCGGCTGCCAACCGTTGACGATCGGATAGCGGCGGTCGCGCCCGAAGCCGCGCAAGGTGACCCGCACGCCGACCGGCGCCTGGCGACGCTTGTACTCGCTACGGTCGACCAGCTTGACGACCTTGTAGACATCGTCGCTGGCGAACCCCGCAGCGATGATCGCCTCGGCGCTCATGTCGCGCTCGATGTAGCGCTCGAGGATCGCATCGAGCGTGTCGTAGCCGGGCAGCGAATCGCTGTCCTGCTGGTCGGGAGCCAGCTCGGCCGAGGGCGGACGGGTGATCACGCGTTCCGGAATCGCCAGCCCCTGGGTATTGCGCCAGCGCGCCAGCCGGTAGACCCAGGTCTTGTAGACGTCCTTGAGCGCGTTGTACCCGCCAACCATGTCGCCGTAGAGCGTGGCGTAACCCACCGCCATCTCGCTCTTGTTGCCGGTGGTCAGCACCATCAGGCCCTTCTTGTTGGAGATCGCCATCAGCAGTACGCCGCGACACCGAGACTGCAGATTCTCCTCGGTGGTGTCTTCCGGCGCACCGGCGAAGCTCTCGGCGAGCGTTGCGTTGGCCGCCTCGACCATCGAGGCGATCGGCAGCGACTCGTAATGCACGCCGAGCAGCCGCGCCTGTTCGGCGGCATCGTCACGCGAGATCTGCGCCGTGTAGCGATAGGGCATCATCACCGCCTGGACACGATCGGGGCCCAGGGCATCGACGGCGATCGCCAACGACAGCGCCGAATCGATGCCGCCCGACAGTCCCAGCACCACGCCCTGGAAACCGCTCTTGTTGACGTAGTCGCGCAGTCCGGTGACCAGCGCGCAGTAGAGGTTTTCCTCGGTGTCGGGCAGTTCCTCGATCTCGCCGGCTTCCGGCGTCCAGCTACCGCCTTCGTTGAGAAAGCGCACCGGCATCAGTCCGACCTGCCAGTGCGGGGCGTGGACACGCAATTCGCCGGCCGCGTCGACGACCAGCGAGCCGCCATCGAAGACCAGCTCGTCCTGACCGCCGATCTGGTTGACGTAGACCACCGGGCGCTGCGCCTCGCGGGCGCGCTCGGCGAACAGCGCCAGGCGTTCGGCGGACTTGTTCTGATGAAAGGGCGAAGCGTTGAGGGTCACCAGCACGTCGGCGCCGGCGTCGCGGCACTGGCGTACCGGCGCGCCGTCCCATAGATCCTCGCAGATCAGGATGCCGAGCTTCGCACCGCCATGCTCGATGACCAGAGGCTCGCTGCCGGGCATGAAATAGCGCCGCTCGTCGAAGACCTGGTAATTGGGCAGCGCCTGCTTGGCGTACTCGCCCAGCCACTCGCCGTTGTAGAGCACTCCGGCCAGGTTGTGATAGCCACTGTCACGATGGCCGGGATAGCCGATCACCACCATCACGTCCTTGGCCACCTTTTGTGCCATGCGCGCACGCGCCGCCTCGAGCCGCGCCTCCATCGACTCGCGAAACAGCAGGTCTTCGGGCGGATAGCCGGTCAGGAACAGCTCGGGAAAGACGACGACGTCGGCCTTGTGCTCGATGCGCGCTTCGCGCACGGCCTCGATGGCGCGCTCGGCATTGCCGGGTATATCGCCCACCAGCGGGTCCAGCTGGGCCATTACCAGGGTCAAATCTTGCATGAGCGAACAATCCTCGCAGTAGCTGGGCCAGAAATGGGGCGGGGCGCGATTGGCGAGCCATGAGGCTGGCTTTACACTACCCCCTGACCCTCATTGTCCCGCAAGGGCTGTCGCGTGCAAAGCACCGCCGGGCCGTCATGGGAGACCAAGGAATGAACCTATTGATCATCCGCCTGATCATCTTCGCGGTGCTGTTCTGGGCCGGCCTCAAGCTCTATCGCATGTACCGTGAATGGAAGCTCGAGCAGGACGCGCCGCGCCGCGTCGAGGACGCCAAGATGGTGCGTTGCGCCTATTGCCGCGTGCACCTGCCCGAACAGGATGCCGTACGCCGCGACCAGCTGTGGTTCTGCTCCAGCGATCATCACGCACGCTTTCTCGAGGAGCAGACGCCTCCCTCCTGACGCCACGGCGCCCCGTGGTTCGACGCGGGCAACGATTCACCCCAAGCGATAGGGACGCGGATCGACGATCGGCTCGCGGCCAAGCAATTCGTCGACCAGCAGTCGTGTCGCCGCCGGCGCCAGCACCAGCCCGTTGCGATAGTGACCGGCGTTGACGTAGAGCCCGGCGACGCCCGGCACGCCGCCGATCATCGGCACGCCGTCGGGCGAGCCCGGCCGCAGCCCGGCCCAATGATGTTCTATCTCGCAGTCGGCCAGCGCCGGCACGATCCGCATTGCGCTCGCCCACAACGACTCGCGCGCGGCGGCGCTGGTGGTCTTGTCGAAGCCGCACTCTTCCAGCGTCGAGCCGGCCAGCACGCGGCCATCGGCCCGCGGGATCACATAGCGCCCATCGAGCAGCACCACCCGCTCGACCAGCCCGGGCGGCGCACGGAAGAGGATCATCTGCCCCTTCACCGGACGTACCGCCAGCGTATAACCGACGCTATCGAGCAATCCGGCGCTCCAGGCGCCGCCACAGACGATCACGCGGTCGGCCATGATCCGCTCGCCACCGGCCTGGACACCACCAACCCGTTCGCCCTCGACGAGCAGGCGCTCCACCGCCATCCCCTCGCGCAGGGTGACCCGCGGCATCGCCGCCAACCGCGCCCGCAAGGCTTGAGCCAGGCGCGGATTGCGGATACTACCCAGGGTCGGCATCCACAACGCCTGTTCGAAGCCCGGCGCGGCCTGGGGCTCCTTGCGATAGATGAATTCCCCATCGACACGCTCCAGCGGCTTGCCGACCTCGCGCGCCCAGTCGAGCGCCCGCGCTTCGTCGTCGACGCTCAAGTACAGCAATCCGCGCTGGCGATACTCGGGGTCGATACCGGTTTCTTCCAGCAGGCGCAGCGAGAGTTCGGGATAGAACCCCTCCGACCAGCGCGAGAGCGCCGAGACCGGCACCCCGTAACGCCAGGGATAGAGCGGCGAGACGATGCCGCCGCCCGCCCAGGATGCCTCGTGGCCACAGCGCCCACGCTCGATCAGCGTCACGCGTTGGCCGGCGTCCGCCAGTTGCAGTGCGGTCATCATGCCGATGACCCCGCCGCCGACGATCAGGAAATCGGGATGTTCGGAATGGAAGTGGCTGGCAGTCACGCAAAAGCCTCCAGGCTGCGTTAGTTACACAAGCTCACGGAACGCTTGATGCGCGGGGCGCTTTCCCGGAAGCTTCGTGGAGCCCCATTCTAATGCAGTGAGTGTCTTTCGCATGAGCGTGTCCCGTAACCGAGGTTTCACCTTGATCGAACTGTTGGTGGTGATCGCGATCATCGGCATCCTCGCGGGCTGGGCCGTGCCGAGCTTCTCGCAGCTGGCCGCACGCAACGCCCTCGACCGCCAGGCCGACCGCCTGTGGCAGGCTATTTCCGCAACACGGCTCGAGGCCGCCGAACGGCGGGCTACAGTCCACCTATGCCCGAGCGAGGACGACAGTACTTGTACGAACGACTGGCAGAACGGCTTGATAATGTTCGAGGATGCCGATGACGACGCCATCCTCGATGGCGGCGAGACGCTTATCCGGCGTTATCCGGCCAATGTCGGCGCGATAAGGATTACGAACAACAGTAATCAGTCCAACGGATTCAGCTATCAGCCTACGGGTTTCACCACGGAACCCGGCACCTTCGACCTGTGCCATCCCGACCTAAAGAGCGGCAATGCCCGCCAGATCGTCACCAGCTTCGGGCGGGTTCGCCGTGCCCGCGATGACAACGCCGACTGCTAGTTCCAGCAGTCGCTTGCCGCAGCCGTCTGAGTGCCATCCTGGCCAAGCGTCAGTGTACCGCACGGGTCGTCGGCTTGGGCGCCCTGTGGCGTTGCGGTGATGGTGAAGTTACTGCCATTGCCGGAAACCGTGACCTTTAGCGTATAGCGCTGAGTGCCGGAACTGGGGACGGCGTCGGGCGCTAACGCCGGCGTCATTGTCGACGGCACTTGATCGCTTCCATCGGTGCCGTAACTGTAGGTCTGGCTGTAGTAGCGCTCCAGGCGCTGGGCCATCTCGTGCATCGAGGCCTGAGCCTGGGCGCGGTAGGAGCGATCCACATAGCGTTCGTAGGAGGGCCAGGCGATGCCCGCCAGAATGGCGATGATCGCTACCACGATCATCAGCTCGATGAGTGAGAAGCCACGCTGCTTGTTCATCAGTTCTCCAATTCGCGCCATGAGACACGTCCCAGTTCCAGCGGATTCAAGGGCGTCCCGCGATAGCTTTGTGTCTGGGCTCCGGTATTTACCGAGAGCTTGTTCTCGGTATTGTCCTCTAGGTTGGTATCGATGACCGGCGTATAGATCGCGCCTTGCGTGCCGATACCTACCGGCACCACATCACCCCCGTTATCGGAATCAACGACCTTGTCTTGCCCATTGACGAGCCCATCGCCGTTCGCGTCATTGGCGGGCGCGTCTGGAGCCAGGCCATCGAATGCCGATAGCTCATAGAGAAAACCATTGTCCTCCGCGCCACATAGTCCCTGCCCTGGTATCAAGCTGGTAAAAATGATGTGATTGCCATGCAAGGCCGGCGCATCGATGACACGTTCGTTACCCGGAAAGTCCATATGCCAGCCATTGGCAGCGTACGTCCCCTTACTGGGCGGATTCTCGAAATAACGCAGCGTCACTGAATTGCCGTCCTCATCGATACGCTCCTGGGTCGCCAACGTACGCTCCGCCAAACTGGACCGTGTAAGCGGATCATCGGATGGCCCCCGGCTGCCGTCATCACGTATCGCATAGAAACCATCGACGGCGCCGCGTGCCTGGGATGTTGGCAGGGAACGCCCCGGACGACTCCCGGTACCGAAGAAAACCATTAACCCGCCCTCGGGATGCCGTCCTACTTCCACGGCTGTGGTGATCAATGGATAGGCATCACCTTGCTTGGCGGTAAACAGATGCGTAATGGAGTGCTGCCAGGTAGACGAGTCGCCGCTCAAGTCGAAACGCCAGAGGTTGCCCAGCAGGTCGCCGGCATAGGCGGTATCCATCTGACCATCCTTGTCCCGATCGATCAGGGATGCCGTGGAAAGGCCGTTCTCTCCGGCATTGGCCGCAGAAGGTGGCACCAGGCGCATCACGTCGCCGGTAGAGATGGTGCCGTCAGCGGCGGCATCAAGATAGATGATGTAAAGAGCAGCCTTGCCGGAGGGGCTGAAATAGCCATTGCCGAATACCAGCGCGTAACGTCCGTTCTCGAGCTGAACGATGCTTGGCCGCCCGTAGATATAGCCTAAATGCAGTTCATCTGTATCGGAGCCGGCGCTACCTTCCTCATCCTCGCCCTCATCGCCGCCTTCGCTGCCGCCAAACAGCCGCTGTTCGGTGGCCGGGCTATATTCGAAAAGCGCTAGCTGATTTGCATTCGCTTCACTGAAATTATCGGGATCGGTGACATCCAGCGTAAAGATACCCCGTCCGCCGGAGCCAAGCCCACTGGCCAGTACCGAATGCCAACTAGCATCGCTTTGCCCGCCCCAGCGCGCATCAAGCACCGTCGGACTACCATCGACATAGAAGCGATGCTCGTAGTCCGGGTCAGCCAACTCGGCGACCGAGTCAAGCAACATCCCCGGGACATAGGCAATTTCTTCATCGCCGGTTGCAGCGTTGAAGCCATGCAACATGGCGTCATTCGCTCCCACGTAAACCATCGGGGTGCGCTGCTTGTATTCGTTAACGAACTGGAGATACGACGTGTCTTCGACATTCTCAGGCACGTAGTAACTGTCGGGTGAAGCCACCACAAAAGGGCGCGAATCGATGATGTCGCCAAGTGGTGCCGCGCTATTGTCCAGCCAGAGTCGTTCTCGGAACTGGCCGTCTTCGCCGGGATCGCCTCTCAGGTAGCTCACGATAGCTTCGGCATCTTCAAGCTGCTGGGGTAGTTGATTGGCCTCGAACGGCACACCTTGCCCTGTCGCCGGATTGGTAGAGATGACCTGGCGATTGCCATTGCCGGATATCAAGGCATTCAAGCGTTCCCGCGCACTCCATTTACGGCCTGCTATTCCGGCCGACGAGGTGTTATAGGCAATAAGATCGCCCGACCAGCTATTGAGGTTATTGTAAACCGTTTGAAAGACCGCACCATCGTAGTTGGTGCTGTAACCCAACCCCGAGCCCGTCTGGTTGGAACTCGTCAGAACGCCACCCAGTACATTCCTCAGTGAGGCAGCAAGCTGGTTGATGTTATTGACTTCAAAATAAGCCTTTTCGCCCTCATCGTTACCATATTTTGCAGCGTAGTACAGCGGCGGCCTTAACGAAGAGGCACTGGCTGAGCTTCCAATATGGTAGCTCATAGTTGTAGCCGCATTGCCTACGGAGCACCCATTGCTACACAAAGAGCCTCTATAGTTGCCAACCCCGGAGTGAGCGACAAAGCCATCGCTAGCCACTCGTGTACCGTTGTTATTCATGACGAACTCGGTGCTCGAAGTCGAAGTGTAGCGGCCATCTGTGCCGCTCAGCACGTACCCGACTCCAGCGGTTCTGCCAGACGAGTCATTGACCACATCCGTCCTGATATTCAAACGATCCCCAACTCGTTCATAGGAAAAAGTCATTTCGTAATCGGAATCGTAATCGCCGCCGAACTCGGAATCCTCCCAGGTAACATCGAAGCTACCTGAGTTCTGACCTAGTTGCTTGGGTCTAAAATCGACGATCGAGCATCGCCCATTGTCCTGGGTATTGTTACAGGCGGGCACGATCTTGGCATCACCAAGATCGATAATGGGCGTGTTTGCCGCGAGTCTAACCGCATAGGTGCTGACGTTTTCACCCTGAGTGTCACTTTCATTACGGATAATGGGTGTTTCATAAGCATATTTGGCCAAACCAGCTACGTTATAGCTACCGCCGACCCCCGGCGCGCCTGGGCAGATACCTCTAACATTGGAAAAATTTCCCGAATTGACGGTCTTGGCAGTGCAAAGGCGGTCATTGTCCGCGCCCGACTCACCCACAAAATATTTCCCGCTGATATTTTCGCTTTCAGCAATTTTATTAGTCCAACTCCTTACACTACCGCTGCGCAAAGAAATCTTTGACAAGTCAGCGTCATTATCAAACGAGACTTCACTAGAGTTAATCAAAATCATGGAATGCGAGGCACACCACTCGGCATCACTATCGTTAGACCACTCGGGTGAGCTTAATCCTTTTACATAATTGCTTTCCACGCTTCCAGTTCCGACGCTGAATGACTCGGTCCTGGCAGCCCCCGTCAAGTAATTAAGGGCCTCAGCAGTAATTTCCGAGAATGGGTTACCCCAACTCGAGCATCGGCCATTGCCAACATTTCCAAAGTAGGTGCCCCACGTACAACTATCATTAGTATTATAAGTTCCATCATTGTTGCCATAGGTATAACGAGAAATACGGAAAGCATCGATATTACTGACTATGCCATCGACATCAAGAAACTCGCCTGTGCTAGGGTTTATTTCATCATTAAAACTGCGCACATTGGAGCGTAAAACGCCACCCTGAGTATTCTTAGCGTAGGAACCGGTTGTCAAGCCAAAATCGATACTGTCGGCATACTCGTGCAACAATCCGGTTGGCTTCAACTGCTGAGAGTCGGGATAGGCTTTGCACCCCTCTTTCGAGTGGCTACATACCTCGACCCGCACAAGATATTCCTCGCCCAAGCTGTTGCTCGACTTATCGGGGCGCTTACTACCATCTCCATTGCTACGCTTCGATTCGTTACGCCAGGTGCACTGCCAGCGTTCATTGGCAGCCCAGTTCCGCCACTCACCCTCGGCAACGCGAATCAACGGCGGTTCATCAACATCCTTTGACTGCCCAGTGCCGCCATAGCCTGTGGTATTGCAGAATGAAACTGAGCTGTTTCCGTCAAAGGGAGTGTGCCGATTAAGTAATGGCCTATTACTAACTACCTTTACAAAAGAGTGCGCATCGTAGGGCAGATAGGCACGTTCCAAAATAGTCGTCTGTGAATCATTGTCACGAAACCGCTTACCGCCATATAGGACCTTGCGTATTATATCCATCCGGGTCATAGAGACCCAATTCAGAAAATTGCCGCTCCATTTCTTATTGTCAGCACAGAAGTAGGCTCCATTAATCCTCGAGGAATATTCGAAAGCTCCCCCATCGAGCGAGGGATTATAAACATAGCAGGCATCACTATCAAAGTAGCCATAATACTTTATATCTTCGTCAAACGTGGCATCGATATCGCCATCGCCATCGACGTCGCTCCAGTCCGTGTAAGCCTTGAAGAAAAGCTGATGATCGTTTGACATGACTACCATGGAGCGCGGCTTGACATCCGCCTGGGCATTCTCCGGCGTTTTATAGGGAACCTCGGGGTAGCTTTCCACGATGTCATTATTCTCACCCGAGTCACCCGAACTACCCGAACTACCCGAACTACCCGAACTACCCGAGTCACCCGAACTACCCGAACTACCCGAACCACCCGAACTACCCGAACTACCCGAACCACCCGAACCACCCGAACCACCCGAACTCCCCATCGGATCCGCGCCTACACCTTCATTTCCTGCCGCGCTTTCACCGGCATCATTGCCGCTGCTATTTTCAGTGGGTGTCGGGAAATAACCCATGGCGTGCGCCATTGCAGGCGCAAGCACACATCCCAATACCAAGACCAGCAAGACAGCCAAGGCTCTCGTGCGCATTAGTCCGAATATGGCTAGTTTCCTCGGCGACGGATATTCAAAAAACATAACGGGCCTCGATCACGCGCGATAGCTGGCCTCTCGGACCAAAACCCTGGGCGTAAATACGGAAGAAATGATATTCGCCGACCGCCGTCTCGTTCTTGCCCTCGACCATACTCTGCGGCGGGATGTAATCCTCGATGGCGCCCTCGTCGACGCAGGTAATCACGTAGCGCGGCTGTGTACCTAGCGGCAGGTGCTCGCCATTATTGTCCCCCACCGTGAAATCGACATCGGTTCCATGGTCCGCCAGGCTCTGAAGTACATCGTCGGAGTTGAGCGTGGCCAGGCTATCGATCGTCGGACGGTTGGCTTTGCCCTTACAGAAGCTGGCTAACTGTGGCGCTCCGAGTATTTGTTCGACCGCCTCCTTGAGCGCGGCTTCAGCCGCCTGAAACGCGATCTGGGCCGCCTGATCGTTGCTCGCCAGACGTTGCTGCAAGCGTATGTTTTCGCTGCCGGAGAACGCCATGAGCGCCATCAGCGCGATCAACACCAACGTCACCAGTAGCGCCATTCCCGCTTGGCGACGAAGCGGAGCCATCATGAAGCCACCCCGGCGGAATTGCGCAGCGTCACGATGCGCGTGACTCGCGAGCGCATGTACCGATCAGTGAAGTCTTTGGTCGCGCTACCCGGCCATTGGAAGGACTGCTGGACCGGTGCGTCATAGGTCTGGGCTTCACTGCGAATCAGCAAATCCACCTGGATTGCACGCACGGAGGGCCAGTCGACCGCATCATTGTAAGTCTTGAACTCATCGGAGTCGTCGAGATAGCTGAAGGCGACGGCTTCGACACCATCGAGCAGAGGACTTGTCTGCGGGTCCCCGCCAAAACGGGTTTCGCATTTAAGCGTATCGTCCTCGATAAAGAGGTGTATCAAGGCAATATTGGTATTCTTGGTGATTTGCTGGTTATTGCAGGCCATAGTCGGCTGATTGGCTAGCGCCGCTCCCTGCATGCGCAACCAGAGTTCGCCTGGCTTATTGCTGGCGATGATCCCGCCCGCCGCGAATGGGGGAACTTCGCCACCGCCACCGCCGGTTGGGAAAACGGTCTCTTGATGCATCCACGAGTCGCTATAGCCAGCCAGCATCAACTGCCGGCGTATCTGCTGCATGGCGTAGCGCTGGGCGTCGGTCAGTTCGCTCGAGACGACCGTGGTCTGATAACTCTGACGGCTGGAAAGGTAATAATTGGTCACCAAGGCCACCAGTACCAGGCCGATGGTGATCGAGATCATCAACTCGACCAGCCCTACCCCCGACTGACGTCTTCCGGTCGTGGCTGCGCCGGTCAGGGCGGGGCGCATCATAGACGGGTTTCCAGCATCACACAGCCGCCCGAGTCGGCGGCGGTGCCACAACTGGGCAGCGGGTCGTTGGCCTCGGCGGGTTGCTGGCGCCAATGCAGCGAGATCGTCACCTGAGCCACTTCGCTGGCTTTCGCTACGGCGATCTTCGCCGCCCCGTTGGGCAAGGCGCGCTGTACCTCGCCCAACCAGTCGTGCATGCCGCTGCAGATACTCCCGCCTCCGGCGCAATTGGGAAAGGTGTCATCGTCGTAATCGATCATGAACGCCTCGGCCTGGTCGGGACTGGCGCGCATGCGCTCCAGCGCCGCGGAAGCCAGCGACGTCGCCTCGACGCGCCAGCGAGCATCGCGGGCATCCTGCAGCGTCACCAGTTGCAAGCCGGCGATACCCAGCAGTGCGATGCTGATCAGTAACAGCGCGATGAGCGATTCGATCAGCGAGACCCCGGCTTGTCGCACAGAAGACCCTCGAAAAAAGACAGATTTGTTTCAATATGTATCAGTCTAGCGCAGCACAGTAGCTTTTAATCCATAAAAAAGTCGGGCATAAGCCCGACTTTTCAACGTTCGACGAAGGAGCTATCTCAGCCGCTGACGATGACCTGCTCTCTCAGTTCGCGCGGCATGGAGAAAGTGATGTTCTCCTCGCGGCCCTCGAGTTCCTCGGGAATCTCGGCGCCCAATGTGCGCAGGCGCTCTATTACCCCTTTGACCAGCACTTCGGGCGCGCTGGCGCCGGCGGTGATGCCGATGCGCTCGACGCCTTCCAGCCATGCCGGTTCGATCAGGCTGGCGTCGTCGATCAGTTTGGCCGGTGTGCCCATGCGCTCGGCGAGTTCGCGCAAGCGGTTGGAATTGGAGCTGTTGACGCTACCCACCACCAGCACCAGGTCGGAGTCGGCGGCCAGTTCGCGCACCGCGTCCTGGCGATTCTGGGTGGCGTAGCAGATGTCGTCCTTGCGCGGTCCCTGGATGACCGGAAACTTGTCGCGCAGGGCATCGATCACCCGCGCGGTGTCGTCCATCGATAGCGTCGTCTGGGTGACGAAGGCCAAGCGCTCAGGGTCCTTGACCTCGAGGGCGGCGACGTCGGCCTCGTCCTCGACCAGGTAGACGGCGCCGCCGTGCGAGGTGTCGTAGCGGCCCATGGTGCCCTCCACCTCCGGGTGGCCGGCATGGCCGATCAGGATGCACTCCTGGCCGCGCTTGGCATAACGCAGCACTTCCATGTGCACCTTGGTGACCAGCGGACAGGTGGCGTCGAATATCTTCAGCCCGCGCCGCTCGGCCTCCTGCTGGACGGCGCGCGATACACCATGGGCGGAGAAGATCACCGTGACGTCGTCGGGCACCTCGTCGAGCTCATCGACGAAGATCGCCCCACGCTCGCGCAACGAATCGACCACGAAGCGGTTGTGCACGACTTCGTGGCGCACGTAGATGGGCGGGCCCAGCACGTCGAGCGCCCGGTTGACGATATCGATCGCCCGATCGACGCCCGCGCAGAAGCCGCGGGGGTTGGCCAACTTGATCTGCATGATTGCCTCGCTCGATACGCGCGGTATCAGTGGCGGTGTATAAAAACGCTACGCACGGTCGATTCAGTGAGTCGTCGCCGGCCGCACTTCGATCACCTCGACGTCGAAGGTCAGGGTACGCCCTGCCAGCGGGTGGTTGAAATCCACTTCGACGCGCTTTTCGCCGATCTCGGCGATCACACCCGGCAGTTCGCCGCCCGCCGGGTCGGCGAACGACATCACCAGCCCCTCCTCGAGTTCGGTTTCCGCGTCGAAGCTATCGCGGGGCAGCGATTGAATGTTCTGCGGGTTGTGCTGGCCGAAGGCGTGTTCGGGAGAGATCGTGTAGCTGCCGGTCTCGCCGTCGGTCAGGCCCTTGAGCGGCGCCTCGAAGCCCGGCGGCAGGTTGCCGTCGCCGACTTGGAACGTCGCCGGCTGCTTGTCGCGGGTGGAATCGACCACCGTGCCATCCTCGAGCTTTAGGGTGAAGTGCAGGGTGACTTCCATGCCCTCGCCGATCCGATATTCACTCATCTCATCGCTCCACGTCAGGAGTGTCAGGCCTTTGGACGCCGGGCATCGCGCAGGGTTTCGAGAATCAGCCCGATCGCTCCCAGCGTGATGGCCGTGTCGGCCAGATTGAAGGCGGGAAAATAGCTGCTTTCCCAGTGGAAGGAGAAAAAATCCACCACGTAGCCATGCACCAGGCGATCGTAGAGATTGCCCAGCGCACCGCCGATGATCAGCGCCAGTGAGCCGGCCAGCAGCACTTCACCGCGCTTCAGCCGGGTCAACCAGATACTCAGGCCGATGCTGGCGCCCACCGCGAGCAACGCGAATAGCCAGCGTTGCCAGCCGTCGTGCGTCGCCAGAAAACTGAACGCCGCGCCCGTGTTGTGCAGCAGTGTCAGGTTGAAGACCGGCAACACCTCGACCGGCTGGCCGTAGATCAGCAGGCTGCTGGCGAGCGCCTTGCTGCCCAGGTCGAGGACGACGACCAGCAGCGACAGCCATAGCCAGCGCAGCGGCCGGCGCATCGGCGCGGATGTAGCCTTTCGGGCGTCGCCGGTCTCGGCCGCCCGGGTCTCGGGTCCACTAGGCTCATGCATAGTGCCGCGTCTCCCCGGGACCGTCCGGCAGGTTGCTGATGCAACGCCCGCACAGGTCCGGATGCTCGTCGTGGCTGCCGACGTCCGGGCGATGCTGCCAGCAACGCTCGCACTTGGCGTGCGGGCTGGGAACGACCGCCACCCGCAGGCCGTCGAGCTCGCTGGCTTCGGCCTGCGCCGCGCCGTCGGCGCCCTGAGAGGCCAGATGCACCTCGCTGGTCAGCAGCACGAAGCGCAGCTCGTCGCCCAGTTGGCCCAGCGTCTCGCGCAGTTCGTCGCTGGCGTAGAGGGTGACCTCGGCGGCCAGGCCGTTCTTGATCTGCTTGGCGTTGCGCGCGTCTTCCAGGCACTTGTTGACCGCCTGCTTGACCTGCAGCACCCGCTCCCAGAAGTCGCGGCCGAACGCGGCGCCGTCGTCGAGCGTGGTCAGCCCCGTGTAGTAGCGCTCCAGCAGCACGCTCGGCTTACGCTCGCCGGGGATGTGCTCGTAGATCTCCTCGCCGGTGAAGGAGAGGATCGGCGCGACCCAGCGGGCGAGCGCCTCGACCACGTGATAGAGCGCGGTCTGGCAGCTGCGCCGCGCCAGCGAATCGGCCTGGGTGGTGTACTGGCGGTCCTTGATCACGTCCAGGTAGAAGCCACCCAGCTCGCGCGAGCAGAAGGTATGCACCTGCTGGTAGACGTCGAGGAAGCGGTACTCCTCGTAGGCCTGCTCGATACGCGTCTGCAACTGGGCGGCGCGGTCGACCACCCACTGGTCCAGCGCCAGCATGTCCTCGAAGGCGATGGCGTCGCGCGACGGGTCGAAGCCGTTGAGGTTGGCGAGCAGGAACCGCGAGGTATTGCGGATACGCCGATAGACGTCGGCGGTGCGCTTGAGGATCTCGTCGGAGACCGCCATCTCGCCGGAGTAGTCGGTCGAGGCGACCCACAGCCGCAGGATGTCGGCGCCGAGCTTGTCCATCACCTCCTGCGGGGCGATCACGTTGCCCACCGACTTGGACATCTTGCGGCCCTGGGCATCCACGGTGAAGCCGTGGGTCAGCAAGCCCTTGTAGGGCGGATGGCCGTCGATCGCGCAGCCGGTCAGCAGCGACGAGTGGAACCAGCCGCGGTGCTGGTCGGAACCTTCCAGGTACAGGTCGGCGCGCGGGCCCTGCTCGTGGCCCAGCGCGTGGGAGCCGCGCAGCACGTGCCAGTGCGTGGTGCCGGAGTCGAACCACACGTCGAGGGTGTCGGTGACCTTCTCGTAGTCGCCAGCCTCGGCGCCGAGCAGCTCGGCGGCGTCGAGACGGAACCAGGCGTCGATGCCCTCGGCCTCGATCAGCTCGGCAACCGCTTCCATCAGCTCGAGGGTACGCGGATGCAGCTCGCCGCTCGCCTTGTGCAGGAAGAACGGGATCGGCACGCCCCAGTTGCGCTGGCGGGAGATGCACCAGTCGGGACGGTTGGCGATCATCGAGTGCAGGCGCGCCTTGCCCCAGGCCGGCACGAACTGCGTCGCCTCGATGCCTTCCAGCGAACGCTCGCGCAGGGTCTTGCCATCCTCGCCCTGGATATCCATGCCCACGAACCACTGCGCGGTGGCGCGATAGATCACCGGCGTCTTGTGCCGCCAGCAGTGCATGTAGCTGTGAGTGATCTTCTGGTGGGCCAGCAGTGCGCCAACCTCCTCGAGCTTGGCGACGATCTGCGGGTTGGCCTTCCAGATCAGCTGACCGCCGAAGAACGGCAGGTCGTCGACGTAGACGCCGTTGCCCTGCACCGGGCTTTCGATCTCGCTGAACTCCATGCCGTGGGCGCGGCAGGTCACGAAGTCATCCATGCCGTAGGCCGGTGCCGAATGGACGATCCCGGTGCTGCCCTCGTCGGCGCCCACGTAGTCGGCCAGGTAGACCGGCGAGCGGCGATCGTAGAACGGGTGGCGGAATTCGATCAGATCCAGCGCCTCGCCCTTGGCGGTGGCGATCATCCGACCCTGCAGGCCGAAGCGCTCCAGGCAGCTCTCGACCAGCTCCTCGGCCAGCAACAGCAGGCGATCGCCGACATCGACCAGCGCGTAGCTGAACTCCGGGTGCACGTTGAGCGCCTGGTTGGCGGGAATGGTCCACGGCGTGGTGGTCCAGATCACCACGGCGGCGGGCTTGGGCAGCTCGCTCAGCCCGAACGCCGCGGCCAGCTTGGTGTCGTCGGCGCTGGCGAAGGCCACGTCGATGGCGTCGGATTGCTTGTCGGCGTACTCGACCTCGGCCTCGGCCAGCGCCGAGCCACAGTCGAAGCACCAGTTGACCGGCTTGAGCCCCTTGAACACATAGCCGTGGCGAACCATCTCGGCCAGCGCACGCACCTCGCCGGCCTCGTTGACGAAGTCCATCGAGCGGTAGGGATGCGCCCAGTCGCCGACCACGCCGAGGCGCTCGAAGTCCTGGCGTTGGCCCTGGATCTGCTCACCGGCATACTCGCGGCACAGCGCACGGGCCTGCTCCGGCGGCAGGTGCTTGCCGTGCAGGGTCTCGATCTTGTGCTCGATGGGCAGCCCGTGGCAGTCCCAGCCCGGCACGTAGGGCGCGTCAAAGCCCGCCAGGCCCTTGGCCTTGACGATGATGTCCTTGAGGATCTTGTTGACGGCGTGACCGATGTGGATGCTGCCGTTGGCGTAGGGAGGGCCGTCGTGGAGCACGAAGGATTCCCGCCCCTGCCCGGCGTCGCGCAACCGCTGGTAGAGATCGAGCTCCTGCCAGCGCGCAAGGCGCGCCGGTTCCCGCTTGGGCAGATTGCCGCGCATCGGGAAGTCGGTTTCTGGCAGGTTGAGGGTGTGCTTGTAGTCGCTCATAGCCTTGGAGTCAGCCGTCGTCGTTGTCGGCGGCTGGGGCCGCCGGGGATTCGGAAGTCGTCGGCATCGCCGCCAGCGGCGCCGATGCCAGAAAGGATTGCCAGGCCGAGTCGTCCGTGGCGGCCTCAACCGAGCCGCCATCCGCCAGCGCGACGCCCCGGAAATAGTCCCGTGCTCGCGCCTGGTCGCGTTGGATCTGGCGCTTGAGCGCCTCCAGCCCGTCGAAGGTCAGCTCGCCGCGCAGCCGCGCGCAGGGCACCACGGTGATGCGCTGGCCGTAGAGGTCGCCGTCGAAATCGAACAGATGGACTTCGAGCACCGGTCGCGGCGTGCCCACCGTCGGCCGCCAGCCGATGTTGGCGACCCCGGTGAACTCGCGACCATCGGCGAGCCGGGTGAGTACGGCATACACGCCGCGTAGCGCCATCGGTCCGGGCAGCAACGGCAGGTTGGCGGTGGGCACGCCGATCGTGCGGCCCAGCTGCTGATCGCGCACCACGCGTCCCGCCAGTCGGTAGGGCCGGCCCAGCATGCGCTGAGCCTGGGCGAAGTTGCCGCTGGCCAGCAGCGTGCGTACCCGCGAGCTCGAGACCCGTTCGTCGTCGAGCACGAAGGTGCGGGTATGCTCGACGGCGAAGCCGCGCGCCTCGCCGACCTCGCGCAGCAGCGCGAAGTCGCCGACCCGGTCGCAGCCGAAGCGGAAATCATCGCCGACGACTAGATGGCGAACGCCCAGCCCGTCGACCAGCACCCGGTCGATGAACGCCCGTGCCGTCAGGCTGCGCAGTGCCTCGTTGAACGGCAGGCAGACCACCCGCTCGGCGCCGTGTTCGGCAAGCAGCCGGACCTTGTCGCGCAGCCGGGTGAGCCGCGGCGGCGCCTGGTCGCCGGCGAAGTACTCGCGCGGCTGCGGCTCGAAGATCACCACCGCCACCGGCAGTCCCAGCGCGGCGGCACGATCGCGCAGCTGATCGAGAATCGCCTGGTGCCCGCGGTGCACGCCATCGAAATTGCCGATGGTCGCCACGCAGCCCCGGTGCTTCGCCGTCAAGTTGTGCAAGCCGCGAATCAGTTCCATACGTCCTTCACGATCACAAATGGCTCCATCACGCACCGGGAAAGCCTTCGATTATAACGAAGGGGGGTGGCCTTGACAGCCGTCGCACTGCATATCAACGCCGTGCTCAACTGCGCAGCCGGAAGTGACGCACGCGCACGCCGGTCACCGCCAGCCAGGCGAAGTACACCACGGCGCCCCCCGTGACCAGCGCGGCCAGCGTGCCGGCCCGGCGCCATACGCCCCACTCTAGCCACACATGCCAGTCGGGCGCGAACCACCACAGCGTCAGCGTCATCAGCGCACAGCCGCCCAACAGCTGTAGCGCGTAGCGTCCCCAGCCGGGCTGAAACGCCAGCACCCCGCGGCGGCGCAGCCCGCGGGCCAGCAGCCCGGCGTTGAGAAACGCCGACAGCGCAGTGGCCAGCGCCAGCCCGGCGTGGGCCAGCGGCAGTATCAACGCCAGGTTGAAGACCATGTTGGCGACCATCGCGACCACCCCGATCTTGACCGGCGTGGCGGTGTCCTGGCGGGCGAAATAGCCCGGCGCCAGCACCTTGATCAACATGAAGGCGATCAGCCCCAGGGCATAGGCGCGCAGGCTCATCGCCGCCATGGCGATATCGCGATCGGTCATCGCGCCGTAGTGGAACAGGCTGACCAGCAGCGGTTCGGCGAGCACTTCCAGCGCCAGCGCCGCCGGCAGCCCCAGCAGCAGTACCGCGCGCAGCGCCCAGTCGAGCATCTGCGCGAAGTGCTCGGCCGAGCGCTCGGCGTGACGCTTGGACAGCGCCGGCAAAATCACCGTGCCCAGCGCCACGCCGAACACCCCCAGCGGCAGCTCCACCAGGCGATCCGAGTAGTACAGCCACGACACGCTGCCGTCGCTGAGCAGCGAGGCCAGCACGGTATCCAGCAACAGGTTGATCTGCGACACCGAGACGCCGAACAGCGCCGGCGCCATCAACCACAGGATGCGCCTGACGCCGGGATGCCGGAAATTCGGCCAAGGCCGCGGCAGCAATCCCAGCCGGGCCAGGAACGGCACCTGGAACGCCAGTTGCGCGGCGCCGGCGATCAGCACGCCCCAGGCCAGCGCCATCGACGGCACGCTCATCCACGGCGTCAGCCATACCGCCGCGCCGATCAATGCCAGATTGAGCAGCACCGGCGTGAACGCCGGCACGGCGAAGCGGTTCCAGGTATTGAGCACGCTCCCCGAGAACGCCGTCAGCGAGATCAGCAGCAGATAGGGGAAGGTCAGCCGCAGCATTTCGGCGGTCAACGCCAGCTTGTCGGGGTCGCGGGCGAACCCCGGAGCGAAGGCTATCGCCAGCCATGGCGCCAGCACGATCGCCAGCGCGGTCATCAACGCCAGGACCACCGCCAGGCTGCCGGCCACGGCATCGAGCAGCTCGCGCACTTCCTCGCGGGTGCGTCGGGAGGCGTATTCCGAGAGCACCGGCACGAACGCCTGATTGAACGCACCCTCGGCGAACAGCCGGCGCAAGAAGTTGGGGATCTTGAAGGCGACGAAGAACGCATCCGCGCCGCTGCCGGCACCGAACAGCGCGGCGATCGTCACGTCCCGCGCCAGCCCCAGCACCCGCGACAGCATGGTCATCGCGCTGACCACCATGCCCGAGCGCAGCAGGCCGCCGCTCGCCGGCGTCGCGCGACCCGCTACGACGCCCGGCGCCGCGTCACTCGGCGCGGCATCGCCAGCGGTCGGGGCATCCAGCGAGACGGGATCGTCCTGCGCATCATGCACCGCTCTATTGGGCTCGTCGTCGGGCTGCACCGTGCTAATCCCTTCCCGTGTCCTGGCCCGCCATGTGCGGGCCTATCACGCCTGCATCGTAAGAGGGTGTTTAAAAAGGGCTACGCTCGACAATACGGCGTTAAAACCATCCTCAATATGCTCATTTAACCCCATGTAAACTCCGCTATTTCGTCTGATTTTGCCTTGCCTTGTCTTCGCTCGCCTGCTTTGAAAGCACCCTCTAAACGGCATGCACAAAAAAACCGGCCGCAGCCGGTTTTTCTCGGGTCTCCCGCCGCCCGTTGGGGCTAGGCGAGACACCTCAGCGACGTCCGGCTTACGCAGCCAGCGCCTTGACCCGCTTGTTGAGGCGGCTCTTCAGGCGCGCGGCCTTCTTCTTGGAAATCGCGTCCTTGTCGGCGATGCGGTCGATGACCGGCTGCGCCGCCTTGAAGGCGTCCATGGCCTGGGCATGATCGCCGCCCTGCACCGCCTTGATCACGCGCTTGATGTAGGTACGCACCATCGAACGCTGACTGGCGTTGTGCTTGCGACGCTGTTCGGCCTGACGGGCACGCTTCTGTGCTTGCTTGGTATTCGCCACCGTAATCTCCTTGGAGAACCATAAAATGCGGTGTAAGTGTTTGATCCGATTCGGTAATCAGATGCTTCCAAACCGGTCTGGCCATGCAGCAACGAACTCGCTGGTGACGGCCATGTCTGAGAGGATGCGGCATTCTATCACGCGCCACCGTGGCTTGCCACAGGGCGCATGACGACTGGCCTGCGAGGGTTAAACGACCACCAGATTGTCGCGGTGGATCAGCTCGGGGGCTTCCATGTAGCCGAGGATCGCCTCGATCTGATGGCTCGGCTGACCGGCGATGCGCGCCGCCTCGTCGCTGCCGTAGTTGACCAGCCCCTTGGCGACCCGCTCGCCCTGTTCGTCGACACAGACCACCATGTCGCCGCGCACGAACGCACCGCTGACCGCCTTAACGCCGACCGGCAACAGGCTCGAGCCCCGATCGCGCAGCACGCTGACTGCGCCGGCATCCAGCGTCAGGCTGCCGCGCACCTGCAGCTGCCCCGCCAGCCAGCGCTTGCGCGCCGCCAGCGGCGCATGCTCCGGACGCAGCAGGGTCCCCAGGCGTTCGCCGTCGACCAGCCGGGTCAGCACCTCGGCCTGGCGACCGCTGGCGATCGCCGTGACCGCCCCGGAGCGCGCCGCCAGCCGCGCCGCGCGAATCTTGGTGGCCATCCCGCCGCGCCCCAGTGCGCCGCCACCGCCGGCTACCGCGGCCAGTTGCGGATCGCCGGCCCGGCCCTCGTGAATCAGCCGGGCGGCGGCGTTGTGACGCGGGTCGGCGTCGAACAGCCCCTCCTGGTCGGTGAGGATGACCAGTACTTCGGCCTCGAGCAGGTTGGCGACCAGCGCGCCCAGGGTATCGTTGTCGCCGAAGCGGATCTCGTCGGTGACCACGGTATCGTTCTCGTTGATCACCGGCACCACGCGCAGGTCGACCAGCGTGCGCAGCGCCGAGCGGGCGTTCAGGTAGCGCTTGCGGTTGGACAGGTCGTCGTGGGTCAGCAGGACCTGGGCACTGCGCAAACCGTGGCGCGCGAAATGCCCTTCGTAGCACTGCGCCAGGCCGGTCTGACCGACCGCCGCCGCGGCCTGCAGCTCATGGACCGCCGACGGCCGCATGCTCCAGCCCAACCGGGCCATGCCCGCCGCCACCGCGCCGGAGGAGACCAGCACCACCTCGATGCCGCGCGCGTGCAGGGCGGCGATCTGATCGACCCAGCCGCCGATGGCGGCCTCGTCGAGGCCGCGTCCATCATTGGTCAGCAACGCACTACCGATCTTGACCACCACCCGACGCGCGCCGGTCAGCGCCTCACGGCCCGGGGCCCGCTCGCCCCTGTTATCTTCCGCCATCACGACCCAGCCTCATCTCAGCCACACCGCCCTACGGCGTGTATTCGACCTCGACGTCGTAGTCATCGTCATCGAAGTCGTCGTCGTCGTCCTGATCCGCCTCGACCGGCTTGCGCTTGCGGCTCAGCCGCGCCTCGGCACGCGCCACCGCCTCGGCCTCCATTCGCGCGCGCATCTCGCGCTCGAACTCGGCGGCCGACTCGTCCTCGGCCTCGAGCCGGCGCTGCTCGGTCAGCCAGCGATAGACCGCCTGGACCAGCGGCGCGGTGCCCTCGCTCGAGATCGCCGAGGTCCGAAATACCGGCCCCTGCCAGCCCAGCGCGTCGACGATCGCCTGGGCCCGCGCCTCGCGCTCCGCCTCGTGCAGCAGGTCGAGCTTGTTGAGCACCAGCCAGCGCGGTCGCTCGGCGAGCGCCGGGGAGAACTGCTCGAGTTCGCGGGCGATGGCGCGGGCGGAGTCCACCGGGTCCGACTCGTCGAAGGGCGCGACATCGACCACGTGCAACAGCAACCGCGTGCGGGTCAGGTGCTTGAGGAAGCGCAGCCCCAGCCCGGCGCCGTCGGAGGCCCCCTCGATCAAGCCCGGCACGTCGGCCATCACGAAGTGCTCGTGGGTGCCCAGCTTGACCACCCCCAGGTTGGGCACCAGCGTGGTGAACGGGTAGTTGGCGACCTTGGGCTTGGCGGCGGACACCGCGCGAATCAGCGTCGACTTGCCGGCATTGGGCATCCCCAGCAGACCGACATCGGCCATCACCTTCATCTCCAGGCGCAGGTTGCGGCGCTCGCCCGGCGTCCCCGGGGTGGTGCGCCGCGGCGCGCGGTTGGTCGACGACTTGAAGTGGATATTGCCCAGTCCGCGGCGCCCACCCTGGGCGACCAGCACGACCTGGCCGATCTCGGTGACGTCGGCGATCACCTCGAGGGTGTCCTCGTCGATCACCGTGGTGCCCACCGGCACCTTGACGTGCAGCTCGTCGCCGGCCTTGCCGCTCATCTGGCGACCCTGCCCGGGCTGGCCGTTCTGCGCCTTGTAGAAGCGCTGGTACTTGAAATCGATCAGGGTGTTCAGCGCGTCGTCACCGATCAGGTAGACGCTGCCGCCATGACCGCCGTCGCCGCCATCCGGGCCGCCCTTGGGCACATACTTCTCGCGGCGGAAACTCAGGCAACCGCTGCCGCCATTGCCGGCCTCCACGATGATCGAGGCTTCGTCGACGAACTGCATCTGACATTCTCCTGACGGCCACCGCCGCCATATACGAAAAGGCCCCGCGCTGGCGGGGCCTTTTCAGTGCTCGTTCGAGAGAGGTCTCAGGCGGAGACGACGCTCACGAACTTGCGGTTTTTCGGACCCTTGGTCTCGAACTTGATCACGCCTTCGTCCAGTGCGAACAGGGTGTGATCCTTGCCGATGCCCACACCGGTGCCGGCGTGGAAGCGCGTGCCGCGCTGGCGGACGATGATGTTGCCCGGGGCCACGACCTGGCCACCGAACAGCTTGACGCCCAAGCGCTTGGATTCGGAATCGCGACCGTTACGTGTACTACCGGCTGCCTTCTTATGAGCCATTGCAAAGTCCTCGCAGGTTCAGGGGAGTGCTACCGCTCAGGCGGAAATCCCGGTGATCTTGACTTCGGTGAACCACTGACGGTGGCCCTGACGACGCATGGAGTGCTTGCGGCGACGGAACTTGATGATGGTGACCTTCTCGCCACGGCCGTGGGACACGACCTCGGCGGAAACCTTGGCACCATCGACCAGCGGTGCGCCGACCTTGACGTCGTCGCCATCGGCGACCAGCAGTACCTGGTCGAAATCCAGGCTGTCGCCGGTGGCCACTTCAAGCTTCTCGAGCTTCAGGGTCTGGCCTTCCTGGACGCGGTATTGCTTACCGCCACTCTTGATAACAGCGTACATACTTTGTCTCCAGACACTCATCGGGGATTGGCTCTTCATCGGCCTGCGGCGAGTGGCGCCCCTTCCGGCAGCCATCTGACAGGGAGCGTGATGAGTTAGGGTCGCGGATTATAACCATCGGCGCCGGAGTTCACAAGGGGATCGCGCAGGTGGATCCCGCGTGACGCCTCGCCTTGACGCCCCCCACCCCCCCTCATAGCATAGCGGGCAAGCCATGGCCGGCGCCGGACGCAGGAGCGACCCATACGGCGCCTCGAAGAAACGCTGGACGCGCGTCCCGGGTTTCGCCAACTCCCTGACAGACAGCCACTACATGCAACCCAACGCATCGCCTATCCATGCAGCGGTGGCCGAGGACTTCGCCGCCGTCGACCGCACCGTACTCGCCCAGTTGAACTCGCGGGTTCCGCTCGTCGAGACCATCGGCCATTACATCATCGAGAGCGGTGGCAAGCGCCTGCGCCCGCTGCTGGTACTGCTTTCGGCGCGCGCGCTCGGCTATGCCGGCGACAAGCACATCACCCTGGCCACGCTGATCGAGTTCATGCACACCTCGACGCTGCTGCATGACGACGTGGTCGACGAATCCAGCCTGCGCCGCGGACGCACCACCGCCAACGAACACTGGGGCAACGCGCCCTCGGTACTGGTCGGCGACTTCCTCTATTCGCGTTCGTTCCAGATGATGGTCGAGGTCGGTTCGATGCGGGTCATGGAGGTGCTGTCCGCGGCCACCTGCACGATCGCCGAGGGCGAGGTGCTGCAGCTGACCAACGTCGGCAACCCGGACATCGACGAGACCGCCTACTTCGACACCATCCACGGCAAGACGGCAATGCTGTTCGAGGCCGCCTCGCACAGCGGCGCGATCCTCGCCGAAGGCAGCGACGAGCAGCAAGAGGCACTGCGTCTCTACGGCCGCTACCTGGGACTCGCCTTCCAGCTGATCGACGACCTGCTCGACTACCAGGGCGATGCCGACACCATGGGCAAGAACGTCGGCGACGATCTGGCCGAGGGCAAGCCTACCCTGCCGCTGATCCACGCCATGCGCGAAGGCAGCCCCGAGCAGGCCAAACTGATCCGCCGGGCGATCCGCCAGGGCGGCCTCGAACGGCTCGACGAGGTACTGACCATCGTCCACGCCACCGGCGCGCTCGAGTATACCCGCACGCGCGCCGAAGAGATGGCCGAGCGCGCGCTGGAACAGCTCGACATGCTGGCGCCGAGCCGCTATCGCGACACCATGGCGGAGCTTGCCCGACTGGCCGTGGACCGCCAGTCCTGAGCGTCGCACGGGGGTTGCCAAGCGCCTTGCAGTGCGTATAATGCACCTCCGTTGAGGCACACGCCCAACCGCGTCGGAGTATAGCTCAGCTTGGTAGAGCGCTGCCTTCGGGAGGCAGAGGTCGTAGGTTCGAATCCTGCTACTCCGACCAAGAACATCGCAAAAACCGCCACCGTCGGATCGCTCCGGGTGGCGGTTTTCGTATGCGCGCCATTCCTAGGCCGTAGTGACGCTGAGACCCGAGGTCAGAACATCTTTCCCGGTAGCCATAGCGTCAGCGCCGGGATTGCCGCCAGCAACACGAGCCGCACCACATCCGCCAGGATGAAGGGCAATATCCCGCGAATGACCGTCCGCTGGGTCAATTCCGGCTGGGTCGCCTGCACCACGAACAGGTTCATGCCGATAGGCGGAGTGATCAGGCCGATCTCGGCGACCGTCACCACGAGAATGCCGAACCACACCATGTCGAAATCCAGCGAGGCAGCGACCGGCGCCAGGAACGGCACGGTCAGCAGAATCATCGACATGGCATCCATGAAGCAGCCGAGGATGATGTAGAACAGCATGATCAGGGCCAGCACCATGGCCGGGGATAACCCGCTCCCGTCGATGCCGTCGATCAGCGCGCGGGGCAGCCCCGTGGTCTCCAGGAAGTAGTTGAACAGCGAGGCGCCGATCAGGATGAAGAAGATCATGCCGGAGAGCCCGGCCGTTTCCAGTACCGCCCCCCGCAGCGCATCACGCGTCAATTCGCCGGACAAGAGCGCCAGGACAAAGGCCCCCACGGCGCCGACCGCGGCGGCCTCGGTCGGCGAGAACCAGCCGAGATAGATGCCCCCGATCACCAGCGCGAACAGCACTACCACGCCCCAGACCCGGCGTAGCGCGGCCAGCCGCACGCCCCATCCCGCCCGGGGCGTGGATGGCGCCAGATGCGGCGCCATACGCACGCGCACCACGATCGCCAATCCATACAGCAGCGCACCGAGGATGCCGGGCAGGATGGCGCCGATGAACAGTTGGCCGATCGACGTCTGGGTGAGAAGGCCGTAGATCACCAGCAGGATGGAGGGCGGAATCAGTACGCCCAGCGTGCCGCCCGCGGCGATGGACGCCGACGACAGCGAGCCGTCGTAGCCTCGCTTCTGCATCTCGGGAATGGCTACCCGCCCCATGGTCGCGACCGTGGCCAGTGACGAGCCGCAGATGGCTCCGAAGATGGCGCAGGCGCCCACGCCGGTGACGGCGAGCCCGCCGCGAACATGGCCGAGAAAGCTGTTGACCATGTCGAACAACGAGCGCGACAGCCCGGCACGGGCCGCGAAGACGCCCATCATCACGAACAGCGGCACCACGCTGAGCGAATAGGGAAAGATCGCCTCGAAGGGGGAAGACCCCAGGATGAAGCCGGCGCCCATGACGCCGTTCAGCCACCAGAAGCCCCCGACACCGACGAGCGCCATGGCCACGGCAACCGGGAATCCGAACGCGATCAATACCAGGGTGAGGCCAAAGCCTGCCAGGCCGAGCATGGCACCGCTCATGGGCTTGCCTCCGTCGAGGGGACCGGCTGTCGAGACGGCGTCAGTCCCAGCGCGACCCCGACGATGGAGAGTCCGATGCCAAATAGCAGCGGCAGCCAGTAGTAGAAGATCGGGATGCCCAACTGTTGAGAGCGATCACCGAACATCATCTGCTGCTGGAAGGTGGCGTGACAGAAGTAGAGCATCATCGCCAGCAGCGCCATGGCCGCGAGCCCCGCGACGCCGCGCATCACGCCCGTCAGCCGGCGGGGCAGCGACTCGACGAGCAGGTCCACCCCCACGTGCGCCCCGGTCATGAAGGCGTAGGGAATGACCAGCCAGGCGCCGCCCAGCACGAACAGCTGGACCAGATCGACGACGCCGGGCACGGCGTGGCCCAGCTGGCGGCCGATGACGTCGGCCACGGTCAACAAGGCGGCCGCCGCGTAGGCGGCGACTCCCGTCACCGCGGACAGCGTGACGAGCGACCGCAACCCCGCTATCAGATAATTCATACAAGAACTCGCATCGCTAACGACATTCCGGCGCCGTAACTGGCGCCGGTCCGTTCAGGAAGGTTCCGTCGCTTATTGTTGCTGTTGCTTCTCGGCGAGCAGTTCACGCATGCGCTCATAGATCTCGCGTGCGTTGTCGACCCCCTGGTTGGCCGTCTCCTCGATATAGGCCTCGGTAACGGGCTGCAGCGTTTCACGCCAACGCTGGCGCTCGGCGTCCGAGAGATGGGTGATGACATCGCCGGACGCCTCGGCCTCCTCGCGACCCGCGGCATCCCATTTGTCCCACCAGTCACCGAACTTGGCCACCAGCGAATCGCCGGATGCCTCGTCGATGCACGCCTGGACGTTCTCGGGCAGGGAGTCGTACTTGCGCTGATTCATCACGAAGAAGAACGGCACCGTGTAGGCACCGGCATCCAGGTGATAGTCGAGCACCTCGTTCAGGCCGAAGGATTTCACCGGATCCCAGGGAAACACCGTACCGTCGATCACATGCTTCTGGATGTTCTCGTAGACCTCGCCCGGCGGCAGCCCCTGCGGCGTGGCACCCAGCGCCGTGAGCATCTGGGAAACAGCGGGACTCGGGGTGCGCAGACGCAGCCCCTGCATGTCCTCCATGGTTTGCACCTTCTTGTCCGCGGTGTGGATGAGTCCGCCGTTATGGGCGTGCAGCGCCAACACCTTGAGCCCACGATATTCCGGAGCCAGGTAGTCGGGGTACATCTGCCAGAGGGTCTCGCTGGCGGCGCCGGCGTCGCGGGTCAGGAAGGGCAGCTCGATCAGCGACGTCCGTGGGAAGCGTCCGCGCGGGATGCCTTGAAGGCCATGGGCGATATCCACGACCCCGGCCATCACCTGTTCCTGCTGCTTGGCGACGTTGCCCAGTTGGGTGCCGCCCGGGTAGATCTCGAACTGGACCTCACCGTTGGTGCAGGCGGTCACCTGCTCCGTCCAGGGCACGATGAAATCGGTGTGGATGCCATGTACCGACGGCAGGTAGTGGCTGACCTTGAGCGTGGTCTGGGCGGACGCGGTTCCCGCCAGGAGTAGCGTGGCGCCGCAGGCGAGCGTGGCGAGCTTCGAAGTGTTGTTGTTCACAGGAGACTCCCTGATTGTTCCGCGCGGGCGGAATGATGGATTGGTATTGTTGTATGGCCGTCAGGCCCAGGAGCAGCACGGCGCGCCCTCCCCTTCAGATACCCAGGACAAGCTTGCCGCCCCGGGCCCGTGAGCAGCAGGTCATCATGCGCCGGTTGGCGGCTCGCTCCTGCGCGGTCAGCACCTTGTCGCGATGATCGACCTCCCCGTCAAGCACGGCCACCTCGCAGGTACCGCAAAGCCCCTCCTCGCAGTCGCTGGGCACGTCGACCCCCACGCCGCGCAAGGCCTGCAGCACGGTCTGGTCGGCGGCGACGGGGACGTTCAATTCGGAATCGCCGAGCACCACCTCGAAGGCATGCTCCTGGCTGGGAACCAGGGCCGCGCCACTCGCCGAGAAGTGCTCCACATGGATGCACTCCGAGGCATCTCCGGCGCTGGCCGCCAAGGCATCGAGCAGGCGTTCGGGGCCGCAGGCATATACCTGGGCCTGACCGCGGTCGGCCAGGATAGTGGATAGCTCGATGCGCCGCCCTTCATCGCCAGGATAGAGCTGCAGCCGGGCGCCGTGATCGCGCGCCAGCCGCTCCAGCAGGGGCATGGTAGCCCGGGAGCGACCGCAGTAGTGAATGACGTAGTCCTTGCCGAGCCGCTTGAGCCGGTCGGCCATCGCGATGATCGGCGTGATGCCGATCCCGCCGGCGATCAGCAGGTAGCTCACGGCACTCTCGTCCAGGCGGAAGTGGTTACGCGGCCCCCGCAGGCGCAGCCGTGTGCCCGGCTTGACGGTGTCATGGATGTGACGGGAACCGCCGCGCCCCGGCGATTCCCGGCGGATCGCTATCTGCAGGTGGCGGTCGTCGTCGGGATCGCCGCACAGCGAGTATTTGCGGGTGTAGTCGCCTATCACCACCTCGACGTGCGCGCCCGGGGTCCAGCGTGGCAGCGCCCGGCCGTCCGGATCGGCGAGTTCCAGCCGCAGGACGTTCCTGGCTTCACCCACGGCCTGGGTGACCACGACCTCGCGCTCGGCGTCTCGCTTGGAGGGCGCACCCAGGGGGAAGTCGCGGCCCCGCTCGCGTAGCGAGGCATCGCGGCGTTCGGGGTTGGCGGCCGGGTCCCAACGCACCCACAAATGCTCCGGACCACGGAAGGAGGTATTCGGGACGAAGGTGAAGGTCTGGTCCGGGACGAGCTCCATGTGCGGCAGGCGGCGGGTGAACTCCTCGAGGAAGATGCGCATCTCCATGCGCGCCAGGTTCTTGCCCATGCACTGGTGGCTGCCATAGCCGAACGTCAGGTGATCCGTCGTGTTGTCGCGGTAGATGTCCAGGACGTCGGGGTTCTCGAAATGACGCTCGTCATGGTTCGCCGAAGCGCTGACGATCAGCAGCTTGGCTCCCCTGGGGATCGGCACGTCGCCGATGCGAGTCTCGGTGGTGGCGATTCGCCGCCAGGCGGCAACGGACCCCGACAGACGCAGGCACTCTTCCACGGCGTTGGGAATCAGCGAGGGGTTGGCGCACAGGTCCTCCCACACCGTGCGGTTTTCCAGCAACAGCCGCAGCATGTTGGCGGCGGCGTGGGCGGTGGTCTCGTGCGCAGCCACGATGCCGGCCATCATCATCGAGTGCAGGTAGGAGTCGGTGACCACCTCCGGCAGTTCCTGCTGGCGGCGAATGGCATATTTCATCCAGCCATGACCGGACGGGTCCTGGCGCATCCTATCCAGGACCTGGCCGGCGTATTGCCAGAACTTGCCCACCGCTTGTGCGACGGCGACCTGCTCTTGCGGCGATGGACGGCCCCAGGTATTCACGGTGTGCGCAATGGAATACTCGCGCAGGGTGTCCATGTCCTCCTCGGGCACCCCGAGAAAGTGCAGGGCCACCGTCAGCGGGATCTCCCAGAGCATCTCGTCGACCAGTTCGGCCTCGCCCTGGTCGACCAGCCGATCCAGGGACTCGCGCGTCAGGCGGCGCACCATGGCCTCGTGGTGCGCCAATTCCTCAAGCTCGAAGGATTTCATCAGCGCCCGGCGCCGCTCCATGTGCGCCGGCTCGTCCTCGTTGACCAGCGTGCGATTCATGGCATAGCCGTAGCGCTTGAGCGTGTCCTGGGCAGCCTGCGAGACCGGGGTGATCTTCTCCAGCGCGATGGACGGCGAGAACGTCCGGTTGTCGCGGAAGATGGCCTTCACATCGGCATAGCGGCTGACGACCCAATAGCCCAGCCTGGGGCTGTAGAACACCGGTTCCTGATCGCGCGACCAGCGCAGGGCCTCGGCCGGATCGAGCTGATAGTCGCGCTCGAACGGGTCGAACGTCGCGGCCCGGGGGGAAACGGGGCAACCATTCGGCGATTCGGCGACAGGGCCTGAACCGGCAGCACTGAAAGGGCAGCGTTCCCCTGCAGCGAGCGGCGGGGTCCGGGGCGTGGGCATGGCGGGCCTCGTCTTGCGCTATGTTTTACTTTTATTGAAAAGCCTTGTTCTGTGAACGAACATAGGTAAGCGCTTGATCAGGGTCAAGCGGAAAGCGGGCCCACAGCGGGCTCTCTAGCCCAAAGTCTAAAGGGCGTTTAATTCAGTCATGACGAGTCACGAACGATGAGCCAATTGCAAACCCTCGACCGGGGGCTCCACGCACTCAAGATCATCGCACGCCACCCTGGTGGCCTGAGCATTGCGGAGCTGGCGACGGAACTCGCCATCAATCGCGCCATCGTCTATCGCATCGTGGCGACGCTTGAAGCCAACGCCCTGGCGTATCGGAAGGAGGACGGCGCCATTTGCCTGGGTGGCGGCATTCTTGCCCTGGCGTCTCAGTTCGAACCGCAACTGCGCAGCGTGACCGAGCCCCTGCTGCGCCGGCTGGCCCGGGACACTCACGCCACGGCCTATCTTTCGGCCGCCCAGGGCGAGGAGTGCGTGGCCCTGATGGTGGCCGAACCGGAAGACGGCTTGCTGCGGGTCGGCTACCGGGTCGGTAGCCGCCACCCGCTGGCCATCGGCGCGGCCGGCATCGCCATCCTTTCCGCGCGCCCCGAGAGCGAGACGGACAGCAGCGAGATCCGCACGGCCCGCCAGCAGGGCTACAGCATCACCCGCGGTCAGTTGCAGCGCGGCGCCGTCGGCGTGGCCTGCCCGCTCGCGGGCAAGTCCTCGCGCTCGGGCTTCGAGGGCAGCATCGGCGTGGTCGCGCTGGACGACCTGGACGCTGAAGCGGCCGCCGGCGCGGTAAAGACATGTGCGTACCAACTTGCCGACCTCTTGGCATGAGCCGTCATCGGCCGTTTCAAACGTGAGCAGTCGGTGCCGTGCGGGGCAATGACGACGGCTCGGCGCGTCACGCTTGACGCCGTCATTGGCAAGCTCTTAGCATCACTATAAAGTTTCAAATGAAACTATTTGGCGGCGTGGTCATGTCTTGCCCTTATCGATGACGAGGAACGCTCATGGACAACAACGAACCGGAATACTCAAGCGGATTCCGTAACCATCATGCCACCGAGGCCCTGCCCGGCGCCCTGCCGGAAGGCCAGAACTCGCCCCAGCGTTGCCCCTACGGACTCTATGCCGAGCAACTGACCGGCTCGGCGTTCACCGCCCCGCGCAGCCATAACCTGCGAAGCTGGCTGTACCGCATCCGCCCCTCGGTGGCGCAGAGCGCCTATCGTCCGCTCGAGGCGGGGCAATGGGACACGGCGCCGCCGCGCGAGCCGGCCGCCGATCCCAACCAGATGCGCTGGGACCCGCGTCCGCTGCCCGATGCCCCCACCGACTTCATCGACGGGCTGATGACGATCGCCGTCAATGGCGACGCCACGACGCAGACCGGTTGCGGCGTGCACGTCTACGCCTTCAACCGCGACATGACCGAGCGCTTCTTCTATAACGCCGATGGAGAACTGCTGATCGTGCCGCAGCAGGGCACGCTCGCGCTGCGTACCGAGCTGGGCGCGTTGCAAGTCGTTGCGGGCGAGATTGCCGTCGTGCCACGCGGGATCAAGTTCCAGGTCCGGCTCGCCGACGGCGCCAAGGCGGCCCGCGGCTATGTCTGCGAAAACTATGGCAGCCCCTTCGAGCTGCCCGGCCTGGGGCCGATCGGTGCCAACGGGCTGGCCAACCCGCGCGACTTCCTGAGCCCGGTGGCTTGCTACGAGGACGAAACCGGCGATTTCGAGCTCATCGCCAAGTTCTCGGGCCGGCTGTGGGCGACCCGGCTCGATCATTCGCCACTCGACGTGGTGGCCTGGCACGGTAACTACGCGCCCTACAAGTACGACCTGGCTCGCTTCAATACCATCAACACGGTCAGCTTCGACCATCCCGACCCGTCGATCTTCACCGTGCTGACCTCGTCGTCCGACACGCCGGGAATGGCCAACATCGACTTCGTGATCTTCCCGCCGCGCTGGATGGTGGCCGAGCACACCTTTCGCCCGCCCTACTTCCATCGCAACCTGATGAGCGAGTTCATGGGCCTGATCCACGGCGAGTACGACGCCAAGGCCGAAGGCTTCCTGCCTGGCGGGGCCAGCCTGCACAACAGCATGTCGCCCCACGGGCCGGACGCGGAGACCTTCGAGAAGGCGACGTCCGCCGAACTGGCCCCGCAGCGCCTGGGCGACACCCTGGCCTTCATGTTCGAGAGCCGCTACGTGTACCAGCCTACGCCGGCCGCCCTGGACGCCGACTTCCGCCAGCGCGACTACGTCGACGTGTGGGCGGGACTGCGCTCGCACTTCACCCCCGACCAGCGCTGATGACCGATTTTCCGATGACAACAAGGACGAAGTAATGAAACTCGCCACACTCAACCAGGGCCGCGACGGCCAGCTGATCGTGGTCTCCCGCGACCTGACCCGCGCCGTTCGCGTGCCGCAGATCGCCGCCACCCTGCAGCAGGCCATCGAGGACTGGGACGCCCTCGCCCCCCGGCTGGAGCAAGCCTATGCCGAGCTCAACGACGGCCGGGCCGCGGACGCCTTCGATCTCGACACGAGCGCGCTGCACTCGCCGTTGCCGCGCAGCTACCACTGGGCCGACGGCTCGGCCTACCTGAATCACGTCCAGCTGGTGCGCCAGGCCCGCGGCGCCGAGATGCCCGAGACGTTCTGGAGCGACCCGCTGATGTACCAGGGCGGCGGCGACCGTTTCCTGGCGCCGACCGCGGATATCGAGGCGCTCAGCGAGGAGCACGGCATCGACCTTGAAGGCGAACTAGCGGTGATTACCGACGACGTGCCGATGGCCGTCAGCCCCGAACGGGCCGCCGGCCACATCAAGCTGATCATGCTGGTCAACGACGTCAGCCTGCGCGGGTTGATCCCCGGCGAGCTGGCCAAGGGCTTCGGGTTCTTCCAGTCCAAGCCGGCCTCGAGTTTCTCGCCGGTCGCCGTGACGCCGGACGAGCTGGGCGACGCCTGGCACGACGGCCGGGTCCACCTGCCGCTGACCGTGCATCTCAACGGCGAGAAGTTCGGCGAGCCCGAGGCCGGCCCCGACATGATCTTCAGCTTTCCGCAGCTCGTCGCCCATGCCGCCAGGACCCGCCACCTGGGCGCGGGCGCGATCATCGGCTCGGGCACCGTCTCCAACCCCGGCGTCGATGGCGGCCCCGGCAAGCCGGTCGCCGACGGTGGGGTCGGCTACAGCTGCCTGGCCGAGGTGCGCATGGTCGAGAAGATCCTGCATGGCGAGATGGCCACACCCTTCCTGCGCTTCGGCGATCGGGTACGCATCGAGATGTTCGACCGTCAGGGCGACAGCATCTTCGGCGCCATCGACCAGCAAGTCGTCCAATACCAGGCGAAATGAGCGGAGGCCCCGATGAAACTCTACGGCTACTTTCGCTCCTCGGCGGCCTATCGGGTGCGCATCGCGCTCAACCTCAAGGGTCTCGACTATGAGCGGGTCGCGGTCGACCTGGTCAACGGCGAGCAGCGCAGCGGGGACAACCTCGCCCGCAACCCCCAGGGGCTGGTCCCGACACTCGAGACCGACGACGGCGCGCGGCTGACCCAGTCGCTGGCGATCTGCGAATACCTCGACGAGCGCTATCCCGATCCGCCCCTGCTGCCCTCAGACGCCGAGGCCCGCGCCCGGGTGCGCGCGCTGGCCCAGTTGATCGCCTGCGAGATCCATCCGCTCGACAACCTCAAGGTGCTCAAGTACCTGACCGGCGAGCTGGGTCTCGACGAGGCCGCCAAGCTGACCTGGTACCGCCACTGGATCGCCGAGGGCTTCGATGCGCTGGAGATGTCGCTTGCCGATTCCCCCGCCACCGGCGCGTTCTGCCACGGCGACGCACCGGGTCTGGCCGATCTGTGCCTGGTGCCGCAGGTGTTCAATGCCAAGCGCTTCGAGTGCGACCTGAGCGGCTACCCGACGCTCCGGCGCATCGCCGAGCGCTGCGAGACGCTGGAGGCCTTCCAGCGGGCCCGTCCGGAGCATCAGCCGGACGCCACCTGAGACATGGCAAAGCAACTGCACAAGTCAGGGCCTGCAGTCCCATTGATGTAGAGTTCTCTGACGCAGTCAGCCCCTTATCGTATGAATGGTATGAATGCTAAGGGGCTGAAGTAAGCCACAGTAGCATCAGGCTAACCGGTCAGTCGTTGGCCTCGACTACCCACGGCGAACCTGATCGCGTTCGACCGATTCGAAGAGCGCCTTGAAATCGCCCTCACCAAAGCCGTCCTCGTCCTTGCGTTAAATGAACTCGAAGAACACCGGTCCAAGCAGGGTCTGGGAAAAAAATCTGGTCAGATATCTAGATTCCCCATACAGATATATTTGATTTCTAGATAATCATCGAGCCCATATTTGGAGCCCTCACGACCAAGCCCTGACTCCTTGATACTCGTCCATCGCCGGTTCGCCGGCGACTCTCTCAGCTACTCACCGATGTTTTCTGGCATCGTGAATGCTCGGATAACTCAAGGCAGGAACCCATTCGCTCTTCGAGCTTCGAAACAGGCGCTCCATAGGTGCATTGACGCTCCTATTGGTTTCTATATTCTCCGCAACTCAGGCACGCTCGAAACGACCTGCTCGGAAAGGCGTCAGGTCGATATCCGGAGCACGACCCATCAGCTGATCGGCAACAAGCTCCGCCGTAATCGCTGCTTGAGTCAGCCCCAAGTGCTGGTGGCCGAAGGCGAACTGTACTTGGGGATGACGCGGGTGTTTGCCGATAACCGGCAGGGAGTCAGGCAATGTGGGACGAAACCCCATCCAGTCCCGGGCCTTCTCAACACCAACATTATCGCTCAACAGTGCCGATACATGATGCTTGAGCGTACGCGAGCGTTTGGGGTTGGGCTTGAGCGCCAGCCCGCCCAATTCGGAAAACCCCACCGCCCGCAGACCGCACTGCATGGGCGTCAATACTACGTTGCGTTCGGCCGAGCCAATGGGCTGACGTAGCGCGCCTATACGATCCGAGAGCGTCAGGTGATGGCCGCTTTCGCTCTCCAGCGGAATCTTCAGGCCCAACTGCTCGGCAAGCCGGCTGCTCCACGCACCGGTGGCAATGACTACACGGCCCGCCTCGATACGGCGCTGATCGGTGGTTATCGTCACGCCTTCGTGGGTGGCGTCGATTTGCTCGACACTTTCGCAATCGATCTCGCCACCTGCCTTTCTGAATGCTTCAACCAGACGCTGCACTACCCGATAAGGATCGCTGACCTGATGGGCGTTAGGAAAGAGCAGGGCGTGATGGATGCTGCGGCTCAGACCGCTATCTCGCGTCTGCACGGCGTTGGCGTCGAGCAGTTCTGCATCGATGCCATACTCGTTGAGGCGCGCCTGATGCCGGCGCGCCTGATCCAGCGCGTTCGGCTTTTCCCATACCATCAGATAGCCTGAGGCGATCAGTTCATCCTGGGCGCCGATACCGTCTAGACAGCGTTGCCAGGCTCCCAGTGCTTGAGCGTTTAGCGCGGCCAGGGCGCGCTGGCCCTGACCGACTGCTTTTTTGCGTGCAGCCAGTGTAAAGCGCCAAAGCCAAGGCATCAGCGATGGTAGATAGCGCGGCGGCAGTACCAGTGGGCCATGGGGATCAAGCAATAGCTCTGGCGCCCTACGTAGGGTATTTGGGGTCGAGAGCGGGTTGACCAATTCGGTGGCCAGATAGCCCGCATTCCCGAAGGAGGCCCCCTTGCCAGGCTCGTCGCGATCGAGCACCAGTACCCGAAGCCCCTCCTGGCGGAGCTTCAGGGCACTGGTCATGCCAATAAGGCCTGCTCCGACGACAACGACGTCGGGGCGGAGTGAATATGCCTTGGCAGTCATTATATACCCGAATTCTCAAGTGCAATGTTCTCATCGCGAGACGGTATCGGCCCTTCGGCGTCTACTTGCGAGGATAGCCGTGCGGGCTGGTCGCTGTTGGGACGCTTTTGCGGATCCGCCTTGTAGGAGAACAGGCCGAACTGGGCGTAGATGATGCTCAGCAGCGGCGAGAGCCAGCAGGCAAAGGCAAGCGGAATATAGAGCAGTGCGCTCAGATCGCCGTCGCCGACCGTAAGCCCCAGCGTGGTCATCACGAAGGCGCCCCCCACGTTCCAAGGAATGAGGGGGGACACCAACGTGCCGCCCTCTTCGATGGCGCGAGAGAGGTTGAGTCGTGAGTAGCCCAGACGATCATAGGCGCTGACGTACATACGCCCCGGCAAGGCAATGGAAAGATAGACATCGCCGGCAATGGCATTGACGAAAATCGGCGTGAGCACTGCACTGGTCTGCAGCGCCCTGAAACTGCGCGCCTTCTCGGTGATGGCCGTTACCACTTTCTCAAGGCAACGGGTCCTCTCAAGAATACCGCCGAATACCAACGCAAAAATGATCAGCGTGACTACCCAGGTCATGGAGGTGACCCCACCACGGTTGAGCAGGCTATCCAGCGGCCCCACGCCGGTCTCGACGGTATAGCCGCTGTGAGCGTAGGTCAGCACATCATGGAAAGATGCGTTCTGGGTCAGTATGGCGATCACGCCGCCCAGACAAGTAGCCGTAAACAGTGCTGGAATGGGCGCCACCTTCAGAAAGGCCAGAGTCAGGATGATCAGCAGCGGAATCAGCTGCCAGAAACCCAGATGGAAGGTGGCGCCTAGCCCCTCGCGAATATTCACGATGCGCTCAAGCGAGCCTGCACCGGCGTGATCGGCGCCTCCCGCCCATGCGTAGATCACCAACGCTATCAGCATTGCCGGTACGGTGGTCGGCAACATATTCCTGATGTGATCGAATATATTGGTTTCGGTGACTGCCGGAGAGAGGTTGGTGGTATCCGAGAGCGGCGACATCTTGTCACCAAAAAAGGCACCAGAGACGATAGCGCCCGCTGTCCAGTACACCGGTATCTCCAATGCGACGCCGATACCCATCAGCGCTAGCCCTACCGTACCGACGGTGGTCCAGGAGGAACCGACCACCAGCGACACCACGGCACACATCAGCATAGTGGCGGCCAGAAACCACTGCGGGCTGAGAAGCTCGAGCCCGAAGTAGATCAGGGTCGGTACGGTGCCGCTAGCAATCAGTACACCGATCAGCATACCGACCACGACCAGCGTGGCGACCGCCGGCATCGCTACGTGTAGGAGTTTGAAACCGCCGGCCTCCATCTCCTTCCAGCGATAGCCTCGGCTCCAACCGAAGATGGCGGCAATGGCCGCGCCCAGCGCCAACGGAATATGAGGCGTGAAATCGTCATAATAGAACAATTGAATGGCCAGCAGCCCGATCGTCAATACGATCGGCAGCAATGCCATGCCAAGCGATGGAAGCGCAACCGCCTCGGAGTCATTTTTCATGGTTAGTCGTCACTTATATTGGCATTGTTTTGTTTACGTCTTTGATCGGCGGTAATCGTCGCGATCAGCCAGTGCTTCTCTCAAAGGCAGCAATAGCAGCAGCCAGATCCTCAATGGAGGCACCGACCGACTTGAAGACGGTAATGGCTCGGTCGGCGTCGGCCAGAGCAGGGCGTCCGGCATGTCTGACGCCGCAAAGATCGGGGAAATCGGCAAGAATATCCGCTTCGGTAATGACACCACTAGCCAGCGGATCGATCAGGTCGCCGGTTTCGCTCAACGCCCCGGCACGCGTATCCACGAAGATCGCGCCCCGGCGCATGACTTCGTCATCGGCTTCGCGCATCTGCGGTGTAAAACTGCCGACCAGGTCCACATGGGTCCCGGGTGACAGCCATTCCCCTCGAATCAGTGGTTCCCGACTGAGCGTGGCGCAACTGATGATATCGGCACGTCCTACGGCCTCGGCCAAGCCATCTGAGGGAATTACCTGAGCATCGATTCCCTCGGCGACGAGTTCTTCAACCAGCGCTTGCGCAGAAGATTCACGAATGTCCCAGACCCGCACCCGCTCGATCGGTCGAATGGCTCGGTGTGCAGGAATCAGCCGGTGGCCCATGCGCCCTGCCCCGACCATCAGCAATTCCCTGGCATCCTCCCGGGCCAGATAACGTGCAGCCAGTGCGGAAGCGCCTGCCGTGCGACGCGCTGTCAATTCGTTACCGTCCAGTTGCGCCAGGTGGCGGCCGGTACGAGCGCAGCTCAACAGGTAGTGGCTGCTGAGTCCGGGTTCCCCCCTGGCACTGTTGCCGGGAAATACGTTTACCTGCTTGACGCCAAGGTACTGGCCTTCGATCCAAGCGGGCATAAGCAGCAGGGTGGCATCCGGATCGCCAGGAACGTGCATATGGTGGTGGTGACGCACCGGAGAATGAACGGTACGAGTGAAGACAGCGTCCAGCGCCTCGACCATGGCATCCCAAGGCAGCGCCTGGGTCACTTGTTCGGCATTGAGAAACATGTCAACCTCTTTTTAATTGTGCCAGAGGCCAGTCTATGAGGCTTACGGTCGGTTCTATTGCTCCAGGCTCCGCAAGCGTTGACTCAGGCTCCGCAATGCCACCCTTCCGGTAACAGGCTCATGCAGCAGACTCAGGCTCGATGCAATCCGATTGCTCGCACGTCAGGCGAACATTGTCACGACGCTCCGCAACTGATGTTGGGCTGGCATGGCGCCATGGATTATGAGTTTACGCACGGGGGTGGCCGTTTAGTGCTGGGCCAAGCCGCCATCTTGCCTTCCGGGGAACCTCACTCCTATCTGGGCCGCCAGGCCGAGTGCGAGGTTTTCGTGATCGATCTTGATGCCGCCGATCCCTGCCTGGCCTCCTTGGAAGAGAGTTGTGCGCTAGACCTACGCGAATCGCTGTTTGCCGAACCTCGTACGCTCAGCTTGCCTCCAACACTGCTTCCCCTGGTGGAATTCGCGACGACGCAGGTAAAAGCAGCCAGCGATGAGAAGCGAACACGCCTGGTCAATCATCAGTTGGCCATGCTGTTCGTGAGTCAGTTCAGCCAGCTGGTGGACGATGTCTATAAGGGAGCCATGCAGCGTCAGAGACTCTCCGTAGAGGCGTTGAATCGCTTTATCGACCAGCGACTCGCATCTCCCCCGGACAATACGGAGTTAGCTGACGCCTTGCATCTTGGTCAGAGCCAATTCCACCTTTTGTGCCAACGCCAGTTCGGCGTGTCGCCTCAGCAATATGTCATGAACCGTCGACTTTTTTGGGCGAGGCATTGGCTACACCATACCCAGCGGCCCATTGGTGTTATCGCCATGGACCTAGGATTCGCAGATGTTTCGAGTTTCTCGCGCGCCTTTCGGCGGCGCGTTGGTTACCCGCCTACTCAGGAGCGCCACTAAAAGTTGAATAATGATTCTCTACGCCTCCTTGAAAAATTTAAAAATGTATATCAACTCGTTAAACACCCCTTGAAAGCCATGTTGGATTCGGCCGTTACACCATTCATATGGCGATGCGCTATCCCCACATGACGCCAGATCACATTCAGCAACTAAACCGTAACCAAGTAACCTTTAGGGTCGCGCACAAGTTAGGATGACAAAGTGACACAATACAGCCCTAAGTGCATGGCACCGGTCC
Source organism: Halomonas sp. HP20-15 (assembly GCF_033446685.1). Classification (NCBI taxonomy): domain Bacteria; kingdom Pseudomonadati; phylum Pseudomonadota; class Gammaproteobacteria; order Oceanospirillales; family Halomonadaceae; genus Halomonas; species Halomonas sp. HP20-15. The sequence continues at coordinate 440,114 of NZ_JAWQLY010000002.1, read as the reverse complement.
CTACCCCGGAATAATACACTTAAGAAACTCACGAAATAGAACGCTGGTCCGAGCACTCTTCAGGGCGTGGCACTTGGTGCTTACCCGCTGCGACTGAGAATTTATAGTTAACGCTTCCCTGAATCCGGTCTACGCTGCCATCTCGATGATCCATGGTTTCTCGCATCGCGTGCTCCAACTCAATCCCATAGATGACATTATCGACCGGACTCCAGAGATAAGCTGATGTCTATCAACACGTGAATCTCATCGTAAACGTCGACGAATCCGCCGGAGCTATTAGTGTCGATCAGTGATACACCATCGCGCTCGGCATCATTCCAATCCGCCTCGACCCGGGGATAGGAGACGCTGAACGTACCTGGCCCCACGTCCTGGCTGAATACCGAGCGTACCGCCCCAGTCGCGAGGTCGTTGCCGACACGGTACGCCGGCGCGTTCTGCCACGGCGACGCGCCGAGTCTGGCCGATCTGTGCCTGGTGCCGCAGGTGTTCAATGCCAAGCGCTTCGAGTGCGACCTGAGCGGCTACCCGACGCTCCGGCGCATCGCCGAGCGCTGCGAGACGCTGGAGGCCTTCCAGCGGGCGGCGCCGGGCGTGCAACCGGATGCCCGTTAAGGGGACCGCCCCGGGAGCGTCACCCCGGTTTCTGCTCGGCCCCGGCGAGAGCCGCCTGACGCCGATCCAGCCAGCTCATCAGGGGCGCCGACAACATGCCGTAGGAAAAGATCGACAGCAGCACGATGAAACCGACGAAGGCCCAGGCCGCATCGATCTGGGCAAAGTCGCCGATGTTGGTCGCATAGGCGAGGTAGAAGAACGAGCCGACGCCGCGGATGCCGAACAGGCTGACGATGACCCGTTCGCAGCTTCGCAGGCGGGAGCCGAGCAGGCTGATCATGCCGGCGAGCGGACGGATGACGAACAGCACGACTATCGCCGCGATGGCCATCGGCCAGGTCAGTTCCTCGAGCAACGGCCCGGCGAGACTGCCGCCGAACAACACCAGCAGCATCATCATCAACAGGTGTTCGATCTGTTCGATGAAGCCGTGCAGGCGCAGATGGTAGCCATACTCGTCGTCGCGGCTGCGCAGCATCAGCGCCGCCACGAAGACGGCGATGAAGCCGTAGCCATGAATGTACTCAGCCGCGGAGTAGGCGACGAAGGTGATGCCCAGCGATGCGAAACCCTGGCCGGTGCGGGCGATCGTCTGCGCGCCGAGGCGAAACACCATGTTCCCCAACAGGCGGCCGACGAGCCAGCCGGCGGCTACACCCGCGACACAGCGCCACAATCCGTCGACGGCCAGCCAGTGCCAGGTCCAGTCACCCAGCGTGCCATGCGCGGCGAGCCCGAGCGCCAGCATGGTGAAGGGGAAACCCAGCCCGTCGTTGAGACCGGCCTCGGAGGTCAGACTGAAACGCACCTCGTCTTCAGCCTCTTCGCGCGGCGGCCCTACGCGCACGTCGGCGGCGAGCACGGGGTCGGTGGGCGCGATGACGGCACCGATCAGCACGGCCGTCTCCCAGGGCAGGCCGAGATAGATCGCGGCCAGCGCGGCGCAGGCCGCGATCGTCAAGGGCATGGCGATCCCCAGCAAACGCCAGGTATTCATCCATTGCCGCCAGGCCCACGGCCTGTCGATGCTCAGCCCCGCCCCGGCCAACGAGACGATGATGGTCAGCTCGGTCAATACCGACAGCGTGCCTGGATAGTCGCGCGGGCTCAGCCCGTTCTCGCCGAGGAGCGAAAAACCGCCGAAGCCGATCGCCACGCAGAGCATCGGTAGCGTCAGCGGCAAGTGCGAGATGAAGATCGGAAACCAGGCCACCAATAGAATCAGTAGCCCGAAGCCCCCCATGATAAGGGTCTGTGCGTCCATGCTAATCCATCGCCTGACAGTTGGTCCGCGCCTTCCTGGCGCACCCGGCAGCCCTCTGCGCTGCCATGCCTTACTAGCTTAGCGCCTCGGCGCACCGTCGCCGGGTTATTTCACGATTGCGTGTCGATCCGACGCACGCCTTCGGCTGATTGCGGCTAATAGGCAGGATCAGAAACCTGATACTCAGCGACTCGTCGTCCTAACCGGCGTTCCCTTATTTTTCGGTTAGAAAACCATGTTTCCCAGTGTCCGTAACTCTTCCATGCTGATTGTGTACTTATGTAATCTAGATGGAGGTTGTCATGGCCAAGCGAAGCTTCAAGATCACTCCCGCCACGCTCGGACCCCGCGGTCACTTGCAGCAGCCGGACTACTGGCTGTTGCTGGAAACCACCGGTGGCAAGGTCAGGGAAATCGACCGTTACCCGACCTACCCCGAAGCGGTCCAGGCGAACCGGGAAGTCTGCGAACGCCTGCTGCACTGATGCGATCCGGCGTGGCAAGCCGCCTCGCGACCGGGCGCCTAGCGCTTAGGTCTAGACCAGGTCGCGAGGTATCTCCTCGTCCCAACTCTTGGCGAACACCCGGCTGTCGCCCTCGTAGGCGTCGAGCGTGGCGCGCAAGCGAAAGTTGTCGGCATCCGAGGTCATCAGCGTGCGGGCCACGGTGCGCACCAGCCAGTCGCCACGCCGGAAGTGGCGCTCCCACTCGGTCCAGCCGCTGAGGCTGTCGTAGTTGCCGTAGGCGTAGCTGTAGCGCTCGGTGACCCGCACGGCGAGTTCCAGATCGATGTCGTCGAGACGATAGACGCCCGCGTCGTTGACCACTTCGAGGGTGGTGCGATCGTTGGCCAGATCGCGGATCACGCACCAGGCCTCCTGGCTCGGCTGGATCAGCGTGCGCGCCAGCGGCGGCGCGCCTTCCGGCATGGCGAATGCCGGCAATGCCGCCTCCTCGGCCGGATCCGGCTCGCGGCACGGCAAAATCAGCCGACTCGAAGCCGGATACAGCGTCAATCGCACCGGCTTCGGCGACGGCCAGGCCAGCGGCCAGTAGCTGGTCGACAACGACAGTCGCAAGGCGTGTCCCACCGGGAACTGCTGGGCGATGTGCTTGAGCGGCACCCGCACCCGGTAGCGCCTGCCCGGCTCGAGCGGCTCGGGGTGCTCGTCGCTGTCGCGGTGGGTGAGGTTGAGCAGGCCGTACGAAACCCGGGTGGCCTTGTCGTCCATGGCGATGTCGTTCAGGCGCAGGGCAATCATCGCCACCGGCTGGTCGGCCTCGAGTTCGAGCTCGGCCACCGGCTGGCCGCAGATCTCGAGCGTCTCGCCGAGCGGCTGGGTCTGGAAGATCAGCGCGCCGCCATCCTCGTCGCGCTGGTCGTGCGGCAGGTCGGGAGGCGCATTGTAGGAACACCACTTGCCGGCATAGAGGCCGACGAACAGCGGCGAGCGGATCGTCAGCGGCGCGGCGGCGCCCGGCACGTCGTCGACCCCAGGCGCGGCGGCGATCCGGTCGACTTCGGGGATCAGGTCGTGACCGCTGGTCAGGCGAAAGGGCTGTGGCACGATCGTCGGCGACGGCCAGCTCGGCTCGCTGACCCAGCGCCCGGGACGCACCTCGTAGCGCGCCGAAGGTGGCACGGAATCCTGCATCCAGACCCGCAGCATCGGCTCATCCATGATCCCGGTCTCCTGGCCTTTCAGCCAGTAGTCCCACCAGCGCAGCGTCTCCTGCAGAAAGCCGATCGCCGGGCCCGGCACGCCAAGGTGCGGGTACTTGTGCGCCCAGGGCCCGACCAACCCCTTGCGCGGTACGTCGAGTCCTTCCAGCAGGCGGAACACGGCATTGCAGTAGCCGTCGGCCCAGCCGCTGACGGCGTAGACCGGACAGCGGATCCGCGTGAAGTCCTCGCCCACCGAGCCGTGCTTCCAGTAGGCGTCGCGGCGCTGGTGGGCCAGCCAGGTCGCCAGCCACAGGCCGCTGCCTTCCAGACGCTGCTGCCACATCTCGCGCCAGCGCTCGCCGACCAGTGCCGGGTCGGGCGGGCTGGCGTTGGCGTCGAACATCGTCGAGGCCCACGACAGATTGTCGCCGAGCAGGCAGCCGCCCATGTGGTGAACGTCGTCGGCGTAACGATCGTCGGTGGAGCACAGCGTGATCACCGCCTTGAGCTGGGGCGGTTGCAGGGCGGCGATCTGCAGGCCGTTGAAGCCGCCCCATGAGATGCCGATCATCCCGACGTTGCCGTCGCACCAGGGCTGGCGCTCCAACCAGTCGAGAATCTCGACGCCGTCGTCGAGCTCCTGCTGCAGGTACTCGTCGGTCAGCACGCCGTCCGATTCGCCGCTGCCGCGGATGTCGACGCGCACCCCGGCGTAGCCGTGACCGGCCCAGTAGGGGTGGGTCTGGGCATCGCGCGGGGCCGTCAGGTCACGCTTGCGGTAAGGCAGGTATTCGAGGATCGCCGGCACCGGATGCTGCTCGGCGTCCACCGGCCGCCAGATGCGTACCGCCAGCCGACAACCGTCGGCGAGCGTGATCCAGCTTTCCTCTTCGTGAATCCGGCGTGTGAAATCGCTGACGATGCGCATGGCGGCCCCTCATCGTGTCGTCGTTAGGCATGGATGCTTTCAGGGTAGGCGAAGCGCCGCGCGCCGTTCAGCCGATGATCTCCTCGAATTCGAAAGCCAGTGATGCGGCAAGCGCGGCATAGTCGTCGAGCAGCGCTTCTTCACTGTCGGCACCCATCCAGATGTGCGCCAGCGCGAAACTGTAGCTGTCCTGTTCGGGCAGCGTGGAAAGCCGCGTGCCGACCTCGACCTGCAGGGCGATCACGCACCCCGGGAAGCGTTGCTGCAGCGACTCGAGCTCTTCGTCGCTGGGTACCCGCGTGACCACCGCGTCGACGAAGAACACCCGATAGAAGAACTTCGCGGCGATTGCGAACGCGCCTTCGGCCGAGGGCATGTCGGGGCGCTGACCCAACGCCAGATCGACGGTGACCTGCTGATGGCTGACCCCATCGACCTTCTCGAACAGGTCGCAGTGCGACTGGGAGATTCGCGTGTTGATCTCGAGCAGCCAGATGCGGTTCTGGACCTCGTCCCAGAAGAACTCGACATTGAACGCGGCGTTGTCGTAGCCGATATGCGTCATGATGGTCGTCGTCAGCTCGCGCATCTTGTCCTGAATGTGGGCCGGCAGACGCGAGGGATAGCGATAGTAGAAGAAGCTCAGCACCTGGGGGTAGCGAATCGAATCGACGATGCCGTAGGGCGCCACCTCGCCCTGGAAGACATAGCCTTCGACCGTACACTGCCAGCCACCGATGATCTCTTCGGCCATGCAGAAGCCGCCATCCACCGCGCGCACCGCGTCGGGCAGGTTGGCCTGTTCGAGGATGAAATTGAACGGCTCGGAAATCAGCCCGATGTCCTCGCGCAGCCGGGTGATCGCGGCACCGAAGTCCTCGGGGCTGTCGATGCGAAAGCCCAGCCGCGATCCCGATGACTTGATCGGCTTGACGAAGAACGGGAAGTACAGCCCCGCCTCGCCGATACGCGACAATGCCTCGTCGTCGAACGGGTCGAAGGCAGTGAAGCGCGGGATGTAGTTGCCGATCACCTCGCGCTGGGTCAGCCGACTCCAGTACTTGTGCTCGCACTTGAGCAGGCTTTCGAGACTGGTGGTCCGGGTGCCGTAGCGCTCGCACAGCAACGGCAGCATGGTCGAGACCGGGAAGTCCATGTAGCCGACGATGGCGTCGATGCTGCCATCGAAGGCATCCAGTTGCGCCGAGGCCTGCTGCAGCATCTCCGCGATGGGAAATATCTCGGTGTCGTAGACCGCTTCCGGTTCGATCACGCCATGGAAACGGTACTCGCTGGCGCCGCGCAGGTGCTCGAGACGCTCGCGATTGAACGCATTGAGCCCGACGACGAAGACGTTGCGCGGATCCATCGCTGCCTCCCTGGCATCCCGAACGGGTCGCCTGTTGTGACGTGAGCGGGTCACCTTGTAGCGACGAGCACGGGTCGCCGTAGTGACACCTGGCGAGAGCGGAGCGCTGCCTTGCGGCCCGCTCTCGCCAGGCGACCGCTCCTGCTGTAGCCGGCCCGTTGCCGAGCCGTCCGTACCCGCAGCGTTATGCTCAAGATAGCCGCTGGCGCCGAGGCAAAAGTATGAAAAAAGCCATCCATCCAGGCACCCAACGCGGCGCCGTCGCGCGTGCTATCGTGCCATTTCACTGTCGTATCGAATCGATCTGAAAGGCACCTGGAACGCACGGCCATGACACTACTCAGGCTCTATCCCGCCCCGGCACAGGCGTGTTCGCTGGAAGGACTCTATCTCGACACGCCGCTCGCTCATGCCACGCCCGACTCCCCCTTCGTCTACAGCAACTTCGTCACCAGCCTCGATGGCCGGGTCGCCGTCGAGAATCAAGCGGGTCAAGACGAGGTGCCGACGAGCGTCGCCAACCGCCATGACTGGCGGCTCTATCAGGAACTCGCGGCACGCGCCGACGCGCTGCTGATCGGCGGGCGCTATTTCCGTCAGCTGGCCGAGGGTCGCGCCCAGGCCGCGCTGCCGGTGGCCGACGAACCAGCCTTCGGCGATCTTCTGGCCTGGCGCCGCGCCCAGGGCCTGCGGCCTCAGCCCGACGTGGTGGTGCTCAGCAATACGCTCGATTTCTCGCTGCCCGAGACGCTGCTCGAGCAGGGCCGGCGGGTGTTGATCTTCGTCGCCCGGCCGTTGATCACCGCCGAGCGGCGCGCTCGCCTGACCGCCCAGGGGGCCGAAGTGATCGGCTTGGATGCCGAGCCGGACGCCGCCAGCGTCACCCGCGAGCTCGACGTCCGCCAGGTCGTTCGCGCACTCGGCGAGCGCGGCTACCGACGGGTTTATTCGGTTGCCGGTCCCTATTCCCTGCATTCGCTGCTGCGCCATGGTGTGGTGGATACGCTGTTCGTCACCCAGCGCCTGGCGATGATCGGCGGCGAGCGTTACCAGAGCCTGCTCGAAGGTCCGTCGCTCGCCACTCCCGCCGGCTTCTCGCTGGCCAGCCTCTACTACCAGGAGAGCGTCGACGGGGATGCCGGGCAGCTTTTCGCCCGCTTCGACCGGCGCCCCGGCGCGGACGCGGCGAGTCGATAGCCAAAACCGATTGGCGGCTTGCAAGGTTTCAAACGGCGTCCTCGCGACGTTTAAACCAGACTGGAGACGCATAACAGCCTATAACACGAACAAGATCGAGGAGTGCGCCATGCAACGCCTTTCACTAGGCAAGTCGGTCCTGCGCGTCCGGGACCTTGCCGCCATGCGGGAATTCTTCGCCCGCGTGCTGCGCCTGCCGCTGTTGGTGCAGTCGACGACCACGGCGGTCTTCGAGCTGGGCACCGATATCCGCGGCCACACTCAGGTATTGATGCTGATCAGCGGCGACGGCGCCGATGCCCCGCAACACCTGACGCTCGAGGTCAGCGACGATCAGTTCCCCGCCACCTGCGAGCACCTCCGCGCGCAGGGGGCGGCACTGTTCGAAAGCGACAACAGCAGCGCACCGGGCTGCGCCTGGCGGATCCTCACCTGCCAGGCGCCGGAGGGGCATCGTCTGCAGGTGGTGAGCATCGATCCCGGACGCTGCGCACCGGCCTCGGCGTTCCCCCCGGCGACCACTCATCCCTGATCGGAGCGCGCCGGTCTTTTCGCGCATCGCTTGCCAACCGGCCAATGCCGATTACTTTGCAAGAAAGCGATGACAGCAAGTGAGGAGACCGCGATGTTACGCACCGCCCCATGGCAGGCCGGCAGTGTCGCCGCATTGGCCGCCGCGCTATTGATGCATGCCTCGGCAAGCCCGGCACAACCGCCGCCCAGCGTCGAGACTCAGGCCGGCAGCATTCGGGTCGAGGCGCTGGCCGAGGGTCTCGTGCACCCATGGGGGATCGCGTTCCTGCCCGACGGGCGAGCGCTGATCACCGAGCGTCCCGGGCGACTGCGGATCCTCGCTACCGACAACACCCTTTCCGAGCCGCTGGCCGGCGTTCCCGAGGTCTTCGCCCAGCGTCAGGGCGGCCTGCTGGACGTCGCCCTCGATCCCGATTTTGCAAGCAATCGCCAGGTCTATCTGTCCTTCGCCGAACCCGGCGACGGTGGGGCGTCCACCGCGCTCGGCCGCGGCCGCCTGGGCGACGGTCGGATCGAGGATTTCCAGGTGATCTTTCGCCAGCAGCCCAAGGTCGGCGGCGGTAACCATTTCGGCGGACGGATCGTGTTCACCGGTCAGGGCACGCTGTTCCTGACCCTGGCGGAACGCTTCAAGTTCGACCCGGCCCAGGATACCGGCAACCATCTGGGCACCATCGTGCGCCTCACGCACGATGGTGCACCGGCGCCGGGCAACCCCTTTCTCGGCGACGACCGGGCGCGAGACGAAATCTGGTCCTACGGCCATCGCAACATCGAAAGCGCGGCGCTGCACCCCGAGACGGGTCAGCTGTGGATCGCCGAGATGGGCCCGCGCGGCGGCGACGAGCTCAACCTGCCCGAGCCGGGCGGCAACTACGGCTGGCCGGTGGTGAGCTGGGGGGAGAACTACGACGGCAGCGATATTCCCGACCCGCCGAGCCGGCCGGAATTCGCCGACTCGATCAGGCACTGGACGCCGGTGATCTCGCCGTCGGGCATGGCGTTCTACACCGGCGAGGCGTTCCCCGACTGGCAAGGCAGCCTGCTGATCGGCGGCCTGAGCAGCCAATGCCTGGTACGCCTGGAGCTCGACGGCGAGACGGTGACCGATGAAGAGCGCATTGCGCTGGGAGCGCGGATCCGCGACGTCGAGCAGGGCCCGCAAGGACGCGTGTATTTGCTGACCGACCAGGACGACGGCGCCGTCTGGCGCCTGCAGCCTGCGGATTGATCGGGCGGGGAAGCGCTCAATCCACCGACTCGTGCTCATGGCTCTCGTCGTCACGAGCACGTTCAGCCGCCGCCTTGCGGCCGCGATTGTCGCGGTACCGACGCAGCACCGCGATGGTCAGCGCGGCGAGGAGCATCGCCGCCAGCGTCGCCCCCTGCCAGGGCCGTGCGGCGTCGCCGAGCACGGTTTCCAGGGTGATGATCAGGATGAAGCCCAGCGCCTGGCTGGCGATCGCCAGCGCGCGCAGGGCGTCGTAGCGCTTGGCCATGACGGCGACTCCAGTGACGCATCGTCGTGCGATGAGCGGGGCGGATGACAGCGGGACCTCGGCCCCGTAGGCTGGCCATTGTAGCCTGCCCGGGTGGCGCTGACGACGGCCCACCCGCCGTCCCGCATGGAACCGTCGCTCATGGACGCTATCGCCCTCGGGCCATTGCTCATCGCCCTGCCGCGCCTGTACGCCTTCGCCACCGCGCTGCTGCTTCTCGCCGGCGCGCTGTTGCTGCGCCTGCCCGCCACCCAGCGTGGCCGCTGGCTCAACGGTCTGTGGGTCGCTTGCCTGCTCGGCGCGCGGCTGGGCTACGTGCTCCTTCACGCCGACAGCTATCGCGCCGCGCCTCTCGATGTCTTCAAACTCTGGCAGCCCGGCTACCTGCCGCTCACCGGCTGGCTGGCCGGCACGGCCTGGACGCTGTGGTCGCTGCGTCACCAGCCTCGCCAGGCATTCGTCGCCCAGGGCCTGCTGATGGCCGCCACCGGGCTGTGGCTGGGGCTGATGGCCTGGCAACCGCTCGGCCATGACGCCGCCCCGCAACGCCTGCCCGAGATGACCCTCGAAGACCTCGACGGCAATCGGGTGAGGCTGTCCGCGCTCGGCGGCGAGCCGCTGCTGGTCAATCTCTGGGCCAGCACCTGCCCGGCCTGCCGGCGGGAGTTGCCGTTGCTCGCCGAGGCGGCGCAGCGCGGCGATGTCCGAGTGGTGACGATCAACCAGGGCGAGAGCCTGCTCGAGGTCGCCCGCTATCTGGACCAGCAAGGCCTGGACCGGCCGGCGACGCTGCTCGACCCGCACCAGAGGCTGATAGCGCTCAGCCAGGCCCCCGGGCTGCCGACGACGCTGTATTACGCGGCCGACGGTACGCTCCTGATCAGCCACGCCGGCGAGTTCGGCCGCGCCCAGCTGGACGCCTGGCTCGACCGCGGAGAGAGGGTGCTTAAAAAATAGGCGAACGAAGGCAAAACAAGGCGAAATTGAGCGAAAAAGCGCAGTTTACGCTGGATAAATGAGCATTTTGAGAACAATTTCAACGCCGTATTGCCGAGTGCAGGCGTTTTGTAGGCGCCCTATCAGCGCTTAATCGTCGCCCGAGATTGCTGTACCATACGCGCCCCGTCGCCGGCCGGGCGCCTTGCCGCCACCGGCGGCCCGGAGGCGACGCACCGTATTCCTGAGCATCCGAGGCACCATGAGCGAATTCATTCCCGGTCAGCGCTGGATCAGCGACGGCGAGGCCGATCTGGGCCTGGGCACCATCCTCAACGTCGATGCGCGCAGCGTCACCGTACTCTTCGCGGCCAGCCAGGAGACGCGCACCTACAGCGTGCGCCAGGCGCCGCTGACCCGTGTGCAGTTCGGCAGCGGCGATCGTATCGAGTCCGCCGACGGCAGCCGCCTGAACGTCGACGACACCAAGGAACGCGACGGCCTGGTGGTCTACATCGGCCAGGACGAGTCCGGCGAGTGGCACGAGCTCTCCGAGGCCAAGCTTTCCGATCGCATGCAGTTCAATCAGGCTCGCGACCGTTTGCTGACCGGTCAGGTCGACCGCAACGACTGGTTCGACCTGCGCTTTCGCACCCTGCACCATCACCATCGCATCAGCCAGAATCCGGCGCTCGGCCTGGCCGGACCCAAGATCGACCTGATCCCCCATCAGCTGTACATCGCCGACGAGGTCTCGCGGCGCCATGCCCCACGGGTGCTGCTCGCCGACGAGGTCGGCCTGGGCAAGACCATCGAGGCCGGGCTGATCCTGCACCGCCTGCTGCTCAACGGGCGAGCCGAGCGTGCGCTGATTCTGGTGCCCGACAGCCTGACCCACCAATGGCTGGTCGAGTTGCTGCGGCGTTTCGCCCTCGACGTCACGCTGCTCGACGAACAGCAGAGCCAGGCCCACGGCGAGGCCAACCCGTTCGACGCCGGTCAGCTGATCCTGGCCAGTCAGCAATGGCTGTTCGCCAATCCGCATCGCCAGCGCCAGGCCGAGGCCTGCGCCTGGGATCTGCTGATCGTCGACGAGGCCCACCACCTCGATTGGTCGCCGGCGGCCAGCGGCCCCGGCTATGACTGCGTCGAGCGCCTGGCGCGTGCCGTGCCGGGGCTGCTGCTGCTCACCGCCACCCCCGAGCAGATGGGCGTGCATAGCCACTTCGCCCGGCTGCGCCTGCTCGACCCCGATCGCTACCACGACCTGGCGCGCTTTCGCGCCGAAGAGGCCGGCTACGTGCAGGTCGCCGAGGCCATCGACGCGCTCGAGCGGCTGCCCGGCGACGCCGCGGCACTGGCCAGCGTCGCGGCGTCGATCGACGATGCCGACAGCCAGGCGCTGCTCGAGACCTTGGCCGACCCGCAGAGCGCCGCCGCCCAGCAGCAATCCGCCCGCGACCAGCTGCGCGAGCAGTTGCTCGACCGCCACGGCACCGGCCGGGTGATGTTCCGCAACAGCCGCCGTCACGTCGGCGGCTTTCCCGAGCGGCACCTGCACGTCACCCGGCTCGATCCCCCCTCGGCCTATCGTCGGGTGTTGCGCAGGCTCGAGCGCGACGAGGACTACCTCGACGAACTGCTGATCGAGACCGGGCTCGACCATCCCGATGTGATGCTGTATCTCGACACCACCTACCGTGCGTTGAGCGACGACCCGCTCAATGCCGAGCCGTGGTGGCAGATCGACCCGCGCGTCACCTGGCTGCTCGAGCACCTCACCGAGACGGGCCGCGACAAGACCCTGGTGATCGCCCACGACCGCGCCACCGCCAGCGACCTGGCCGAGGCGCTGCGCGTGCTCGGCGGCATCCACGCGCCGGTCTTCCACGAGGGCCTGACGCTGGTCGAGCGCGACTGCGCCGCGGCGTCCTTCGCCGACGAGGAGGACGGCAGCCAGGTCATGGTGTGCTCCGAGATCGGCTCCGAAGGACGCAACTTCCAGTTCTGTCGTCACCTGGTGATGTTCGACCTGCCGCAACTGCCCGACCAGCTCGAGCAGCGCATCGGCCGCCTCGACCGCATCGGTCAGCGTCATGCCATCGAGATCCATGTGCCGGTATTCGCCGGCAGCCCCGGCGAACGGCTGTTGCGCTGGTATCGGGAGAGCATGGACGCCTTCGATGCGCCGCACGGAGTGGGCAGCGAACTGCATGCGGCCTTCGGCGACGAGCTGGCCGAGGCGCTGCTCGACGATGCGGCGCTCGAGGCGGTGATCGGCGAGACCCGCGCGCTGTTCGAGACCCGCCTGGCCGAGCGCGATGCCGGGCGCAACCGCTTGCTCGAGCTCAACGCCTGCCGCGGCGATCGCGCCGCGACGGTCGCCACGGCGATCCGCGAGCTCGACGAGGACCGCGCGCTGCCACGCTACCTGGACCAGGCGCTGGATATCTTCGGCGTCGACAGCCAGGATCTCGGCAACCAGCTCGTCCACCTGCGCGCCGGGGCGCACATGCTCGACGGCCTGCCCGGGCTGGTGAAGGGCGAGGAAGGCTTCACCGCGACCCGCTCGCGCGAGCGGGCGCTGGCCCGCGACGACGTCGAGCATCTGTCGTGGGAACACCCGCTGATCCGCGAGCTGATGGGCCGGATCCTCTCCGGCACGCTGGGCAATACCGCGCTGGCGCTGCTCGATCACCCGTCGATCCCCGCCGGGCGGCTGATGGCCGAGCTGGTGTTCGTCACCGACTGTCCGGCGCCTTCGCGGCTGCATGTCGATCGCTTCCTGCCGCCCACCGCGGTGCGCGTGCTGCTCGACGAGTCCGGCGCCAACCTGTCCGCCAAGGTCTCGTTCAGCGGGCTGGCCAAGAACCTGCACAAGGTCAAGAAGGCGGTCGCCCGTGATCTGATCAAGTCGCGCCACGACCAGTTGCGCGAACTGCTGGAACAGGGCGAACTCGAAGCCGAGCGCGAACTGCCGACGATCGTCGAGGCCGCGCAGCGCCGCATGCGCAGCGTGCTCGACGACGAACTGTCGCGACTGCAGGCCCTGGCGCGTCACAACCCCGCGGTGCGCCAGGACGAGCTCGATGCCCTGCGCGACGAGCGTCAGGCGCTCGACACGGCGATCGAGGGCGCGCGCCTGCGCCTGGACGCCGTGCGAGTGATCGTCACCGTCGATCGCGAGACCCGCCGCTGACGACCGGCCGCGGCGTGACGGACGGCTAGGCCGCCGCGCGCCCGCGCTGGAGAATGTCGGCCAGCGCCGCGTCGAGGGTCTCGAAGTTGAAGCGGAAACCGGCGTCGAGCAGCCGTCGCGGACGCATGTCGGCGCCGGTCAGCAACAGGTGCGACATCTCGCCCAGCCCCAGTTCGAGCAACGGCGCCGGTACCGGCAACAGTGCCGGCCGGTGCAACCGCCGGGCAAGGGTGGCGGTGAACTCGGCGTTGCTCACCGGATGCGGCGCCGAGGCGTTGAAGGCACCGCTCAAGGTGTCGTGATCGAGCAGGAATTCGATGCTGCGCACGTGATCCTCGCGGTGGATCCACGGCATGAACTGACGGCCACTGCCGAAACGCCCGCCCAGGCCCATCCTGAACGCCGGCAGCAGCTTGGCCAGCGTGCCGCCGCCGGCGTCGAGCACCAACCCGGTGCGCAGCAACACGACCCGCACCCCGTGGCGCTCGGCCTCGTGGGCCTTGGCTTCCCACTGTGCGCACAACCGGTGCGCGAACTCCTCGTTGGGCGAGGTCTTTTCGTCCACGGCGCGCTGGCCCTGGTCGCCGTAGTAACCCATCGCCGACCCCGAGACCATCACCCGCGGCGGCGTGGACGACTGCCGGCAAAGATCCACCAATTGCTGGGTGACGCTCAGCCGTGAGTCGAACAGGCGTCGCTTCTGGGCGGCGCTCCAGCGCTTCCCGGCGATCGGTTCGCCGGCCAGATTGACGATCGCCTCGGGCTCTCGCTCGGCGAAAGCGGCCACCTCGTCGCGAATGTCGCAACCTTCGGGCAGAACCCGCCGGGCCGCGTCCGGCGACCGCGACAGGACCATCAGCTCGTGACCGGCCCGCGCCAGCCGCTGGCAGAGTAGACGCCCCACGAAGCCGCTTCCTCCCGTGATCAGAATGCGCATGGCGCCTCCCCGTTCTTGTCTGTTTCGCGACGCGCTGGACCTCGTCGCGGATGAACCGGCGATATGCGTCGAACGCTTCGGCCGGGTGCCTGCTGGCAGCGGCCTCGATTCGGCACGTGCCAAGTTATACGGCTATTGTACGCATCTGATAGTCTAGTCAGTGGCCGTCGCCCCTGCCCAGCCATACGTGGGCTCAGGCCATGCGCGCGGAGCCCGGCCGGGCGCACCCCGTCCGCAGCATCGATCCTTGAGGAGGCATCATGAACGACGCCCTGATTCTGCTCGCCCACGGCTCGCGCGATCCGCGCTGGCGGGCTCCCTTCGACGAGCTCGCCAGGACACTCGCCGCACGCGTCGAGCGGCCGCTAAGGATGGCCTACATGGAACTCTGCGAGCCGTCGCTGGAGGCCACCGCCGCCGAGCTCGATGACGCCGGCTGCCGGCACGCCGACGTGCTGCCACTGTTCTTCGCCGCGGGGCGTCATCTGCGCGAGGACGTTCCCGGCCAGATCGCCGCCCTGCAGACCGCGCATCCGCAGCTGAGCCTGCGCCTACTGGCGCCGGTCGGCGAACACCCGGCCTTCGTCGACGCCCTGGCCGCCATCATCGAGGGCCGAGCCGACGCCGCACCCGGCAAATAAATTGGAACAGTTGTACAAAGCAATTATTCTGTATAACTCTTTACCCACCCCTGTCGGCATCGCGGCTATGCGCAGGGCACCGACCGCCTTCTTGGATCCCGGGCGGTATCGCCAGACAGCTAGAGGCACGCGTGCGCATGATCAATGACAAGCCCATGGATCACGCCGGCTCGGCGCTGTATCCGATTCGCGAAGTCTCGCGCTTGACCGGCGTCAACTCGGTGACGCTGCGCGCCTGGGAACGCCGCTATGGCTTGATCCGCCCGCAACGCACCCCCAAGGGACACCGGCTCTACGCCCGCGAGGACATCCAGCGCGTCGAGCACATTCTCCATTGGCTCGATCGCGGCGTACCGGTCAGCCAGATACGCGAGCTGCTCGACCGCCCCGACAAGGCCGAGGCGATAGCGATCGACGAGGGCGATTGGGCCGGTCAGCGCCAGCAATGGATCTCGGTCGTCGAAGCGCTCGATGTGCAAGGCCTCGAGGCGCTGTTCAACCAGGCCCTGGCGCTCTATCCCGTCGAGGTCTGCCTTCTGGAAATCTGGCAACCGGTCGTCGACGAGCTCGAGGAGCGCTGGCACGACCAGTTGGGCGCCGCCGTGCAACGCCAGCTGCTGGAGAGCTTTTTGCGCACGCGCATCGGGACCCGTCTGTATCACGCCAATCAGTACGTGCATGGACCGCTGCTGCTGCTCTCGCGCCTGTCCGACGATGCCGACCGGCTGGGCGCGCTATTGCTGGCGCTGGCCGCCAGCGACGCCGGCTACCGCATCCAGCTGTTCGACACGCCGCTGCCGCTCGGCGAGTGGACGCTGGTCATGGAGCGCCTGAGTGCCGCCGCGCTGCTGCTGACCAGCGACCGCGCCGAAGGCAACGAACTGATGCGCCGCCACTTGCCGCGGCTCGCCGAGCAGCTCAAGGCGCCGCTTTGCCTGGCCGGCCCGGTCGCCCATATACGCGCCGCCGAGCTTGAAACCAGCGCCATCCAGCCCCTCGGCACCATGCCGGTCGCGGCGATCGAGCGGCTACGCAGCGTAATCGGCTGACGCAA
Source organism: Halomonas sp. HP20-15 (assembly GCF_033446685.1). Lineage (NCBI taxonomy): Bacteria > Pseudomonadati > Pseudomonadota > Gammaproteobacteria > Oceanospirillales > Halomonadaceae > Halomonas > Halomonas sp. HP20-15. The sequence goes on along the minus strand of NZ_JAWQLY010000002.1, from coordinate 424,269 downwards.
GCGGCCCTCAACCAGCGACAGGAGGCGCGGATGGCCCGCCAATTGATGTGGTTTCGTAGCGACTTGCGCACCCTCGACAATACCGCGCTGGCCGCTGCAGCTCGGCGCGGCCCGGTGGTCGCGGTCTTCCTGCACGCACCCGAGCAGTGGCGCGGCCATGGCCACGGCGCCAACAAGATCGACTTCCTGCGCCGCGGTGTCGAGGGCCTGCGCGATGCCCTGGCCGGGCTCAACATTCCGCTCATCCAGCGCGATATCGGCCGATTCGAGGCCGCGCCGCGGATGCTCGCCGCGCTGGCCCGCGAACACGACGCCGAGGCGCTGCACTTCAATCGCGAGTATCCGCTCGACGAGCGCCGCCGCGACGCCGCGGTACGCCAGGCCTGCGAGGCGGCCGGCCTCAGCGTGCACGGCTATACCGACGCGGTGGCCTTCGCCCCGGGAGAACTGCTCACCGGCCAGGGCGACTACTACCGGGTCTTCACGCCGTTCGCCAAGGCCTGGCACCGCCAGATCGATGATGACCGCCTGGCGCTGCGCGATACGCCCGCCGTCCAGCCTCGCCAGCCGATCGCCGGCGATCCCCTGCCCGAAGCGCCCGAGTACGCGGAGCGCCCGGTCGATGCCGCGCTGTGGCCCGCCGGCCAGGAAGCCGCCGCCGATCGCCTGGCGCGCTTTCTGCGCTTCCGTGCACGTCACTACGCCGAACAGCGCGACCTTCCGGCGCTGGCCGGTACCAGCGAGCTGTCGCCCTACCTGGCGCTGGGCATGATCTCGCCGCGCCAGTGCCTGCAGGCCGCGATGAGCGAGAACGATGGCCACCTCGGCGATGGCGACAAGGGGCTGACCAGCTGGGTCAATGAACTGGTGTGGCGCGAGTTCTACCGTCACATCGTCGTCGGCTTTCCCGAGGTATGCCGCTACCGGCCCTTCCAGGCGCATACCGACAAGCTCGCCTGGCACCGCGACGACGAGCGCTTCGCCGCCTGGTGCGAGGGCCGCACCGGCTATCCGCTGGTCGACGCCGCGATGCGTCAGCTGGTGCAGACCGGCTGGATGCACAATCGCCTGCGCATGGTGACGGCGATGTTCCTGGCCAAGCATCTGCTGATCGACTGGCGGCGCGGCGAGGCGTTCTTCCTACGCCACCTGGTCGACGGCGAGTTCGCCGCCAACAATGGTGGCTGGCAATGGGCGGCGTCGACGGGCACCGATGCAGCCCCCTACTTTCGTATCTTCAATCCCACCACCCAGGCCAGCCGCTTCGACCCCGACGGCCGGTTCATCGCGCGCTACCTGCCCGAGCTCGCCGAGCTACCGGCCAGGGCGCGGCACGCCCCACCTCGCGAAACCCTCGACGGCAACCGCTACCCGGCGCCGATCGTCGATCACAAGGCCGCCCGCGCCCGGGCGCTCGACGCCTTCAAGGCGCTTTCCAGCGACTGACCCGCCGCCGGCGCAGGTCGGTTCACCGCCCTACACGACAGGAGACAGCGATGGCCGTCGACCCGCCATTGGAGGCCTTTTGCGCCTTCTACAATAAGTTGGACAAAAGCTGTACAAAACACCTACCCGAAATTTACACTGCGGATATCCGCTTCATCGATCCCTTTCAACGGATCGAGGGTATCGCGGCGTTGACCGGCTACTTCGACTCACTCTACGCCAACCTCGAAAGCGCCCACTTCGAGTTTGCACAGCGCCAGCGGCAAGGTGACCAGGCGTTCGTCTGCTGGACGCTGACCTTGGTGCATCCAAGGCTGGCCGGTGGCCGTCGGGTAGCGATAGAAGGCTGTTCGCGATTGCGCTTCCGGGGCGACCGGGTCTGCGAACACCACGATTACTTCGATGCCGGCGCCCTGCTCTACGAGCACCTGCCTCTGCTCGGCACGGCGATTCGCTGGCTCAAGCGGCGCCTGGCCTGACGGCGGCCCGATCGTCGAGCGCCACACTGATGAGGAGAGTCGAGATGACGGTGTTGAGCGGACAGCGACGCATCTGGCTGACCGGCGCTACTTCGGGCATCGGCCTGGCGCTGGCCCGGCGGCTGCTCGCCCAGGGCCACCGCGTGGCGCTCAGCGCGCGTCGTCGCGAGACGCTCGAGCGACTGGCCAGCGGCTACCCGAACGCGCTGGTCGTACCCTGCGACATTACCGATCGCGACTCGGTCGCCGAGGCCGCCCGCCGCATCGACACGGCGTTCGCCGGCCTCGACCTGCTGCTGCACGACGCGGGTATCTGCGAGTATCTCGACGTCCGCCATTTCGACCTGGCGCTGGTCGAGCGCGTGCTGGAGGTCAATCTGCACGGCGCGCTGAAAGTCGTCGACGCCGGCCTGCCGTTGCTGCGCCGCGCCCGCGACGAAAGCGCCAGCCGTCCGCTGCTGGCCGCGGTATCCAGCGCCGCGGCCTACCTGCCGTTGCCGCGGGCCGAAGCCTATGGCGCGTCCAAGGCCGCGCTCAGCCATTTTCTCGAGTCGCTGCGTATCGACCTGGCCGACGAGGCGATCGACGTCAGCGTGATCCATCCCGGCTTTGTCGAGACCCCGCTCACCGCGCGCAACGATTTCGCCATGCCCATGCGCCTCGACGCCGATAGCGCTGCCGATGCGATTCTCGCCGGTCTCGAGCGGCGCACACTAGATGTGCATTTTCCGCAGCGCTTCACGCGCCTGGTCAAGCTGCTGGGCATCCTGCCGCCGACGCTGCGCCTGCGCCTGGGACGGTATATCGCCGGACGCAACCGCACTGCGAAGGCGGGCTCGTGATGGGTGGCGCGCAGCGTATTGCCGTGATCGGCAGCGGAATCAGCGGCCTGAGCGCCGCCCACTATCTGTCAGCGCACCACCGGGTATCGCTGTTCGAGGCCGAGCCGCGCCTGGGCGGGCATACCGCCACCGTCGAGGTGTCGCTGGCGGGTCGCGACTACGCCATCGACACCGGATTCATCGTCTTCAACGACCGCACCTATCCTCACTTTCAGCGCCTGCTGGAAGAGCTCGGCGTCGCCTCGCAAGCCACCGAAATGAGCTTTTCTGTGCACGAGACCCACCGCGACTTCGAATACAACGGCCATAGCCTGCGCTCGCTGTTCGCCCAGCGCCGCAACCTCATCAGCCCGCCCTTCTATCGCCTGCTCGCCGACATCCTGCGCTTCAACCGCACGGCCAGCGACGATCTCGACGCCGGGCGGCTCGCTCCGGCGACCACGCTGGGCGAGTATCTCGACGCCGCCGGCTATGGCGCCGACTTCCGCAGGCGCTACCTGCTGCCCATGGGCGCGGCCATCTGGTCGGCGAGCATCACCGACCTGGCGCGCTTTCCGGCGGCATTCTTCGTGCGCTTCTTTCGCAACCATGGCCTGTTGTCGCTCGGCGACCGGCCACAATGGCGGACCCTGGTCGGCGGCTCGAGCGGCTATATTCCGGCGCTGGCCCGCCGCTACGCCGAGCGCATTCATCAGCGCTGCGCGGTCTCGCGCATCCGTCGCGACACAGGCGGCGTCGATCTCGACACGGCGCTGGGCGCGGCGCGATTCGACCAGGTGGTGCTGGCCTGTCACGCCGACCAGGCACTCGCGCTGCTCGGCGATCCCAGTCCGGCCGAGCGCGAGATATTAGGCGCCATCCCCTACCGCGACAACGAGGTCGTGCTGCATACCGACACCGGGCTGTTGCCGCGCCGGCGCCGGGCCTGGGCGAGCTGGAACTATCGCCTCGACGGACGCGCCGACGAGGCGCGGGCCGCGGTGACCTACAACATGAACATCCTCCAGCGGCTGTCGGCGCCCGCCACCTTCTGCGTGACGCTCAACGACACCGCGGCGATCGACCCCGCGCAGGTGCTTGGACGCTATAGCTACGCGCACCCCACCTTCACTCGCGAAGGTGAGATGGCCCGGGCACGCCATGCCGAGATCTCGCAACCGCGGTTGCGCACCCACTATTGCGGTGCCTACTGGCGCAACGGCTTCCATGAGGATGGCGTCTGGAGCGCCCTGCGCGTGGCCCGCGCCTTGCAGCCGGAGGCCGGCGAAAGCGTCCGCCACGCCCATGGGGAGACGACACCATGATCGCCATGCCGCGCAGTTGCATCTACCGTGGCCAGCTCCGCCACCGGCGCTTCGTGCCGTGCGGACACGTCTTCAGCTACCAGCTGTGGATGGCCTGGCTGGACCTCGACGAACTGCCGCAGCTGTTCACCCACGTGCCCGGCTTCAGTGCGCAGCGCAGCGCCCTGGCGCGCTTTCGCCGCGAGGACTACCTGGCCCCTCACGATCGGCCGCTCAAGCAGGCGGTACGCGAACGCCTGGCTAGCGAACTGGGCGGCGAACTGGCCGCGGCGGCGGACGGCCGGGTCTGCATGCTCGCCCAATTGCGGTTGTGCGGCGTGGCCTTCAACCCGCTCACCCTTTACTACGTCTATGACCGCCACGAGCGGCTGCGTGCGGTCATCGGCGAGGTCACCAACACGCCCTGGGGCGAACGCCACGTCTACGCCTGCGCCGTCGATCCCGCCCGTCACCTGCACGGCGCGACGTTCACCAAGGCCCTGCACGTGTCGCCGTTCAACCCCATGAACATGGACTACCGCTGGCGCTTCAACGCCCCCGGCGAACGCCTCTACCTGCACATGGAGAACTGGCAGGAGGGCGCACGCCATTTCGACGCCACCCTGACGCTGACGGCACGACCGGCAACCCGCCGCGTACTGCTCGAGACGCTGTCCCGCCAGCCCTGGATGAGCCTCAAGACCGTCGCCGCGATTCACTTCGAGGCGCTGCGTCTATGGGTCAAGCGAGTACCGGTCTACGTTCATCATCGCCGCGATTCCGGCCATCGGGAGAATTCGCCATGACCTCGCTTCGCCCGCCCGCTGCGCGCCCCGCCAAACCCGCCGCATCGAGCATCGATAGGCTGACGCGCTGGCTCAAGCCGCGCCTGCTGGCCCAGCTCGACCGGTTCGAGGGCGGCTGCATCACGCTGATCGAGCCCGACGGCGAATGCCACCAGCTCGGTCGCGGCGGGCCACTCGCGGTGCGCGTCACGCTGAAGCGCGAGCGCACCTGGCGGCGCCTGGCGCTGGGCGGCACCGTGGGGGCCGGCGAGGCCTACATGGACGACGACTGGGACACCGACGACCTGGTCACGCTGATCCGGCTATTCGCGACCAACCTGGAACGCGTCAACGGCGAGGTCGAGAACGGCAGCGCACGGTTCGCCCGCTGGCTGCTCGGGGCGTGGCACACGCTCAAGCGCAACACGCCACGCGGCTCGCGCCGCAACATCAGCGCTCACTACGACATCGGCAACGAACTGTTCGAACTCTTTCTCGACCGACGTCACCGCATGTATTCGAGCGCGCTGTTCCCGCACGCCGAAGCGAGCCTCGAGGAGGCCTCGACCTACAAGCTGGAGCGGCTGCTCGACGCGCTCGACGTCGGCGCCGACAATCATCTGCTGGAGATCGGCACCGGCTGGGGCGGGCTGGCGATCCACGCCGCCCGAACCCGCGGTTGCCGCGTCACCACCACCACCCTTTCCGCCGAGCAGCATGCGTACGCTGCCCGCCGCATCGCCGAGGAAGGACTCGAGGACCGCATCACGCTGCTCCAGCAGGATTACCGCGAGCTCGAGGGCCGTTTCGACCGGCTCGTCTCGGTGGAAATGGTCGAGGCCGTCGGTCACCAGTACCTGGGCACCTACCTGGCGACGCTGGATCGCCTGCTCAGCGACGATGGCCTCGCCGCGCTGCAAGCGATCACCATTCGCGACCAGCGCTTCGAGGCCGCCAAGCGCGACGTCGACTTCATCAAGCGCTATGTGTTCCCGGGCGGCTTCCTGCCGTCACACAGCGCCATCCTCACAGGGCTAACGCGGCACACCACGCTCAACCTGCTCGATCTCGAGGAGATCGGCCCGCACTATGCACGCACCCTGCGCGAGTGGCGCAAGCGCTTCGAGGCCAACCTGGAAACCGTTCGCAGGCTCGGCTACGAGGAGCGCTTCATCCGCCTGTGGCGCTATTACCTGTGCTATTGCGAAGGCGGCTTTCTCGAGCGTTCTATCGGCACCTGCCAGTTGCTGCTGGCCAAGCCCGGGGCGCGGCGCAGGCCACTCACCGGCCAGCCATGAACCTGCACCGGCGCTCGGTCTACAATGCGCTCGCCTTCAAGATGGGCTGGCTGAGTTGCGTGCTGGGCGGCAATGCCGTGGGTCTACCGATAGCCGCGGTGCTGGTGGCGATCCATCTGCACTGGCTAGCGCTGGCGGGCGAGTGGCGCAGGCTGGCCGGGTTTGCACTGCTCGGCCTGATCGTTGACGGTGGCTTCGCGCTGGCGGGCGGCTTCGCCACGACCGCCGCCAGTTCCTGGCCGCTACCGTTGTGGCTGTGGGCGCTGTGGCCGCTGTTCGGGACCCTGGTGGACCATTCGCTGGCCGGGCTGTGGCGGCACCGATGGCTCGCCATGCTGTGTGGCGCGATCGGTGGGCCGCTGTCCTATTACGGCGGGGCGCGGCTGGCGCAGGTCGAACTCGCCGCCTGGCTACTGCCAGGCGAGGCACTGGCCTGGGCGGCAGTGTGCGGCTGGCTGGCTCGACGGCACTCGCTCAGGTCGCCGACGACGGCCTGAGCGAGGCATTCGATGCGGCCTTGATGTAGCGCGCCTCGATGGCCTCGGCCGGCTCCGGCCGAGCAAACAGGAAGCCCTGGGTGATGGGGCAGCCGTGCGCGACCAGGAAGTCGCGCTGGGCCTGGGTCTCCACGCCCTCGGCGACCACTTCGAGGCCCAGCCCCTCGGCCATCGCCAGCACCGCCGCAACGATGGCGGCGTCGGCGACATCCTCGGGCAACGCACGAATGAAGGCGCGGTCGAGTTTGAGCTTGTCGATCGGCAGCCGCTTCAAATAAGCCATCGAGGAATAGCCGGTGCCGAAGTCGTCGATGGCGATCGGATGGCCTTTGGCGCGCAGCGCCTCGAGACGCGGCGAAATGTCCCCCGCGCGCTCGTCAAGCAGCACCGACTCGGTAAGCTCCAGGCCGAGCATGCGCGCGGGCATGCGATGCTGGGCCAATGCTGCGGCCAGCCGCGACTCGAGATCGCCCTGGATCAGCTGTAGTGCTGAGATGTTGACCCAGATCGGCACTCGCGGCATGCCGCTGGCGTACCAGCTGGCCAGTTGGGCGACGGCCTGCTCGATGACCCAGTTGCCGAGCGCCGTCATCAGACCGTGGCGCTCGGCCAGCGGGATGAAATCGCCCGGCGAGACCATGCCCAGCTCGGGATGGCGCCAGCGCAACAGCGCTTCCAGGCCGACCATGCCGCCGTCGCTCAGACGATGCTGGGTCTGGTAGTAGAGCTCCAGTTGATCGCCCTGGGCCAGGGCGCGTCGTAGGTCGTTGACCATTGCCAGCTGGCGGTCGCCGGCGACTTCCAGCGAGGGCCGAAAGCGCCGGTCGTGATTGCGGCCGTGGCGCTTGGCCGAATACAGCGCCGACTCCAGGCGCTGGAACAGCACCCCCGAATCGTTGCCGTCGTCGGGCGCCCGGCAACTGCCGATGGTCAGCCCCAGGCGCAGCGAGCTGCTGTCGATCTCGAACGGCTCGCTGAGATGCTCGCGCAATCCGGCAACCCACTTCTCATGATCGTCGAAGGTGGTGGTCCGGATCACCATGAACTCGTCGCCGCCCAGCCGGCCGACGACGCCGCCGGCGACGAAGGCCGCCAGCCGCTGGCCGAAGCGCGCCAGCAGACGATCGCCGCAATCGACACCCAGACCATCGTTGATCGACTTGAAGCCGTCGATGTCGATCAGCGCCATGTCCAGCCCCTCGCCGGCGCGCAACCGATGCAGCCGCGAAGTGAGCAGATCGTGCAGCCGACGGCGATTGGGCAGGCCGGTCAACGGGTCCTCGAAGCCGATCCGCCGCAGATCCTGCTCGCGCGCCTTGTGCCGGGAGATGTCGGTGAACAGGCCGACGTAATGGCTGATCCGGCCCTTGTCCCCGGTGCACGCCTGCACCCGCAACCATTCGGGATACTGATCGCCATGCTTGCGCTGATTCCAGATTTCGCCTTCCCAGCGCCCGGTGGCGTCCAGCGTCTGCCAGTAGCGCTCGTAGAAGGCCTTGTCGTGGCGCCCGGAAGAGAGCGTCGAGGCGTCCAGGCCCAGCACTTCCTCGCGGGTATAGCCGGTGATCTGGGTAAAGGCCGGGTTCACGCAGATGATGCGGTTGTGCTTGTCGGAAATGATCACCCCGTCGCCGGACAGCTTGAGCGCCTCTTCGCTGAGCTGGCGGCGGCGATGCTCGCGCTTGATCTGGCGCCAGCCGTCGAGCAGGGCAACCAGCACCATGGCTAGCGCGGCCAGACGCAGCGACACCAACGGCAGCCAACTCATCGCCGCCAAGGCGGCCAGACCCATCCAGGTCATCGGGCGATTAAGGGTAAAGGTGGGCCACATGGCTGCTCATCTTGAATGTAGGTTGGCGCGACAAAATAGTTGCATCATGCCCCGCGCGTTAAGTCTGGCGCAAGCTGCAACGCCACCAATGTCGGCGTTGCGCGACGCCTTCACCACGGCTAGCCTGGGGGCCGGCGTGCATTCACCTCGCGGTGCCAGTAGACTAGGCGCGTCTGCGCCGGGTGCGTGGCACAACAATTCGGACTCTCGGAATGACTCAGTGACCAAGCAACACTCTTTCAGCTACGAAGAACTGCTGGCATGCAGCCGCGGCGAACTGTTCGGCCCGGGCAATGCCCAGCTACCGGCTCCCAACATGCTGATGCTCGACCGCATCACGCAGATTCACGAGGCCGGCGGTCAGTACGACAAGGGCGAACTGATCGCCGAGCTGGATATCCATCCCGACCTGTGGTTCTTCGACTGCCACTTCCCGGGCGATCCGGTGATGCCCGGCTGCCTGGGCCTGGATGCCATGTGGCAATTGGTCGGCTTCTATCTCGGCTGGCTGGGCCATCCGGGCCGCGGACGTGCGCTGGGCTGCGGCGAGGTCAAGTTCTCGGGCCAGATCATGCCGGATGCCGACAAGGTCACCTACCGGATCAACCTCAAGCGGATCATTACCCGGCGGTTGATACTGGGCATCGCCGACGGCACCGTTTCGGTCGACGGCCGTGACATCTATCAGGCCAATGACCTGCGTGTCGGCTTGTTCACCTCCACCGCGAATTTCTGATCAGGAGGCTTCCATGAGACGAGTGGTAGTCACCGGCCTGGGCATCGTTTCCTGCCTCGGCAATGACCAGCAGCAGGTTCTGGATGCCCTCAGAAGCGGCCGCTCCGGCATTCGCTTCAAGGACGACTACGCCGAACGCGGATTCCGCAGCCATGTCGCCGGGGTGGTCGATATCGACCTCGATGCGCTGGTCGACCGCAAGCAGCGCCGCTTCATGGGCGATGCGGCCGCCTACGCCTATGTATCCATGGCCCAGGCCATCGAGGACGCCGGGCTGACCCCCGAACAGGTGTCCAACGAGCGTACCGGATTGATCGCCGGTTCCGGCGGCGCCTCGAGCGCCAACCAGGTCGAGGCCGCCGATGTGTTGCGCGAAAAGGGCCTGCGCCGGGTTGGCCCCTACCGCGTCACGCGCACCATGGGCAGTACCGTATCGGCGTGCCTGGCCACGCCGTTCCAGATCAAGGGGGTCAACTATTCGATCTCCTCGGCCTGCGCGACCTCTGCCCACTGCATCGGCAATGCCGTCGAGCAGATCCAGCTCGGCAAGCAGGACGTGGTGTTCGCCGGCGGCGGCGAAGAGGAACACTGGACGCTGTCGTGCCTGTTCGACGCCATGGGCGCCCTGACCACGGGCTATAACGACCGCCCCGAGCAGGCTTCGCGGCCCTACGACAAGGGCCGTGACGGCTTCGTCATCGCCGGCGGCGGCGGCATCGTGGTGCTCGAGGAACTCGAGCACGCCAAGGCGCGCGGTGCCAAGATCTACGCCGAGGTGGTCGGCTACGGCGCGACCTCCGACGGCTACGACATGGTCGCGCCCTCCGGCGAAGGTGCGGCGCGCTGCATGCGCCAGGCCATGGCCACGGTCGACGGCAGCATCGACTACATCAATACCCACGGCACTTCGACGCCGGTCGGCGACGTCGCCGAGCTCAAGGCGGTGCGCGAGGTATTCGGCGATCGCACCCCGGCGATGAGTTCGACCAAGTCGCTGACCGGTCACTCGCTGGGCGCTACCGGCGTTCAGGAAGCGATCTATTCGCTGCTGATGATGGAGCACGGTTTCGTTGCCGCCTCGGCCAATGTCGAGGCGCTCGACGACCAGGCCGAAGGTTTCGACATCGTCACCCAGCGCCGCGACAACGTGACGCTCGAACGGGTACTGTCCAATAGCTTCGGCTTCGGCGGCACCAATGCCTGCCTGGTGCTACAGCGCCTGAAGGACTGACACCGGCCGTCTTCGGCCTGTGCAATGGCCGCATGTATAGCAAAGGCACCCTAAACGGGTGCCTTTTGCTTGTTCATGGCTCGGGAACGATGGCCCAGTGGTCCGGCTAGACCGGCAGCTTGCCGGCTGCCGCCTCGCTGGCGGTCGCCGGGCGCGGCACTTCGGAAATCGACGTCAACTGCTCCTCGATCCAGGCCTCGACCTCGACCAGCACCGCTTCCGGCGTGCGCCCCTCGGTAGCGATCGGCGGACCGACCACGACATTCAACGGGCCTGGGTTCTTGACCCAGTGCCGCCCCGGCCAGCGCTCGCCGGCATTGTGCGCCACCGGCAGCACCGGCACGCCGGCCCGACAGGCGATCACCGCCCCGCTCTTGTTGTAACGCCGCCGATGACCCGGCTCGACCCGCGTGCCCTCGGGGAAGATCAGCACCGACAAGCCTTCGCGCAGGCGCTGCGGGCCCTGCGAGAGGACCTGCTTCATGGCCCGTGCCGGGCGCGAGCGATCCAGCGCAATCGGATGCAATAGCCGCAGCGCCCAGCCGAACAGCGGCAGGTTGAGCAGCTCCTGTTTGAGCACGGTGCATACCGGCGGCTTGAGAATCTGCAGGAACAGCGTCTCCCATTCGCACTGGTGATTGGCGAGTATCACCACCGGCCCCGCCGGCACGTTGTCGCGTCCGCGCACCGTGTAACGCACCCCACAGGCCCAGGCGAACCAGCCGACGATGAAGTGATTGTAGAGATTGAGCAGCCGATAGCGCCCGGCCAACGGCAACAGCGGTGTGACCGGCAGGCACAGCAGACCGAATACCAGGATGGCCAGGAAGTAGCCGACATAGAAGATCGCGCTGCGAATCGCGTTCATAGCGCCTCCTGGGCCTGGTAGGCCTGGCACCAGGTATCCAGCATGCGGCCCAGCTCGAGCCGCCAGGGTTTCTGGTGGACGCCGAAGGCATCCAGCACTCGCCGGCAGTTGAGCACCCGCCTCAGCGGTTGATCGTGGTGATGATTGAGCGCCATGAGCTCGCCGAGCGCCACCTGCTTGCCGAGCCCCTCGAGACGCGTCGCCAGCTGGGTGCGCACTACCGAGGCAAAGGTGTAGCCGCTGACCGGCTCGGTTCCGGCCAGGTGATAGGCACCCCAGGCATTGGCGCCGCAGCCTAGCTGCTGCAGCATGCCGATCAATGCCAGCGCCACGGAATCCACCGAAGTGGGACAGAAGATGATGTCTTCGGCGACCCGCACTTGCCGGCCGGCCATCAGCGTATCGATCAGCTCGGTCAGCCAGGCTCCGGCGCCTTCGAGGGCAAACAGCGGCCCCAGGCGCACGATCAGGTGGCGGCCGTGTTGCTCGCGAACCCGGTTGCCGGTCACGATCAGCCGGCGCAGGTTCTCGTCACGCGGCGACGGGATCACGTGTTCGTCGATCGGCGTGTCGGCGCCGTCTTCGTAGAGCTGGTCGGACACGCACCAGACCAACGGCACATCGTAGCGCTGGCAACACTCCAGGCACCCTTCCACCGCTTCGGCATGGGCCATGACCGCGGATGGATCGGCATCGCTCGGCTGCACCAGTGGCGGAATCAACACGGCATCCGGTGCCGTTTCAGTGAGCCGGTCAGGGTCGAGGACCAAGTCCTCCTCGATGGTCAGCTCGGTGTCCCCCCGCCGGTTGGCCTCGCGCGCCAGCGCCAGGCTCAAGCAGTGGGGGGCGTCCAGAATCAACAACTTCACGGCGCTTCCCTTATAAAATTGGCTTCGCGACAAATCGGCTTCGCGTTCAACGGCGCGGCGTGCAGCGCGACTCGGTCCGGCAAACGGTGTCCATACTTAGCACTTCCGCCGAAAGCTGTCATCCGCATGCGTTCTCATCGCGGCTCGCTTGCGGCACTCTAGTAGAACGCGTTCGTACCGTTCTCGACGAGGAGCCCATGACCACACAACCGCAAAATCTCTGGAACGCCCGAACCCGGCTCGGCGAAGGGCCGCTGTGGTCTAGCGAGTACCGCTGCCTGCTATTCGTCGACATACTCGGCAGCCGCCTGTTGAGCTATACCCCGGACAGCGGCGAAACGCATAGCTGGCCGCTCGAGGAGGCCTGCTGCTGGCTGGCGCCGCATGCCGATGGCGGGCTCGTCGCCGGGCTACGCTCGCGGCTCGTCCATCTCACCCTGGAGGATGGTTCGCCACGCATCCTGGAGACGCTCGCCGAGCCGGTCCTCGATGTTCCCGGCCATCGCCTCAACGACGGCAAGGCCGATCCCAGGGGTCGGCTCTGGTTCGGCAGCATGGACAACCAGGAGCAGGCGGCCAGCGGCCGACTGTTGCGCTTCGACAAGCGCGGCCTGCACGAGATGGACCGCCCCTACACCGTGACCAACGGCCCGGCGATCAGCGCCGATGGCGGCACGCTCTACCACACCGATAGCCCGGCGCGCACGATCTATGCATTCGATCTGGCCGACGACGGCATGCTCGCCAACAAGCGTCTCCACATCCGTTTCAGCGAGGAAGACGGCTTCCCCGACGGCATGACGCTGGACGCCGAAGACGGCCTCTGGGTCGCCCATTGGGAGGGCGCCCGGGTGACCCGCTTCCTTGCCGACGGCCGCCGCGATCAGGAGATCCGACTGCCGGCCTCGCGCGTCACCTGCTGCACCTTCGGCGGCGACGATCTCGCCACGCTGTATATTACCACCGCCGCCGAGGGCTGTGACGCACAAAGCCAGGCCGGCGCCCTGTTCAGCGTGCGCCCGGGCGTTCAGGGCCTGGCGCCTTGTGCCTATCGCTCGTGTGACCGGTAAGACTTAGCAGCGCGGGTTGTCTCGGATGAGAAAACGCACAGAGTTAACCCATGATCAGGCATCCCGGGCGATGCTGGGTTACTTTCGGGTGTTCTCGGCAGCCGGGGGCGCTCCGACTACCGGGTACAAGGAGCATGATTATCGACAGGGAGATCACCATGACCGAGCAGAACGATTACTTCGCAGACGATGCACGCCAAGTGCAGCCCAGCGAACTGATCGCCTTCGATGTACCGATCGTCAGCGCCAATGCCCGCGCCAACGAACTCGCCGAGATGCTGCGCTTTGTACAGGATGCCGCCACATTCGGCGTTGCGCCCCATATCGAGCGAGTGCGTTACGACTCCCGTGAAGGAACATGCGATATCAGCGTCCGCGACGCAGCCACTCTCCCCCAACGGGTCGAGCATCAGCTGTTCGGAGCCGCGCGCAAGCACCTGGCACGTTTCACGCTTTGCGGCAGCAACGAACTGGGCGAGCCGCTGGAACCCGGCAACTTGCGCGTTCAGCCCAGCGCTACGACCGGTTATCCGAACGCCGCTAACAGTGATGCCGACACCAGCGCAGCGATCGGCAGCAACGTCCACAACGGCTAGGCCACTTCACCGCACTCGGTCGTCAACCGTTTCGCAGCGTCAAGAGCCCGTCCATTGGCCGGGCTCTTTCGTGTTCGCGTTGGTCGCTGTGCGCCGCAAGTGCCAAGTCCGGGCGCCCGGGGATCATAAAAGCAGCCACGCCATGTTGCGACGAGCCAGACTATTGCTAGAAACGAAAAAAGCACCCGTAGGTGCTTGATTCGTATGCTTGAGTGGTGGAGGCGGGGGGAATTGAACCCCCGTCCGCCGGCACTCGCCCATTGGCTCTACATGCTTAGTTCCGTCTTTTGTTTTAGCGTTGCTGACTCCGACGGGCAGGATCCAGCAACGCGAGCCTTCTTAAGTTTGACGATTGACGTGAAGGCGCCGCCAATCGCGATCCCATTACTTTGCGCTCGTCTCCCGTCCACGATGAATGGGCACATCGCTTCGGGGCCAGGCTAACACTAGCAGTTTTTAAGCTGCCAGTGCGCCCTGAGCGTAGTTTTCGTCGTTTGCGACTATTTAATCGTGATGTTGGATTTACGAGATACATCACGCTCTCGGCATGCACCTCAGGGATTGTCACCGGCGTCGAAGCCATGTCGCCCCCAAAACACGAAGAAATTATACCAGAGTGCTTTTCTCAGGTACAACGCAGCTCGTTTCTCTCACTTGTTGTCGCGCATGATACGCGCCTTCTGACGATTCCAGTCGCGCTCCTTCTCGGTGGCACGCTTGTCGTGTTGCTTCTTGCCGGTGACCAGCGCCAACTCGCATTTCACCAGGTTCTTTTTCCAGTAAAGCTTGAGCGGTACACAGGTATGCCCCTTGTCCTGTGTGCGCGAGAATATCTTGGCGATCTCCTTGCGGTGCAGCAGCAACTTGCGCGTGCGCGTCGGATCGGCCAGCACATGGGTACTGGTAGTGTTGAGCGGCATGAAATGGCTACCCAGGAGCCAAGCCTCACCGTTCTTGACCAGAATATAGGTATCGGTGAGCTGAGCCTTGCCGGCACGCAGGCTCTTTACTTCCCAACCCGCCAGAGCCAGGCCCGCCTCGAAGGTTTCCTCGATGTGGTACTCGAAGCGCGCCTTCTTGTTGAGCGCGATGGCGCTGCTGCCCACCTTGTTGGCTTTATTCTTGCCCATGAGTCCTCGTATGTCGCTATGCGGTGACGCCCAGTAGACCCCACATGGGGTGAGGCATGATATCCTTCAAGGGCTTGGCGAGATAAATCGCCATGATACGCTCCAGTCACAGGGAAGTCAGCGGAGAGGTACATGCCCACGGTCAATCGGTCCGCATTGGTGCGACATTCCGCCCAGGCCATGTTCGATCTGGTCAACGATTTCGAGCGCTACCCGGAATTTCTGCCGGGCTGTCGGCGTACCCGACTGATCGAGCGCGATGAAGAGCACTTGATCGGCGAACTGACACTGGCAAAGGCCGGCGTCGAGCAGAGCTTCACCACTCGCAACGACCTCTACCCGCCCGAGCGCATCGAGCTGTCGCTGGTCAGCGGCCCGTTCAAGCGCCTGCAGGGCCAGTGGCTATTCACCCCGATGGGCGAGAACACCTGCAAGGTGTCGCTGGAGATGCACTTCGAGTTTTCCAACCGCATACTCGGCATGGCGTTCGGCAAGCTGTTCAGCCAGGTTGCCAGCCAGTTGGTTGATGCCTTCACGCGGCGTGCCGATGATGTCTATGGCCGCTACTGAACACGACAAAGCGGCAACGATCAGCGTCGAAGTGGCTTTCGCGCTTCCCCAGCGCCAGAAAATCGTCGCTTTGAGAGTGGCTGCAGGCACGACGGCCCGCGAGGCCGTACGCAAGGCGGATCTCGCCCGCTTCTTCCCCGAGCTGCCTGAGTCGACCTTTACGCAGGCGGCGCTGGGTATCTTCGGCAAGACCCTGCGCGAGCCTCAGGCGCATATCCTGCAACCCGGCGACCGGGTCGAGGTGTATCGCCCGCTGCTCATCGACCCCAAGCAGGCCCGCCGTCAGCGTGCCGACCGTTCGGCCGGCCAATAGCCGGCAACCCTGGGCTCCGGCCGGCAAGCGATTACTCGGCCGGCGTATCCCTAAACGAAGTACGGCTGGGCGTCGCGTCGATGACGCTGTCCGGGCGTGCATTGTCCTGCATCGCCGGGCCCGGCCCATTTTCCGGCTTGAGGTCGATGTTGGTACCGATGTCGCCAAAAGCCTGCATGTCGATCAGACGATCGTTGTCGAAAGTGAGCGTCAGGCGTTTGTAGATGACACCGCTGTAGGCCTCGTCAAGGCGGAATACATAGTCCCACTGGTCGTCATTGAATGGCGCTTCGAGCAGTGGACTGCCCATCACATACTGTACCTGCTCACGGCTCATGCCGAGCTCCAGTTGAGCCAGCATGTCCTGGGTGATCAGGTTGCCCTGGGGCAAGTCGCGCTTATAGACGCCTAAGTAGCTACAGCCGCTGACGAGTATCAGCGCGAAGGAGAAGATGACTGTTTTGATCAGGTTTTGCATTTGGCCCCGTTCTTCACTATCGTTGCTTTGGTCGATCATAACCGACCCACCACGATACTGCGAAGAGTAACCATGGCCGACCAGAACCATGAATTGCGCCGGGCAGGGCTGAAAGTCACGCTTCCTCGCGTCAAGATCCTGCAAATTCTTGAGAAGTCTCGAAACATGGAGACCCATCTCAGCGCCGAGGACGTCTACAAGGCCTTGCTGGATGCCGGTGAGGATGTCGGTCTGGCTACCGTGTACCGCGTGCTGACTCAGTTCGAGGCCGCCGGCCTGGTCATTCGCCATCACTTCGATGGCGGGCATGCCCTGTTCGAGGTGTCCCAAGAGGAACATCACGATCACATGGTCTGCCTGGAAAGCGGCAAGATCGTCGAGTTTTTCGACGAGGGCATCGAAAGGCTTCAGCACGAGATAGCCGAAGAACACGGTTACGAACTCGTCGACCATGCCCTGGTGCTTTACGTGCGTCCCAAGGGCTCCAAGGCCACACGCCAGGAAGGTAGCAAGAAGGCGTGACCTAACCGCTAGCCGGTGGCGATGCTCATCGCCACTGGCTTTTTCGTACTCGGCAGCCAGCAGCGCACCCGTCTTGCAAAAGACCCGCTACAAGCGTTGCCGAGGCTCAAAGATCGCCGGGATAATTCTCGGAATGACGCCCCTCCCGCTTGAGCGACTCTCCCCCGTCGACGAACAACGTCTGCCCCGCGACGAAGCGATTCTTCAGCAAATAGTCGAGCGCCTGCCCCAGTTCGTCCAGTTCGCCCTGACGCGCCAGCGGAATGCCGCCGCGACGCCAGGCCAGGTAATCGTCGCTGCGTACCGAGGCCGGTAGCACCACGCCCGGCGCAATGGCATTGACGCGAATGCGTGGAGCGAGTTCCAGGGCTGCCATGCGGGTCAGCTCACCGAGACTTTTCTTGGCGAGCAGATAGGCCGCATAGGCTGGCTGATTGAACGCGATCTTGTTATCGAGAATATTGACGATATCGCCCTCGCCGATCTCTTTGGCAAAGCTGCGTGTCAGTCGAAACGGCGCGAAGAGATTGACGGCGAACTGCTCCTCGAGAAGCGCCCCGGAGGTTTCGGCAATAGCAGCTGCCGCATAGGCCGACGCGCTGTTGACCAAGACGCAAAGCCCCGGAAAGCGTGCCCTGGAGCGCGAGATAAGCGTCTCGACATCGCCCTGACGAAAATCGCAGGGCAGGCACTCACAGGCCTGCCCCATATCGCGAATCGCTTCGGCTACCTGAGTAGCCTGCTCGCTGGAATGGTGGTAGTGCAGTGCGACGTCATAGCCTTGCTGCGCCAGGTGCATCGCAAAGAAACGACCGATACGGGTCGCCCCACCGGTAACAAGTGCGGCCTTATTGAGGGTTTCGATGCTGCCACTCCCGGTATCACTGAATTGAGTCGTCAAACACGCTCAACATACCGAGCCACCTCGACACCGACAAGCCTTACCGCACGTCGGCCATCAATAGATGTCCGAGGGCCTTCGGCGTCCGACCGGTCGCGGAACTGACGACGGGCTCATACTCATGATGACAGCATTGTGGGCAAGCAGGAGGCATGGCATCCAACGCATGCTGGATATATACGAGCGTCCAACAATATCGGCAGATATGTAACGAGCGATCACTTTCCATTTTCATTTTTCTCACTGTCCTTAGTAAGTCGCAACAACAACAGGTCGAAGTTTGGCAGCCTAGGCGGCGGATCGTCGAGATGGAAAATGCCCGCTGGATAGGCGAAATTTCAGGTCACACTCGCAGAGTGCTCGACTCCTGCGTCATGTAACCAGGGAAGCCATGCTCAAGCGAGGCAATGGACCAACCGGCACTCAGGGCCGCAGAGGCTTCGATACCCGGCCCTCCCTGTGCCACACTCGAACGACATCCCGCCAAGGAGGCAAACCAGCGATGCTCAAGAAAACCATCACCTGGCGTGAACTGCCGGATCCTCATAACGTCGAGACTGCAAAATACGAGGTCTACGATAGCGACACCGGTGCCACCATCGGCATGTTCGATAGCCGCGAGGCCGCAGAGGAAGAAGTCGCCCGCATGAACCGTTCGGACGTCGAGGGCCTCGGTGAGCAACAGCGCAAAAAGGATGCCGATCCCGCCGCCGGTTGAGCCGCACCTGCCAAGCCCTGCAAAAGCCACCCTGTTGCCGGGGTGGCTGTAACTTCAGGCTACCCCTTCAGCGGGCGGCCAATTGCCAGGAAGCCGAGCGCTGAGCATGACGCGGCAAACCGCTGTCGCCCGCCAATATCCTCTCGAGATCGTCGCCATGACATTTGAACGCTCGGCATTCGGCACAGCGGATGGTCTGATCGGTCTCGTCCAGCGATGGCAGCATGAAGCGCTCGCCGCTACAGACGTTGCAACGCAGTTCCAGCGTGACTTTAAACATGGATGATCCCTTCCTTTTTAATTGTCGCGGTCGCGTTCAGACCGATCCGGCGGCGGCTAGCCGCTGCCTCTTCGAAACGGCATGCCTGGCGCTTCCACGCTCCTTGCAGTTACCCAGTCAATGAGTAGCGTCAGGTTATGGTAGCCTTGCGTATCTACCACCTCATGTACAACATGCGTATAATAATTTTACTGTTTTTTTTCCAAGCCAGCGCTTACCGAAACCCTGCTGGCCACCTTAAAAACGTCTATTCACGCCCTAGCCGCAGACTCCAGATAGGGTAGTGAAGGATAGAGAGCTTTGCCTGACTCTTCATCGAGCTGGCTACGCCTGACGCGGGTTTTCAGCGACACCGATGAGCGACAACCAACCGGCAGGCCAGCGCCGCCGTTACATGGAGGTTTAACGTGCCGAAATCGCGCAATATCCCTTGGCTAGGTTACTGGCTGGGGCTGGCCTTGATGGTGTGCTTCGCCTTGCCGGCATTCGCCCAGGAAGTCTCCGCGCCGTCGGACGCCGCGGAACCGGAACAGTCGGGACCGGCCTACGCCACGCTCGCCGATCTGCTCGAGAACGAAGCCTCGCGGCAGCGCCTGATCGAGGAGTTGCGCGCATTGGCCAAGACGACCACGGCAGGCGAGCGAGCGCTCCCCGGCGAGGCTCCCAGCGCCGAGGCCGTGGCCGAGCAGGCACCCAGCGATCAAAGCCCCGAGCAGGTCTCTCTGGCGCGGCGTCTGGCCGAGCTGACCAGTAGCGTCGCCGGCGATATCGGCAGTCAGTTCAAAGCCCTGGCCATCGCGCTGGGCGGGCTGTTCGCACCCCAGGTCGATGTCAGCCCGGGCATCGACAGCGCGGCCGTCATGGCGGCGGCGATCAATCTGGGCCTGGTGATCATCGCCACCTTCGCGGTGTTCTTCATCCTGCGGCGCCTCGGCCACCCGCTGTTCAGCCGCATCAGCCGATGGTCGCAAGCAAGCGAGGGGCGTAGCGCGCTGCTGCGCTTGATCGGTGCCGTGGCCGTTGCCGCGCTTATCGACGTGCTCATCGTCGCTCTGGCCTATATCGGCGGCAACCTGATCGCCACCTTCGCCATCGGCGATAACGGCAGCCTGTCCACCCAGGCCTCGCTGTTCCTCAATGCCTTCTTGATCATCGAACTGGTCAAGGCGGCGATACGCATGTTGTTCTCATCGCACTACGAGGGCCTGCGGCTGGTACCGATCGCCACCGATGAAGCGAAACACTGGAACCGCTGGCTGGCCACGCTCACCGGCTTCGTGGGCTACGGTATGCTGGTGCTGGTACCGATCATCAATTTCAATCTGTCGCCGGCTCTGGGCCAGGGAGCCGGTCTAATCATCATGCTGCTGGCGTTCATCTACGCCACCCTGATGGTACTCAAGAACCGTACCAAGGTGCGTGCCGCCCTCGAGGCCAAGGCCGAGCAGGCCACCATGAGTCCCAGCCGGGTGGCTCTGCGGCTGCTGGGCAAGGTCTGGCATCTGCTGGCCATCGTCTACTTCCTGGTTGTCCTGCTGGTCAGCATCGCGCGCCCCGAAGACGCCCTGCCGAGCGTTGCCGCGGCGACCCTCCAGACGCTGATCATAGCCGGGCTGGGGCTATTGCTATCGGGCGTACTCACCCAGTTGATCGGCCGGCGCATCACGCTCTCCGACGACCTGCGACGCAAGCTGCCCAAACTGGAGGCGCGGCTCAATGCCTATATCCCCACCTTCCTCAAGATAATCCGTGCGATCATTCTGATCGCCGTGACGATGCTGATACTCAACGCCTGGGGCGTCTTCGACCTGGCCGCCTGGTATGCCACCGATGCCGGTCGCGGTACGGTCAGCAAGCTGACCGACGTAATCATCATCCTGGTGGTCGCCTGCGCTCTGTGGATCGCCCTGGCCAGCCTCATCGAGCACCGTCTCAATCCCGAGACCGGCAGCGGCGAACCTACCGCCCGCGCCAAGACGCTGCTCAGCCTGTTCCGCAACGCCCTGGCGATCGCCCTGATCACCATGACCGCGATGATCGTGCTGGCCGAGATAGGCATCAACATCGGCCCGCTAATCGCCGGCGCAGGGGTGATCGGTCTGGCGATCGGCTTCGGCGCCCAGAAGCTGGTTCAGGACATCATCACCGGGGTATTCATCCAGGTGGAGAACGCCATGAACACCGGCGACGTGGTCACCGTCGGCGGGGTCACCGGTACCGCCGAGCGGCTGAGCATTCGCTCGGTGGGCATTCGCGACCTGGCCGGCACCTACCACATCGTGCCGTTCTCAAGCGTCGATACCGTCTCCAACTACATGCGCGAATTCGGCAATCATGTCGGCGAGTACGGCATCGCCTATCGTGAGAGCATCGACGACGCCATCGCCCAGTTGGAGCTCGCCTTCGAGGACCTCAAGTCCAGCGAGGAGCACGGCCACAAGCTGCTGGCGCCGCTGACCGTAGCCGGCGTGATAGCGCTGGCCGATAGCTCGGTCAACATTCGCGTGGTGATCAAGACCACGCCGGGCGACCAGTGGGGCGTGGGCCGTGCCTACAATCGCCTGGTCAAGCTGCGCTTCGACGCCGCGGGTATCGAGATTCCGTTCCCGCATACCACACTGTATTTCGGCGAAGACAAGAATGGCGGCGCACCGCCGGCCAACATCCGCCTGGTCGAGGAGCGCCGTCAGGCCGTGGACACGCGGGAAGCGGACGACGCCAGCGGCGACGCAGCGCCACCGGTCTACCAGGTCAGCGACCCGTCTCACCGCAAGCCCGACAGCGACGACATCGACGATCCCCAGGATCGCTGATACCGAATGGGCACACTGGCCACCCGAATCACGGGCGGCCAGGACACTACAGATCCCGCTTTCAGGCGGGATTTTGCGTTTGTGGGCCTGTCGTTGGCGCCTCCAGACGCTACCCTTTAGGCGCCACCTTCGCTTTGTTCCAGGAGTCACCGATGGATCATTTCTACAATGCCCCGGACGATCTCGTCGCGGAAATCCTCGAAGCCGAGGCGTACCTGGGCCCCGTGCGCCTCTCGTCCGCCGCCAGCGGCATGCGCCTCATGCTGCGCGCCGACTGGGACAAGGACCGCCACGGTAACGACCAGGTGGCCGTGCTCTCCGGTGGCGGGTCAGGCCACGAGCCCGCCCACGCAGGCTTCGTCGGCGAGGGCATGCTGACCGGAGCGATCGCCGGCAACCTGTTCGCCTCGCCCAGCGTCGAGGCCGTGCTCAGCGGCATTCGCGAAGTCTGTGGCCAGGCCGGCTGCCTGCTGATCGTCAAGAACTATACTGGCGACCGACTCAATTTCGGCCTGGCCGCCGAACGCGCCCGCGGCGAAGGGCTCGCTGTCGAGATGGTGATCGTGGCCGACGATATCGCGCTGGAGGACGCGCCACAGCCGCGCGGCATCGCCGGTACCGTCGCCGTTCACAAGGTCGCGGGCTATCACGCCGCGCAGGGCGAATCGCTGGCCGAAGTCGCCCGGCTGGCAAGCGAAGCCGCAGGACAGATGGCCTCGCTGGGCATGGCACTGCGCGGTGCGAGCATGCCGGGCCAGGCCCCCGACGAGCGCTCGCCGGAGCTAGGCCTGGGCATCCACAACGAGGCCGGCGCCCAGCGCGTCTCGCCAGCCACGGCCCGCGAGGCGATGAGCGCAGTGCTCACGCCCCTGCTGGCGACGATGGGTGAACGTCACGACGCACAGACACCGATGGTCGCCCTGCTCAACAACCTCGGCGGCTGCGCCACCCAGGAGATGAACGTGCTGGCCCAGGCGCTGCTCGCCGAACTCGGCACCGAGCGCCTGGCGCTGCTGGTCGGCCCCGCACCACTGATGACCTCGCTCGACATGCACGGTTTCTCCGTCACCTTGATGGCGCATAGCGAGTCGCTTGCCGCCGCGCTGAACGCACCGACGGCGGCACCCGGCTGGCCGGGCGTGCGTCGCGTTCGCACGCCGCAGCGCTTCGAGCCCGCCGCCGTCAGGCAAGCCAGCATGCTCACAGACGCTGCGCCGCAGGAGGCAGCCACTGCCCATGCGCTGCGCCGGATCCTCGATGCGCTCAGCGAGGCCCGCGAAGCGCTGGACGAGCTGGATGCGCGCAGCGGCGATGGCGATGCCGGCAGCAGCATGGCCAGCGGCGCGGCGGCCATCGGCAGGGCCCTCGAGGCCGGGCGCCTCGACACGCGCAATTCCGCCGCCCTGATGAACGGCATCGGCGAACTGCTGGCCCGGGACATGGGCGGTTCGAGTGGCGTATTGCTGTCGATCTTCGCCACCGCGGCCGGCGCGGCACTCGGCCGGGGCAAGCCATGGGGCGAGGCCCTGGGCGCCGCCGTCGAGGGCATGCAGCACTACGGCGGCGCCCGCCCAGGCGATCGCACCATGATCGATGCGCTGGTGCCGGCCATCGAGGCACTCAAGGCCGGCCAGGGACTGGGCGATGCCGCCGCCGCGGCACGCCAGGGTGCCGACGCCACCGCGCGCCTCAAGCGGGCCGCGGCCGGTCGCTCGGCCTACGTTCCGGAAAGCGCCCTCGACGGCGTCACCGACCCGGGCGCCGAAGCGGTCGCCCTGGCCTTCGCGGCGCTGTGCCACGGGGACGACTGACAGCGGGAATCTGCTGCATCTCGACTGGATGCCATAAAAAAGGGCGCCCGAGGGCGCCCAGGAGAGCATTCGTTGCAGTCAGGGATTGTGGTCGCTCGGCTGCGGCAACGCCGGTAGCGACTTGTCGAGCAGTTCGACGCTCTGACGGTAATACAGCTGGCTCTTGTTGTGTTCGCCGAGGTTGGCGAACAGCCGCGCCAGTTCGGCGCACACCACGCCGCTGGGGCGCTGGCGCTGACTGGCCTCGAAGTACTCCTGCGCCTTGCCCCAATAGGCATTGCGCAGCGAAAGCCGCCCCAGGGTCAGCAGCAGATCGGGATCGTTGGGACGTTCCTGCAGCCATTTCTCGGCATAGGCCAGCTGGCGTCCGGCATCGACGTTGAGCAGCCCGTAGCGCAGCACCAGGCGATTGTCCCAGCGCTCCTTGAGGGTCTGGCGCAGCAGCCGTTCGGCCAGGCCCTCCTCCTTGCCGCGCACCAACGCCTCGGTATACAGGGCGACCAGCTCGACCTCGTTGCGCAGATGATCGGGCATGTCCGCCCATAGATTGCGCACCCGCTCCAGATCGCCGGGTGGCCGGGCCGCCTGCAGGATCAACTCGCGATAGGCGCGCTGCTCGAGCTCACGACGCTCGTCATCGCTGACCAGTTGCTGGCGAGCCAGCCGCGGCATCAGGCGGCGCAGTCCCTCCCAGTCATTGACGCTGAGATAGGCCTGCTTGAGCAGCTTGAGTACCTGCGGATGCTCGGGCAATTGCTTCTCGAGGCGCGTCAGCGTCGCCAGCGCTTCCTCGAACTGTTGACGGTCGAGCATCAACTGCGCCTGCACCAGCCCGACCGCGGTTTCGGCGCCCTCGGTGCTGAAATGGGCCCGCTTGAGCAGGCTGTCGGCCTGTTCGTAGCGCCCCTGATAGTGCGCCGCCAGCGCCGCCGACAGATAGTTGACCAGCGGCGTGCTGGAGTCGTCGGCCGCCTTGGTCAACGACTTCTCGGCGCGCTTCCAGCGGCCCTCAGCGAGCGCCACCAGACCGCGCACGGTACGCCGCATGGCATTGCGGTTACGGGTGCGGCTGTTCCAGACCTTGAGCCGACTGACCGGACGCCGCAGCCGCATCAGCAGCCGCAGCACGAAGTGCAGGACCAGGAACGCGGCCAGCAGCAGGATCAGCCCGAACCAGAAGGAGGTCTGGAAGGAGGTGTCGCCGACCCGGATCAACCAGTAGCCGGGCAGCGACTTCATCAACTGGCCGAACAACGCGCCGACGGCCAGGCCGAAGACGACGATCAGGACGAACTTTCTCATGCCGCGTCGCTCCCGGCGTCATGGCGACGCTCCATGAAGTCGCGCAGTTGCTGCAGCGACGCGCTGATATCCGGCAGCTCGGGATGCACGTTCTTGCCGGCCAGTGTGGCCAGCCGCTCGAGCGAATTGGCAACCCCCTGATTGTCGGTATCGTAGTAGCGCTCGATCAGCTTACGCGCCTTGTCGAGGCTCGCCTCGTAGAGCTTGGCATCGCTCTGCAACAGCGCCAGTTGGGCCTGCTCGAGCTGCAAACGTACGTTCTGACGCAGGTAGGATTCCTGCTCCGGGGTCATCAACGCCTCGAGTGCCTGATCGTGCTTGCGCACCACCACCAGATCCTTGAGTTCCTGACCGAAGCGCGACAGCTGCTGCTCCCAGCCACCTTTCACCGGCGAGGTATCGCCGGCCTCGGCGGCCTGCTGCTGGATGTCCTGCTCCAGCGGCAACTGGGCAAGCTGCTCCTGCTGAGCCATCAGCTCCAGATAAATCCCGGTGCGGTCGACCTCGACGACCGAGTCGAGCGCGGCGAGCTCCGACTGAATGGCGCGCCGCACCGGCGTCAGTGCCGGGTTGTCGATCTGCGCCAGGCGCTCATCGGCGGTCTTGAGCAGCGACATCGCGCCCCTGACGTCGCGTTCGAGCTGCAGGCGCTGGTTAGCCAGCCGCAACAGGTACTCGACCTCGGCGAGGCGCCATTCGCTGGTGTCGGTCTGCTGCTTGCTGGCGAGTTGCTTGAGCACCTTGTCGAGGGTGGCGTTCATCTCCTCGCGGTACTGCTGGAAATCGTTGCGCAGCGCCTGCATCGCCTGCTGGCGTTGCTGGTCGCCATCGCCGAGTTGCGACTGGAGCTGGGAGATCGCCTGAGCATTGCCTTCGGCCTGCGCCAGACGCTGCTGCTGGGCCTGGAATTTCTGCCAGCCCCACCAGCCACCCAGCAGCACGACCAGCGCCAGGACGATCACCAGCGCCAGCGCGATGCCTCCGGCCTTGCCGCCATTGCCGGACTGATCGCCCGGCGGTTTGCCACCCGAACCGCTGCCGCCGGTCGGCTTGGCGGCCGCGCTCGCCGCAGCAGGCTTAGCGCTATCGCGCGAGCCGGCGGGCTTGTCGCTCGGGGGCGTGGTCGAGGATGCCGCGGCACTCGACTTGGCGTCGTCGGATGCCGGTCTGTTGCCGCCCCTCTTCTTGCCCGAGTCGCTCTTGCCCGAATCGCTCTTGCCCGCGTCGGCGTTTTTCGTCGTCGCGGTGGCCGAGCGCGTGCTCGAGACGTTCGCGCTGTCCGGGCTAGCGGAGCTGCCAGGCGGGGTCTTGGTGGCCGACGCGCCTTGCTCCGACGTGGCCGGCTTGCCTTCGTCGGCCTTCGATGCGGCGGGCCGCTCGCCGTTCTGCGGCGCCGAAGCGTTCTGCTCGGGGGTCGCGTCGGCCGGGCGCTTGGACGCCTCGTCCGCCTTGCCCTTGTCCTTGCCCGCGCCTGAAGACGCACGCTGTCCGTCCTGATCGTGCTCTTGCTTACTCATCTGTCGCTAGCCCTTTTCAAGATCGTCATGATCGGCGCCATCCAGGTCGCAGGCATCGGCCACCGCTGTCGTCAGCGCGGCCGGGGAGGCGCCTCGCGCCACCCGGGGGCGCAGAAAGCCCAGCGTGTCGGCCAGTGTAGCCAAACGCCGACTGGAAACGATTAGCGGTTGGTTCAACGCATCCGCACCACACCATCCTGCCAGATGTTCTAGCAGTTCGCCGCTGGTGACCACCAGCGCGGCGTAATTGCCGCTGGCCAGCAGTCGCTCGCCCCCCCCTTCGGGGGCACGCAGCACGCGCCGGTAGAGCGCCAGCCGGGTCAGCCGCGCGCCGCGCCGGGTCAACTCCTCGGCGAGCCGCTCACGACCGCCTTCGCCGGCCACCAGCAGCACCCGCTGCTCGGCGAGACACTGCAACGAGGGTAGCGTCAATAGCGCCTCGCTGGTGCTGTCCTGCCCGCCGGGCGGCAGGTGCACGCGGACGCCAAGCCGCTCGTTGAGGACCTGCGCGCTGCCCGCACCCAGCGCATAAAAGCGCGGCCCCAGCGGCAACTGCGGCCAGTAGCGGTCGAGCCCCTCGGCCAGGCACTGTGCGGCGAAGGGGCTGACCACAACCACCCGCTGGAAATTATCGAAGTCGAGCCAGGCCTGGCGCACCGTCGGCGTTTCGGCGCACGCCTCCAGGCGCATCACATCGAGCGTCTCCACCTCGGCGCCGCGCGCCGCCAGCGCCCGCTGCAGTGGCCGGGCGCGCTCGCCGGGGCGGGTGATCAATACCCGCGGGCGCATCAAACCTCGCCGTAGACCTGGGCGAGAATCTCGCCGGCGCCCTGGTCGAGCAGGTCCTCGGCGACTCGCACGCCGAGGGTTTCGGGCTCGTTCACCGAGCCGCGGCCTTCGGCGCGCAGCACCCGCGAGCCGTCGGGCATGCCCACCAGGGCACGCAACCACAGCGTGCGCCCGCCCTCCTCGAGCACCGCATGACCGCCGATGGGTACCTGGCAGCCACCTTCGAGCCGGGTGTTCATGGCGCGCTCGGCGCGCACCCGGGTGGCGGTCTCGGCGTGATCGAGCGGCGCCAGCAGCGCCAGCAGCTCGGGGTCGTCGGTACGGCATTCGATGCCCAGCGCGCCCTGACCGCAGGCCGGCAGGCTGACTTCGGGGGGCAATTCATAGGTGATGCGTGCATCCAGCCCCAGCCGGCGCAGCCCGGAGGTGGCGAGGATGATCGCATCGAAGTCGCCGGCATCGAGCTTGCCCAGCCGGGTCTGGACGTTGCCGCGCAGGCTGAGCACCTCGAGATCGGGACGCGCTTCACTGATCTGCAGGCCGCGACGCAGGCTCGAGGTGCCCACCCGGGCGCCCTCGGGCAACTGCTCGGGATCGGCGTAGTGGTTGGAAACGAACGCATCGGTGGGCTCGGCGCCCTCGAGGATCACCGACAGGCCGAGCCCCTCGGGGAAGTGCATCGGCACGTCCTTCATCGAGTGCACGGCGATGTCGGCACGCCCGTCGAGCATGGCATCCTCGAGCTCCTTGACGAACAAGCCCTTGCCGCCGACCTTGGCCAGCGGCGTATCGAGGATCTTGTCGCCCTTGGTGGCCATCGCCACCAGTTCCACGTTCAACCCCGGGTGCAAGGCCATCAGCCGGTCGCGCACGTGTTCGGCCTGCCACATGGCCAGGCGGCTCTTGCGGGTGGCGATTCGTAGAGTCGTCATAGTCGGTACTGGGCTCTCCCGGCACGGCCCCGGCAAGGGCTCGGTGAAATGGGCTCGATGCTTGGCTCGACGCGCGAGGCCGAGCAAAAGACGGCGAATCGATCGCCAGCGTATGCGGCATACATGGCGTCATCATAAAGCAGTCGCCAGACAAGGAAAAATCGCCCGTCCGGCGGGCCGCGGGCCGGCCGGCTCACTCGCCTGATGCGCTGACTCTGGTACACTCGTGACACTACGTTCTCGTGACCATGCAGGATCCGCAACCCCGATGAGCCAGCATACCAACCAGTCCTGGGGTGGCCGCTTCAGCGAACCCACCGATGCCTTCGTCGAGCAGTTCACCGCCTCGGTGAATTTCGATCGCCGTCTCTATCACCACGACATTCGCGGCTCGATCGCGCATGCCACCATGCTCGCCCGCGTCGGCGTGCTGACGCTCGACGAACGCGACGCGATCATCCAGGGACTCAGCGACGTCGAGCGCGAGATCGAGGCCGGCGAGTTTCCCTGGTCGGTGACACTGGAAGACGTGCACATGAACATCGAGGCACGTCTCACCGAGAAGATCGGCATCACCGGCAAAAAGTTGCATACCGGGCGCTCGCGCAACGATCAGGTGGCCACCGACATCCGTCTCTACCTGCGCGACGAGATAGACACCATCGACGCCGAGATTGCGCGCCTGCGCCGCGGCCTGATCGAGCTGGCCGACGCCGAGGCCGAGACCATCATGCCCGGCTTCACGCACCTGCAGACCGCCCAGCCGGTGACTTTCGGCCACCACCTGCTGGCCTGGCAGGAGATGGTCGCCCGCGACCACGAGCGGCTGCGCGACTGCCGCAAGCGAGTCAACGTCATGCCGCTCGGCGCCGCCGCGCTGGCCGGTACCACCTATCCCATCGACCGCCACGTCAGCGCCGAGCTGCTGGGCTTCGAGCGCCCCGCCGAGAATTCGCTCGACGCGGTCAGCGATCGTGACTTCGCCATCGAATTCACCGCCTTCGCCAGCCTGCTGCTGATGCACCTGTCGCGGATGAGCGAGGAATTGGTGCTGTGGACCAGCGCGCAGTTCGCCTTCATCGACCTGCCCGATCGCTTCTGCACCGGCAGTTCGATCATGCCGCAGAAGAAGAACCCCGACGTGCCCGAACTGGTGCGCGGCAAGACCGGTCGCGTCTACGGCCACCTGATGAGCCTCTTGACGCTGATGAAGTCGCAGCCGCTGGCCTACAACAAGGATAATCAGGAGGACAAGGAGCCGCTGTTCGACGCCCTCGATACGGTCAAGGGTTGCCTGCGCGCCTTCGCCGACATGATCCCGGCGATCGAGGCCAAGGCCGACAACATGCACGAGGCGGCCCGTCGCGGCTTCTCCACCGCCACCGACCTGGCCGACTACCTGGTGCGCAAGGGCGTGGCCTTCCGCGATGCCCACGAGATCGTCGGCCAGTCGGTCGCCTATGGGCTCGAGCAGGGCAAGGATCTCTCCGAGATGTCGCTCGACGAGCTCAAGCGCTTCTCGGCGAGCATCGACGACGACGTCTTTGCGGTGCTGACGCTCGAGGGCTCGGTCGCCGCGCGCAACCATATCGGCGGCACCGCGCCCGATCAGGTCCGCGCCGCCGCCCAGCGCGCCCGCGACGCCCTCGCCGCCCTGGGAGAAGGCTGATGAGCGCATTTCGCATCGCCGCACTCGCCATCGCGCTCGCCGCGCTCAGCGGCTGCGGCCAGAAAGGCCCGCTCTACATGCCCGGCGACGAGCAGGCCGCCGAACAATACGACCCGGCCGACGTCTATCCGGAGGAGTCCGAGGCGCAGCCCCAGCCGTCCCAGACGGAAGGGGCTGCGGACAGCGCCGACGATGACGCCACGACGAACGGCAACGCCACCACCCGCGGGGCCGGAGAGTAAGCATGGATCATTTCGATTATCGCGACGGCGTGCTGTATGGCGAGGACGTGCCGCTGGCTCAGGTCGCCGAACGCTTCGGTACGCCCTGCTACGTCTACTCACGAGCGACCCTCGAGCGCCACTACCGCGCCTACAGCGAAGCGCTGTCCGGCCATCCGCACCTGATCTGCTACGCGGTCAAGGCCAACTCCAATCTCGCGGTGCTCAACTTGCTGGCGCGCCTCGGCGCCGGCTTCGATATCGTCTCGGTGGGTGAGCTCGAACGCGTGCTGGCCGCCGGCGGCGATCCCGCCAAGGTAGTGTTCTCGGGAGTCGCCAAGCAGCGCCACGAGATGGCCCGGGCGCTGGAAGTGGGCATCAAGTGCTTCAACGTCGAATCGCTGGCCGAGCTCGAGCGCCTCGACGAGGTGGCCGGCGAATGCCGCGAGACCGCGCGGGTCTCGCTGCGCGTCAACCCCGATGTCGATGCGCGCACGCACCCGTACATCTCCACCGGGCTCAAGGCCAACAAGTTCGGCATTCCCGCCGACCAGGCCTTCGACATCTATGCCCGGGCCGCCGAATTCGCGCATATCGAAGTGGTCGGCATCGACTGCCATATCGGCTCACAGCTCACCGAGCTCGCACCGTTCATCGCTGCGCTGGACCGTCTTCTGCTGCTGCTCGACCGGCTTGCCGAGCGCGGCATCCACGTCGAGCATCTGGATCTCGGCGGCGGGCTCGGCGTGCCCTATCACGGCGAGACCCCGCCGGCGCCGTACGACTACGCCCGCGCGCTGCTCGAGCGGCTCGCCCAGTGGGACAGCCAGCGCAAGCTGACGCTGCTGTTCGAACCCGGCCGGTCGATCGCCGCCAACGCCGGGGTACTGCTGACCCGCGTGGAGTATTTAAAGCCCGGGGAGGAGAAGAACTTCGCGGTGATCGACGCCGGCATGAACGATTTGATCCGCCCGTCGCTATACCAGGCCTGGCAGTCGATCATTCCGGTGGATACGCGCAAGCCGCGCGATTCGGCGCGCTACGACGTGGTCGGCCCGGTCTGCGAGACCGGCGACTTCCTGGGCAAGGATCGCGAGCTGGCGATCGCCGCCGGCGACCTGCTGGCGGTGCGCTCGGCCGGCGCCTACGGTTTCGTCATGGCCTCGAACTACAACAGCCGCCCGCGGCCCGCGGAGGTGATGGTCGATGGCGAGCGCATGCACCTGGTGCGCCAGCGCGAAAGCCTCGAGTCGCTGTGGGCGGGCGAAGCGCTACTGCCGGAGAGCCGCTGATGCGGGTGCATTTCACCAAGATGCATGGATTGGGCAACGACTTCATGGTGGTCGACCTGGTCACCCAGCGCGTGCGTTTCGAGCCCGAGCAGATACGCCGCCTGGCCGATCGCCATTTCGGCATCGGCTTCGATCAACTGCTGCTGGTCGAGCCGCCGCGCGACCCGGAACTGGATTTCCGTTATCGCATCTACAACGCCGACGGCGGCGAAGTCGAGAACTGCGGCAACGGCGCGCGCTGTTTCGCGCGCTTCGTGCGCGACCAGCAACTGACCCACAAGCGCGAGATTCGCGTCGAGACACTGGGCGGGCCGCTGACCCTGCGCGTGGACGACGACGAACGCGTCCGCGTCGATATGGGCACGCCACGCTTCGACCCGGCGGCGGTGCCGTTCGCGGCCGAAGCCGATCTGGTCCGCCATGCGCTGGAGGTCGACGGCGAACGGCTCGAGGTCGGCGTGGTATCGATGGGCAATCCGCATGCGGTGCTGCGGGTCGACGCCGTCGACAGCGCCCCGGTGGAGCGGCTGGGACCGGCCATCGAGCGCCACCCGCGCTTTCCGCGCCAGGTCAACGCCGGCTTCATGCAGGTCGTGTCGCGCCACGAGATCCGCCTGCGGGTCTATGAACGCGGCGCCGGCGAGACGCTGGCCTGCGGCACCGGGGCCTGCGCGGCGGTGGCCAGCGGGATTCGCCAGGGGCTGCTCGACAGCCCGGTCGACGTCCACCTGCGCGGTGGCCGGCTGACCATCGAGTGGCCGGGCGACGACGCCGCGCTTATCATGACCGGCCCCGTCGAGCGGGTCTTCGACG
Organism: Halomonas sp. HP20-15; assembly: GCF_033446685.1. Taxonomy (NCBI): domain Bacteria; kingdom Pseudomonadati; phylum Pseudomonadota; class Gammaproteobacteria; order Oceanospirillales; family Halomonadaceae; genus Halomonas; species Halomonas sp. HP20-15. The sequence continues at coordinate 392,367 of NZ_JAWQLY010000002.1, read as the reverse complement.
GCCGTGTGCAACTATGCTGAGCCGCCAAGCTGTATCATCGAGCTGAAATCAGCGAGCCGAACGACAAGAGGACGCCATGCCCACTGCGAAAGCGCCCGAATCCCGCCAGACACTCGACCCCGAACGAGTGGCCCGCTGGCTGGCCCGCCATCCCGATTTCTTCATCGGCCGCGAGGGCCTGCTCCAGCAGCTCAAGGTGCCGCACCCCGAGTCGCACGGCGCCATTTCGCTGCTCGAGCGGCTGGTGATCGACCTGCGCGAACGTGCCGAAGGCGCCGAATGGCGCCTCGAACAGCTGCTCGAATCGGCGCGCTACAACGAGTCGCAGTACCGCCGCACCCGCGAACTGGTGCTGGCGCTGCTCGAGGCCGAGGACAGCGACGCGCTCGGCGAGGCGCTGGCCACCCAGCTCGCCGAACGCTTCCAGACCCAGGCGGTGGCGCTGTGGTGCGCCCCCGAACTCACCGATATCGAGCCACGGCCGCCGCAACCGCCCCGCTTCGTGCTCGACGAGAACAGCGGCACCCGCCTGGGTGCGCTGCTCGACGGCCGCGCCAGCCGCTGCCGGCGTCTGTCGCGCAAGGACTGGCAACGCCTGCTGCCGCACAGCGAACCGCCCAAGCAGGCCGGCTCCTGCGCGCTGACCCGGCTGACCCTGGGCGAGCCGATAGGCTACCTGATCCTCGCCAGCCACGACGGCGACTACTTCCGCGCCAGCCTCGACACGCTGTTCACCGAGTATCTCGGCGAAGTCGTCGCCCGCCTGATGATGCGCCATGCCGGACGCCTGTGAGCGCCTGACGGCCGAGATCGAGGCCTTCCTCGCCGGACTCGCGCAGCACGCCAGCCCGGCGACCGTCGACGCCTATCGCCGCGATACCGCCGCGCTGCTGCGCTTCGCCCGCACCCGCGAACTTGGCGACTGGGCCGCGCTCGACGCCGCCGAGGTGCGCCGCTTCCTGGGCGGCGAGCGCAGCCGTGGCCTGGCCCCGCGCAGCCTGGCGCGCCGCCGCGCCGCGCTGTCGAGTTTCGCCGAGCACCTGGTCCAGCGCGGCGTGCTCGCCCACAATCCGGTGCGTCTGGCACCCTCGCCGCGCACGCCCCGGCACCTGCCGCGCCCCGTCGATGTCGATCAGCTGGCGCGCTTCCTGGACACCCCCCATGACGGCTCGCCGCTGGCGCTACGCGATCAGGCGATGTGCGAGCTGCTGTACTCCTGCGGGCTGCGCCTGGCCGAGCTCGCCGCGCTGGACCTGTCGAATCTCGACGGCCAGCGCGTGCGGGTAATCGGCAAGGGCGGCAAGCCGCGCCAGGTCCCCGTCGGTCGCCGCGCCCGCCAGGCGCTCGATGCCTGGCTGACGACCCGTCAGGGCTTGGCCGGCGACGACGAGCCGGCGCTGTTCGTCGCAGGCCGCGGCACACGACTCGGCCACCGCGCCATCCAGCAGCGCCTGGCCAAGCTCGCCATCGAGCGCGGCCTGCCCGAGCACCTGCACCCGCATCGCCTACGTCACTCCTTCGCCAGCCATCTGCTGGAATCCAGCCAGGATCTGCGCGCCGTGCAGGAACTGCTCGGCCATGCGCACCTGTCGACCACCCAGGTCTATACTCACCTGGATTGGCAACAGCTGGCCGGGGTCTACGATGCCGCCCACCCGCGTGCGCGACGCCGCGATTGAACGAGCGCCGACTCTCTCGCCCCGGCTCGACCGCTCACTCCCCGCCCAGGCGCACTTCGCTCCCGGTATATTTCCCGTTCGGGTAACGGCTACCCGGGTTCAGGTGCTCGGCGACCTCGAGAGTCACCTCGGTCGGGGTCGTCCCGTAGGCGGTCTCGATTTCCGCAAAGGCCGCCTGCATGTGCCTGTCGACGATCGCCGCCATGGCCTCCTTGGCGGCACGATAGTCGGCGATGGTCCTGTCGAGGCCGGAACGACGAGGCTCCTCGGGTTGCTCGGGCTCGCTGGCGCCGGGGGCGGTCTCGCCCTGGTAGGTCGTGGAGCCCTTGCCGACATAGGCCCGCAGGGAGTCGATGAGTTCATCGATGACCTGCCTGTCCCCTTGCCGCGCTCGCGCCGCAAGCGCACCTGCCCGGGCGAGGTTCTTGATCAGTCTGTCAAAGTCGCTCATGCCGCTCTCCCTTGGGCCCATGAAATGGAATGTTCAGTGTAATCGCTGATCGGTACGAACGATTGGCCGGTTGAATTGCTTCGATATGTCTGTAATTCTGGACATATGGACAATACGACCGTCATCGATGCGTTCGCCGCGCTTTCCCAGTCGACCCGCCTGGAGACCTTCCGGCTCCTGGTGCGCCATGAGCCGGAGGGCCTGCCGGCAGGCGAGATCGCGCGTCTGCTGGAGGTGCCTCACAACACCCTGTCGACGCACCTGGGCGTGCTGTCGCGGGCCGGCCTGGTGGTCGCGCGCCGGCACAGCCGCTCGATGATCTATCGTGCCAACCTGGAGCGCATGCGCGAAACGCTGAGTTTTCTGGTGCGGGACTGTTGCGCGGGGAGTCCCGAGCTCTGCGAGCCCCTTCGCCAGGAGCTGCGCCCCTGCGACCCGACCATCGAGGCAGACCCTTCATGACCAGCGTGATCTATCACAACCCCGACTGCGCCACCTCCCGCAATACCCTGGCGATGATGCGTCAGTCCGGGGAGGCGCCGCATGTCATCGAGTACCTGAAGACACCGCCCAGCCGGGAAAAGCTCATCGAGCTGCTGACGGTGATGGCCATCACCCCGCGGGAACTCCTGCGGCGCAAGGGCACGCCCTACGACGAACTGGGCCTGGACGATCCCGGGCTCAACGATGATCGGTTGATCGACGCCATGCTGGCGCACCCCATCCTGATCAACCGCCCCATCGTGGTTACCGACAAGGGTACGCGCCTGTGCCGGCCCTCCGAGACGGTATTGCCCCTGCTGGCTAACCCGGTAGCCGAGTTCACCAAGGAAGACGGCGAAATAGTGCGCTTCCAGGGGGCCGCTTCGTGACCCCCGAGCAGCTACCCAACATCGATCCCGAGTGCTTGCATCCCATCGACGTCGACGCGCTAATCGGCCCGGATCAGCCACGCCATCCGCCGCGCATCCTGGTGCTGTACGGTTCGCTGCGTCAGCGCTCCTACTCGCGCCTGGTGTCGGAAGAAGCCGGGCGCCTGCTGCGCTGGTACGGTTGCGAGGTCCGCACCTTCGACCCCTCAGGCCTGCCGCTGCCGGACGATGCCGAGGCCAGCCATCCCAAGGTGCGGGAACTGCGCGAACTGGCCGAGTGGAGCGAAGGCATGGTCTGGGTCAGCCCCGAGCGCCACGGCGCGATGACCGGGATCATGAAGGCCCAGATCGACTGGATCCCCCTGGCGCTCGGCGGCGTGCGGCCGACCCAGGGCAAGACGCTGGCCGTAATGGAGGTTTCCGGCGGCAGCCAGAGCTTCAATGCGGTCAACCAGTTGCGCATCCTCGGGCGCTGGATGCGCATGCTGGCCATCCCCAACCAGTCCTCGGTGCCCAAGGCCTTCAACGAATTCGACGACGCCGGACGGATGCGGCTGTCGCCGCTCTACCTGCGTATCGTCGATGTCTGCGAGGAGCTGGTGAAGTTCACCTGGCTGACGCGGGGCCGATCAGCGTATCTGACCGACCGCTATTCCGAGCGGGTCGAGAGCGCCGAGGCCGTCTCCAGGCGCGTCAATCAGGCCACGCACTGATAGGGGAATCGTTCATGCTGGCCTTTGCGATCTTCCTGCTTACGCTGGTGCTGGTCATCTGGCAGCCGAGAGGACTGGGTATCGGCTGGAGCGCGCTGGGCGGCGCCGCGGCGGCCCTGGCAACCGGCGTCGTCGACTGGCATGACGTGATCGTCGTCTGGCATATCGTCTGGGATGCCACCTTCACCTTCGTGGCGCTGATCGTCATCTCCCTGATCCTCGATGAGGCCGGGTTCTTTGCCTGGGCGGCCCTGCACATCGTGCGCTGGGGCAACGGGCGAGGACGCCTGCTGTTCCCGCTGATCGTCATGCTGGGCGCGCTGATTGCCGCGGTGTTCGCCAACGACGGGGCGGCGCTGCTGTTGACACCCATCGTGGTGGCGATCCTGGCCCGGCTGGAGTTCAGTGCCGGTGCGGCGCTGGCCTTCATCATCGCGACGGGGTTCGTGGCCGACTCGACCAGCCTGCCGCTGGTCATCTCGAATCTGGTCAACATCGTCAGCGCCAACTACTTCGAGATTGGCTTCGATCGTTACGCCCGGGTGATGGTGCCGGTCGACCTGGTGTCGCTGGCCGCCACGCTGCTGGTACTGGGCATGTACTTTCGCCGGCAGATACCGCGACGTTATCCGGTCGAGCGGCTGGAAGCGCCGGCCACGGCGATTCGCGACCACCAGGTCTTTCGCGCGGCCTTTCCGCTGCTCATCGTGCTGTTGATCGCGCTGTTCCTGACCGCCCGCTGGGAGGTTCCATTCGCCTTCATCATGGGCACGGCGGCGCTCGTGCTGATGGCCATCGCCGGGCGCTGGTTTTCGCCGGGGCATGTGCACATCGTCTCGCTCAAGAGAGTACTGAGCAACGCCCCCTGGCAGATCGTGCTGTTTTCCGTGGGCATGTATCTGGTGGTGTATGGGCTGGGCAACGCCTGGCTAACGGCGTGGGCGGCGGATGTGCTGGTATGGCTGAGCCGTCAGGGCGACTTCATGGCGACAATCGGCACCGGCTTTGCCTCCGCCATCCTGGCCTCGCTGATGAACAACATGCCGTCGACGCTGGTCGGCGCGCTGGCCATCGACCAGGCGCAGGTATCGAGCCAGACCCAGCAACTGATGGTCTACGCCAACGTCATCGGCAACGATCTGGGCCCCAAGTTCACGCCCATCGGCAGCCTCGCCACGCTACTCTGGCTGCACGTGCTGGCCGGCAAGGGCTACCGCATTAGCTGGGGACAGTACATGAAGGTCGGGCTGGCGATCACGCCGCCGGTATTGCTGGCCACGCTGGTTGCGCTGGCGCTGTGGCTGCCGGCCATCTCTGCCCAATGACTAGCCCGGCCAGTGCTCAACGGTACGATCTGTGTCAGATTCGTATGAGCGATAGAACGACGACGGCTCCGGAGCGCCCATGAACGCGATGACACACCACGCCCGCATCGAGGCGTTGACCTTCGATCTCGACGACACGCTGTGGGACAACCGGCCGGTGATGGAGCATGCCGAGTCGACACACTATGCCTGGCTCGACACCGCGCTGGCCGACTGGCTGGCCGCCGCGCCGCTCGGCGAGCTGTTCGCCGGGCACGATCGCTATGCGCAGCGTTTTCCACTGGACGCCTACATCGAGCGCCGCCTGGCGCTGGCTCGGCGCTATCCGCTGCGCCGCGGCGACTTCACCTGGCTGCGCGAGCGGGCGCTGGTCGAACTGCTCGAAGAGTATGGCCTGCCACGCAGCGCCGCCCACCTATGGGCGACGGCGGCCATCGGCCACTTCCTGACGCTGCGCCATACGCTCACGCCCTATCCCGAGGCGATCCCGCTGCTCGATGCACTGCGCCAGCGTTACGCGTTGGCCGCGATCACCAACGGCAATGCCGATCTCAAGCGCCTGGAACTGGCGCAGCATTTCCCGGTGGTGATCGCCGCCGGCGAGCTGCTCGCGCCCAAACCCGACGCCCGGCCCTTCCTCGCCGCCCTGGCGCGTCTCGGTAGCCGCCCAGCGCGAGCGCTGCATGTCGGCGACTCCTGGAAGGAGGACGTCCTGCCGGCATGGCGGTTGGGGATGCAGGTGGCCTGGATCGACAAGCACGATGAACGCCGGACGGACCTGCCGCCCGGCGTTCACCGCCTGGGTCATATCCGCGAGTTGACCGCCCTGCTCGGGCGCCTGAATGGCGAGTGCCGAGAGCCCGTCAGCGATCGGTGAGGCCGCTCGACGCGGTCTCGTCGCCATCGAGCTCGTCGAGCAGCCATGCATCGAGACGCGCCGCGAGCTCGTCGACACCCTGGCGCTTGAGCGCGGAGAACAGCTGGATGCTGACCAGGTCTTCCCAGTCGGCTAGCTGGCGGCGCACCTTGAGCAGCGTGTTCTTGGCGGCGCCGGGCTTGAGCTTGTCGGCCTTGGTCAGCAGGATGTGCACGGGCATGTCCTGCTCGTCGGCCCAGCCGAGCATCATCTCGTCGAACTCGGTCAGTGGGTGACGCACGTCCATCATCAGCACCAGTCCCTGCAGCGAACGGCGTTCCTGCAGATACTGGGAAAGGTGGCGCTGCCATTCGCGCTTGACCGATTCGGGGACCTTGGCGAAACCGTAACCCGGCAGGTCGACCAGTCGCTGGCGGGTGTCGTTGGCGATACCGAAGAAGTTGATCAGCTGAGTGCGCCCCGGTGTCTTCGAGGTCCGCGCCAGCGCCTTCTGCTGGACCAGGGCGTTGATGGCACTCGACTTGCCGGCGTTGGAACGGCCGGCGAACGCGACCTCACGGCCGTCATCCGGCGGACAGGCTGCCAGCGTCGGGGCGCTGGTCATGAACTGGGCGGTATGGAAATTGAGGCGGCTCACGACGGCTGGCTTCCTGGCGTTACGGTACTGACGAATGGCATGGCTGCGTGCCGCTTGGCGCGGGCGTCGCTCGCCAGGACCTCGATGAAGTGCCGGGCGGCCGCCCGGTGCGGGCGAGAGTGTACCATCACGTTCTCACAAGCGGCGAACGTCGATAGTCAAGCGTTGGCAAACGAGGGTGCCCCGTGCGGTAGCGGCATTCCCGGGAACCCGCTTGCCGTTTCGGGCTCCAAGTTGGGCCGGTCGCCGTCTCATGGGACCGGGATATCTGTTACCTTTGCCGCATACTCGGCTTTTAAAAGGAGAAAGGGCGCATGTTGAAACAGTGGATCGCCGCGGTCGCCGGCCTGGGCCTGTCGTCGCTGGTCATGGCCGCGCCGCCGGTCGCCGGCGAGGATTACAAGGTCCTCGACACCCCGGTCGAAACCAGCGTGGATGAGGGCCAGATCGAAGTCACCGAAGTGTTCTGGTACGGCTGCCCGCACTGCTACAAGCTGGAAGAGCCGCTCAACGCCTGGGTCGACGAACTTCCCGACGACGTCACCTTCCAGCGTGTCCCGGCGACCATGGGCGACACCTGGACGGCCCATGCGCGCGCCTTCTTCGCCGCCCAGCAGCTGGGCATCCTCGACAAGGTCCACAGCGACTTCTTCGACGCCATCCATCAGCAGGGTCAGCGGCTGACCGACCCCGACGATATCGCCGCCTTCTTCAGCGACTACGGCGTCAGCGAGGCGGATGCCAAGGAGGCGTTGAGTTCGTTCGGCGTGAAGAGCCAGATCAATCAGGCGCACGCCAAGATGCGTGCCTACGAGCTGATGGGCGTGCCGGCGCTGGTGGTCGATGGTCACTACGTAGTGACCGCGCGTACCGCCGGCAGCCTGGAAAACATGCCCCAGATCGCCGGCGCGTTGATCGACAAGGTACGTCAAGAACGCAGCGAGTGACGCCATGAGCAGCGCACGCGCCACACCGGCCGAGGTCCCCGCCAAACTGCGGCTGATGACCTTCAATCTGCAGGTCGGCATTCAGACCTCGGCCTATCATCATTACCTGACGCGCAGTTGGCAGCATCTGCTGCCCCACCCGCGACGCCAGCACCGCCTGGATGCGATGGGCGAAGTGCTCAAGTCCTTCGACATCATCGGCCTGCAGGAGGTCGACGGTGGGAGCTTCCGCTCGGGCAACGTCAATCAGGTGGAATACCTGGCCCATCGGGCCGGGTTTCCCCATCACTTCAAGCAGCTCAACCGCAACCTCGGGCGGGTCGCCCAGCACAGCAATGGCCTGCTGTCGCGCCTGGTGCCCGAGCATGTCGAGGAGCACCGGCTGCCCGGCACCCTGCCCGGTCGCGGCGCCATCCATGCTCGCTTCGGCTCGGGCCCCGACGCGCTGCACGTGTTCGTCGTTCACCTAGCCCTGAGCCATCGTTCGCGGGCTCGCCAGTTCGACTATCTCGGCGAGATCATCGCCCCGCTCAGGCATGTGGTGGTGATGGGCGATCTCAACTGTACCCCGGATCAACTCCACAGCCGCCACTCGAGCTTCTGCACCGCGCTACCGTTAAAGCCGGCGCGCCCCATGTTGAGTTATCCTTCCTGGCAGCCAAGCCGGGCGCTGGATCACATCCTGCTGTCCTCGTCGCTGGAGGCGGACAACCTGCAGGTGCTCGACCAGCTTTACTCGGACCACCTGCCGATCGCCGTGGATATCCACCTTCCCGCTGCCTGCCGGCGCGCCCTGGCCAGACCGTCAGACCAATGATCCATTGCCGGGATTCCCGGCACACGGCACTCTGACGCTGATTTCAGGCGTGGCTTGGTCGTTGCCCGCACAGGGCCTAATAACATCCAGAAAAACGCAACCGCTGCCACGATAGCGAGGGATCCATGAATCGAGCTGCATCCGAGCCGGCACTCCTGGCCTGGATCGACACCCTTACCGAGCGGCTGGGCAAGGCACTCGCCTGGCTGGTCCTGGTAATGATGCTGGTCCAGTTTTTGATCGTAGTGCTGCGCTATCTCTTCAATTTCAACAGCATCCCCATGCAGGAATCGGTGATGTACATGCACGCCGCGCTGTTCCTGCTGGCGGCCTCCTATACCCTCAAGCATGATGGCCACGTGCGCGTGGATATCTTCTATCGCGGCTTCTCGCCACGCGCCCAGGCCTGGGTCGACCTGCTGGGCACGCTGTTTCTGCTACTGCCGTTCATGGGCTTCGTGATCCTCTCCAGCCTGGGCTATGTCGGCGCATCGTGGGCGATCCTCGAGGGCTCGCCGGACAATGGCGGCATCCCCGCCGTGTTCCTGCTCAAGACCCTGATACCGGCCTTTGCGGGATTGATGATCGTTCAGGGCATCGCCGAGATCATTCGCAAGTCGCTGATCATTTCCGGTCGGCTGCCCCCCCAGCCCAAGCATGATCACAGCGAGGAGCCGATCTGATGCTGGAGTTCATGCCGCTGGTGCTGTTCGCACTGATCTGTACCGTACTGATGCTCGGTTTCCCGGTGGCGCTGACGCTGGCGGGCACCTCGCTGGTCTTCGCCGGACTGGGCATGGGACTCGAGTCGCTGGGTATCGACGCCAATTTCGATGCCAGTTTCTTGTCGGCCTTCCCCAATCGTCTCTACGGCATCATGTCCAACCAGACGCTGCTCGCCGTGCCGCTGTTCGTGCTGATGGGCGTATTGCTGGAAAAATCCAAGGTCGCCGAGACCCTGCTCGACGCCATGGCGCTGCTGTTCGGCTCGCTGCGCGGCGGGTTGGGGATCTCTGTGACGCTGGTCGGCATGCTGCTGGCCGCCTCCACCGGGATCGTCGGCGCCACCGTGGTGACCATGGGCCTGTTGTCGCTGCCGACCATGCTCAAGCGCGGTTACAGCCAGTCGCTGGCCACCGGCACGATCTGCGCCACCGGTACGCTGGGCCAGATCATTCCGCCCTCGATCGCCCTGGTGTTGCTCGGCGACGTGCTCTCGTCGGCCTATCAGCAGGCGCAGCTGGCGATGGGCATCTGGAGTCCCAAGACCGTATCGGTCGGCGACCTGTTCATCGGCGCGCTGGTCCCCGGGCTGATCCTGGTGGTGCTGTACATCGCCTATGTGGCGTTCGTCGCCTGGCTCAAGCCGGAATCGGCACCGCCCGCCGACCGCCAGGAGTTGATGGCCGAGCTCAATCATCAGGGCAACCTGTTCACCTTGCTGCTCAAGGGCCTGGTGCCACCGCTGGCACTGATCATCGCCGTACTGGGCTCGATCCTCGGCGGCTTCGCCACACCCACCGAGGCTTCTGCGGTGGGGGCCTTCGGCGCGCTGATGCTGGCACTCGCCTACCGCAAGCTGGACTTCGTCACTCTGCGCGACGTGGTGCGCTCGACGACCCACGTCACCACCATGGTGTTCCTGATCCTGATCGGTGCCGCGCTGTTTTCGCTAGTGTTCCGCGCCTATGGCGGCGAGGAACTGGTCAAGGACCTGTTCGCGAACATGCCCGGCGGCGTGGTCGGCGCGACGATCATCGTCATGCTGGTGATCTTCCTGCTCGGCTTCATCCTCGACTTCATCGAGATCACCTTCGTGGTGGTGCCGATCGTCGGTCCGGTGCTGCTGGCCATGGGGCTCGACCCGATCTGGCTGGGGATCATGATCGCCATCAATCTGCAGACCTCGTTTCTCACTCCGCCGTTCGGCTTCGCGCTGTTCTACCTGCGCGGCGTGGCCCCCGAGTCGGTGCCCACCACGGCGATCTATCGCGGAGTGATCCCGTTCATCGTGCTCCAGCTCGGCATGCTGATAGCGCTGGCCTTCGTACCCGAACTGGCGACCTGGCTACCGGCCCAGTTCAAGTAGCGGGAGCGACGTTTTTTCAAGGTGTTAAGGAGGACGGGTAATAAGCCCGCCCACTACCAAGCAGCGCGCTAGCCAGGCGCGTACGACACAAAAAAGGGGAACGCACCATGCAAATCAAGACGTTGGCTTCCGCGGTCGCGATGGCGACCAGCGCGGCCGGGCTGATGGCCCTGGCCGCAACGGCCCAGGCGCAAGAGAACTTCGAGTGGAAGATGGTCACCTCGTGGCCGAAGAACTTTCCCGGAGTCGGCCAGGGACCCGAGCGCCTCGCCGAGCTGGTCGACAAGATGTCCGACGGCCGGCTGACCATCGATGTCTACGGCGCCGGCCAGCTGGTCCCGGGCTTCGAGGTCTTCGACGCGGTTTCCGAGGGTACCGCCGAAATGGGCCACTCCGCATCCTACTACTGGAAAGGCAAGGCGCCGGCCGCACAGTTCTTCGCCGCCGTGCCGTTCGGCATGAACGCCCAGGAAATGAACGCCTGGTTGCAGTACGGCGGCGGCATGGAACTATGGAACGAGTTGTACGACCAGTTCGGCGTCGAAGTCATGGTCGCCGGCGCCTCCGGCGTGCAGATGGGCGGCTGGTACAACAAGGAGATCAATTCGGTCGCCGACCTCGACGGCCTGAAGATGCGCATGCCGGGGCTGGGTGGCGAAGTCATGAGCCGCATGGGCGTGGCAATCGTCAACATGCCGGGAGGCGAGATCTTCACTTCGCTGCAATCCGGGGCGATCGACGCCACCGAATGGATCGGGCCCTACAACGATCTGGCCTTCGGTCTCTACCAGGCCGCCGATTACTACTACTACCCGGGCTGGCACGAGCCGACCGTGATGTTCGAGGCGATCGTCAATAAAGAAGCCATGGCATCGCTGCCGGACGACCTGCAGGCGATCCTGCGCACCGCCGTGGCCGACGTCAATCAGTCGGTGCTCGACGAGTACACCGCCCGCAACAACGACGCCCTGCAGACGCTGGTCAACGAGCACAACGTCCAGCTCAAGCGCTTCCCCGACGACGTACTCGCCAAGGCCCAGCAGCTCTCCGAGGATGTGGTCAGCGAGCTCGCCGCCTCCGACCCCATGGCCAAGAAGATCTATGACTCCTATAGCGCCTTTCAGGACAAGGTCGAAAACTACCACGCGATTTCCGAGCAGGCCTTCTACAACGCCCGCAACCCCGAGGGCGACACTACCGCCGACTGAGGCGAGCGAGCATCATCGAAGAACGCAAAACAAAAGCCCCGCGCATCGGCGCGGGGCTTTTTATTGCTCATGATGCAGCTCTCGCAGGATCGAACGCTGGCGTTAGCCCGCCGTCGCCAGCATGGCGCTGCTCATGAGCCGCACCCATTCGATCATCGGCGTCGGGTAGATACCCAGCAGGATGATCAGCAGCGCCACCCCCAGCACGACCACACCGCCGGCACGCATGCCCCAGTTCTCCGGCGCATCGCGTTTCTGCATGCCCGCCTCGGCCAGGTACAGGGTGACCATCACCCGCAGGTAGTAGTAGAGCCCGATGGCACTGCCCACGATCACCGCTCCCACCAGCCACCAGCGCCCGGCCTCGACACCCAGCGCGATGATGTAGAACTTGCCGATGAAGCCCGCGGTGAAGGGGATACCGGCCAGCGACAGCATGGTCACGGTGAGCACCGCGGTCAGGTAGGGGCGTCGCCAGAACAGACCACGATAATGGTGCAGCCCCGCCGCATCCTCGCCGCGATAGGGCGAAGAAATCAGCGTCACCACGCCGAACGCGCCCAGCGTGGTCAGCATGTAGACCACCAGGTAGACCCCGGTCGCCTCGACCGAAAGCCCCTCGCCGATGACCAGCGCCGTGAGCAGGTAACCGAAGTGGGCGATCGACGAGTAACCCAGCAGACGCTTGAGGTTGGACTGGGTCAGCGCCAGCAGGTTGCCGACCAGCATGGTGAGGATTGCCAGCACCGCCAGTACCCCGTGCAGCCAGGCATCCTGAAAGGCCGGGGCCGCCATGACCAGCCGCAGCAGCACCACGAATACCGCGACCTTGCTGGCCGAGGCGAGGAAGGTCGCTGCCGGGCCCGGCCCGCCCTCGTAGACATCCGGTGTCCACAGGTGAAACGGTACGATCGACAGCTTGAAACCCAGCCCCATGAGCATCAGCGCGGCACCGGCAAGGCCCCAGGCACCGGGGTTTTCCGCCAGCCCGGCGGTCAGCCCGGCAAAATCGAGATGGCCGGTCTCGGCATAGAGCAGCGACATGCCGAATAGCAGGATGGCGGTCGCCGCCGCGGACAGCACCAGATACTTGACCCCGGCCTCGAGCGAGCGCCGCTCATGGTAGGTGTAGGCGAGCATGCCATACAGCGGCATCGACAGCAGCTCGAGACCGAAGAACAGCGTCGCCAGATGGGTGCTGGCGGCCAGCACCATGCCGCCCGCCGTGGCACACAGCAGCAGCAGGTAGAACTCCTCGCGCGGCCCCCGATAGTGTTCGAGATAGGCATGGCCCAGCGTGGCACAGGCCAGCGCTGCGATCAGGATCAGCACCGCGGCGAAGATCGCCAGGCCATCGACGGCCAACATCGGCGTGGCCAGCGGCGCCATGAACCACACACCGATCAGCGAGACGAGCGCCAGGTTGAGACCCACCGCCGTGGTCACGGCGATGCCGGTGTGATGGCGGCGCCAGGCGATCCCCAGCATCACCACTAGGGCCGTGGCGCAGACCAGGATCAGCGGCGTCAGCGCCAGCAGATGCGTCGCGGTCAAGGTCATGGAGCCCCCGTCAGCAGAGTGGATGACTGCGCAGCGGCGCCGAACAGCTGCTGCACCTCGAGCATCGCCGCGCCGGTGGTGTCCAGCAGTGGTTGCGGATAGAGCCCGAACAGCAGTACCAGGCCGAGGATCGAGAGCATCATCAGGTATTCGCGACTATCGAGATCGGCGAACCGCCCATCGCCCTGGGACGGGCCGAAGTGAACCCGCTGCATCAGCAGCAGCGAGTAGATCGCCGCCAGCACCAGTCCGCCGCTGCCGATGACCACCGTCCAGGGCGCGACCGGGAAGGTGCCGAACAGGACCATGAACTCACCGAGGAAATTGGCGGTGCCGGGCATGCCCAGCGAGGCGGCGACGAAGCACAGCGAGAACCCCGGCAGGCTCCCCATGCGTCCCCATAGGCCGCCCATCTCGCGCATGTCGCGGGTGTGCAGCCGCTCGTAGATCTGGCCGCTCAGGATGAACAGCCCGGCCGCCGAGAAGGCGTGGGCGACCATCAGCATCACCACACCCTGCAGGGCGAGCTCGGTACCGGCATAGATACCGATCAGCACGAACCCCATGTGCGAGATACTGGTGTAGGCGATCAGGCGCTTGACGTCCTGCTGTCCGCAAGCCAGCAGCGCTCCGTAGAAGACCCCCACCAGGCCCAGCGTCATGGCCACCGGGGCGAAGGTCTGCGAGGCCTCGGGGAACAAGGGCAGGGCGAAGCGCAGCATGCCGTAGGCGGCGGTCTTGAGCAGGATGCCGGCGAGATCGACGCTACCCGCGGTCGGCGCCTGGGCATGAGCATCAGGTAGCCAGCCGTGCAGCGGCACGACCGGCAGCTTGACCGCGAAGGCGATGAAGAAGCCGAGCATCAGCAGCATCGCCACCCCCTCGGACAGCGGCGTCTCCATCAGCGTCGCGTAGCCGAACGAGTACTCGCCGGTATTGGCGTGGTGCACGAAAACCAGGCCGAGTATCGATACCAGCATCAACAGGCCGCTGGCCTGGGTATAGATGAAGAACTTGGTCGCCGCGCGGATGCGGGTCCGCCCTTCCGAGCCGCTATGCCCCCACAGCGCGATCAGGAAGTACATCGGTACCAGCATCATTTCCCAGAAGAAGAAGAACAGGAACAGGTCGATCGCCAGGAAGACACCCACCACGCCGCCGAGTATCCACAGCAGGTTGAGATGAAAGAAGCCGACCCGGCGCACGATCTCGTTCCAGGAGCAGAGTACCGCCAGCATGCCCAGGAAGCCGGTCAACGCGATCAGCACCAGCGACAGGCCATCGAGCGCCAGGTGGACGTTGATGCCAAAGCGCGGGATCCACGCTACCTGCCACTCCATGGACCAGCGAGTCGCCTCGCTGGCGGTGCCCATCTGCGGCAGATGGTAGTCGCCGTGGAACCACAGCCCCAGCGTGATCAACAGCTCGATCAACATTGTCGCCAGCGCGATCCAGCGCGGCGCCTGATCGCCGAAGCGTTCACCCTGCCAGCACAATAGACCGCCGACGAAGGGAATCAGGATCAGCCAGAGCAGCGTCATAAGCGGTGCGTTCCCTGTGTTTGTCGATACATTGGTGGCATCCCCCTGCCCCTCGTTATGTAAACCATGTTGCGCGAATCCCGCCGTTCAGCCGCCCAGCACCAGCACGATCAGGACCACCGTGACCCCCAGCGCCATGCTGGTGGCGTACAGCCGCAGCTTGCCGGACTGGGTGTAGCTCAGGCCGCGGTGCGACAACCAGGCCATCCAGCCCGCCACCAGCATCAGTCGATCGATGATGTCGTTGCGCAGGACATGCACCAGGCCGCGATAGGGGCGCACCAGCAGCCGGTCGTAGGCGATATCGAAGCCCCAGGCGTGATTCCAGAGCCGCCATAGCCGGGCCTCCCAACCGTCCGAGACGCGCTCGGCGAGCCAGCGCCGCCGCTTGAGGAACAGCCAGGCGGCCAGTCCCAGACCGCCCAGCGAGGCGGCCGCGGCGAAAATGCCCAGTACGGTGTGCCCTACCCCGTGGGCGTCGGCCCCGAGGCCCACGGGCAGCACGCCCTCCAGCGGCGGATGGATCCCGGCGCCGAGGAAGGTCGAGAGGATCGCCAGTAAGACCAGCGGCAGGCCGTGCACCAGACCGCGACCGGCCTCGGCATGACGGGCATTGTCGCTTTTCATCTCGCCGTGGAAGGTGCCGATGATCAGGCGCAGGGTATACAGCGAAGTCAGGAAGGCACCGACCAGGCCCGCCAGCATCAGCCCGCCATCGCCGGCGGCCCAGGCTTCCCAGAGAATCTCGTCCTTGCTGTAGAAGCCGGCGGTGACCAGCGGCAGCGCCGCCAGCGCCGCGCCGCCGACCACGAAGCCGGCATAGGCCAGCGGCAACCGGCGCCACAATCCACCCAGGCGGCGCATGTCCTGCTCGTGATGGCAGCTGACGATCACCGCACCGGCGGAGAGGAACAGCAGCGCCTTGAAGAAGGCATGGGTCATCAGGTGGAAGATCGCCGCGTCATAGGCGCCCACCCCCAGCGCCAGGAACATGTAGCCGATCTGGCTCATCGTCGAGTAGGCCAGCACCCGCTTGATGTCGGTCTGGGCCAGCGCCGAGAAGCCGGCCATCAGCAGCGTCAGCGCGCCGATCACGCCGACCAGATAGAGCACCGCCGGCGCCAGTTCGAAGATCCCGTGCAGCCGAGCGATGAGGTAGACGCCGGCGGTGACCATGGTTGCCGCGTGGATCAGCGCCGACACCGGCGTGGGACCGGCCATGGCGTCGGCCAGCCAGGTGTGCAGCGGCAACTGGGCCGACTTGCCCAGTGCCCCGCCGAGAATCAGCAAGGCCGCCAGTTGGACCTCGAGGGAACCCTCGCTCCACACCTCGGGGGCGCGCGTGAGGATCTCGGCGATGTTCAGCGTACCCAGCGCGCGGAACAGCAGAAATAGCCCGATGGCCAGGAATATATCGCCCAGGCGGGTGATGATGAACGCCTTGAAGGCCGCCCAGCCGTTGGCCGAGACTTGATAGTAGTAGCCGATCAGCAGATAGCTGCACAGGCCGACGCCTTCCCAGCCCAGGTAAAGCAGCAGGACGTTGTCGCCGAGCACCAGCAGGATCATGCTGAACACGAACAGGTTCATGTAGGCGTAGAAGCGGGTAACGCCGCTTTCGCCGCGCATGTACCAGGCGGCGAACAGGTGGATCAGGAAACCGACGCCGGTAATGATCGACAGCATGGTCAGCGAAAGGCCATCGAGACGCAGCCCGATGGTCGGTCGAAAGTCACCCACCGACAGCCAGGTCCATAGCGTCATGTCGACGCCGGTGCCGCCGCTGGTGTGAAAGGCCCAGCCGACCCAGGCGGTGACCAATGCCGCCAGCCCGACACTGGCCACGCCGACCACCGCGCTGGCCCGTGCGTTGAGCGTGCCCCGCGACAGGGCCAGGATCAGGGTGCCGACCAGCGGCAGTAAAAACGTCAGTGGCAACAACGACATCGACAGCTCCCTTAGCCGCGCATTCGGTTGGCGGCGTCCACATCAAGCGACTTGAAGCGATGGTGGAGCTGGATCAGCAGCGCCAGACCCACGCTCGCCTCGGCCGCGGCCAGGGTGATCACCAGCAGGAACATCGCCTGACCTTCGGGCTGCCCCCAGGCCGTACCGCCGACGATGAACGCCAAGGCCACGGCATTGAGCATGACCTCCAGGCTCATCAGCACGAACACCATGTTGCGCCGGGTGACCAGCCCGGCGAAGCCCAGCACGAAGAGGATCGCGGCCAGCACCAGGCCATGTTCCATGGGTATTCCGTTCATGACGCCTCCTTGCGGGCACCGGTTTCGGCGTGAATCTCGGGCTTGTCGGGCGATGCCACGCGACCGACGTGCGAGGCCGTGACCAGCGCCGCCAGCAGCAGCATGGCACCCAACTCGACGACCATCAGCCAGGGCCCGAACAGCAGCGAGCCCACCGCCTTGGCGGTCAGTATCTCGCCGCTGATCATGCGCTCGGCATTCCCCGACCACAGCGTGGCGACCAGCGTCACCAACAGCACCGCGGCGAGCAGCGCCGGGCCCAGCCAGATGCGCGGCTTGAGCCAGGCCTTCTCCTGGGCGGTGGTCTGCTCGCCCAGGTTGAGCATCATCACCACGAACACGAACAGCACCATGATCGCCCCGGCGTAGACGATCACCTCCAGCGCCCCGGCGAAGGGCGCGCCCAGCGCGAAGAACACCAGCGCCACCGAGATCAGCGAAACGATCAGGTAGAGCAGCGCATGCACCGGATTGGTGTTGGTGATGACCCCCAGCGTCGCCAGTACGGCGACCAGGCCACTCAGGTAGAAGGCGATTTCCATGGTTGCGTCCCGCTAGTGAATGCTGACTTACGGCAGCAGCGACTTGACGTCGATCGGTTGTTCCTCGTTCTGCGCCCGGCCCTTGTCCTTGCCGGCGATCGACAGCCCCGCCACTTTATAGAAGTGGTAATCGTGATCCTTGCCGGGCCCGTCGATCAGCAGGTCCTGCTTCTCGTAAACCAGCTCCTGGCGCCGGAACTCGCTCATCTCGAAGTCCGGGGTGAGCTGGATCGCCGAGGTCGGGCAAGCCTCCTCGCACATGCCGCAGAAGATGCAGCGCGAGAAATTGATGCGAAAGAACTCGGGATACCAGCGACCATCCTCCTGCTCACCCTTTTGCAGCGAGATGCAGGCCACCGGGCAGGCCACCGCGCACAGGTTGCAGGCCACGCAACGCTCCTCGCCGTCGGGGTCGCGGGTCAGCACGATGCGCCCCCGGTAGCGCGGCGGCAGATAGACCGACTCCTCCGGGTAGTTGAGCGTCTCGCGCTTGCGGAAACTGTGCATGAAGACCATGCCCAGCGTGCGCAGCTGGGAGACGGTGCCTTCGATCACTTTCATGAACATGGCCGTATCTCCTCGGTTACAGTGGCGGTGATCACAGCGGATCGGCAATCAGGATCACCGCCCCGGTCACCAGCAGATTGATCAGAGTCAGCGGCAGACAGAACTTCCAGCCGAAACTCATTACCCGGTCGTAGCGTGGCCGCGGCAGTGCGGCGCGCAGCAGCACGAAGAACACCAGGAAGGCGCCGGTCTTGAGCGAGAACCAGACGATCGGCGGCAGCAGCGGCCCGTGCCAGCCACCGAAGAACAGCGTCACGATCAGCGCCGAGACCAGCACCATGCCGACATACTCGCCGATGAAGAACATGCCGAACTTCATGCTCGAGTATTCGACGTGATAGCCGTCGGCAAGCTCCTGCTCGGCCTCGGGCTGGTCGAACGGGTGGCGGTGGGTCACCGCGACCCCGGCAAGCAGGAAGGTGCAGAAGCCGAAGAACTGCGGAATCACGAACCACAGGCCCTCCTGGGCGTTGACGATCTCGCGCATGTTGAACGAGCCGGTCATCGCCACCACGCCCATCAACGCCAGGCCCATGAACACCTCGTACGAGAGCGTCTGCGCCGAGGCGCGCATGGCGCCGATCAGGGCGTACTTGTTGCCGCTCGACCAGCCACCGAACAGCACCGCATAGACATTGATACCGGCCATGGCGAGGAAGAACAGCAGGCCTATATTGAGATCCGCCACCCCCCAGCCCGGGGTGATGGGAATGATCATGAACGACAGCAGCAACGAGGCCATGGCGATCGCCGGGGCCAGCACGAACAGCGTGCGGTCGGCGAACGGCGGAATCCAGTCCTCCTTGAAGAAGATCTTGATCATGTCGGCGACCAGCTGCAGCGAGCCGAACGGACCGACCCGGTTGGGCCCGTAGCGGTCCTGCCACAGCCCCAGCAGGCGCCGTTCGACCACCGTCATCACCGCGCCCAGCAATACCGCGCCGAGCAGGATCACCACGGCCTGGAGCATGGCGATCAGACTGGCGACGACCGTCGGCGACAGCCAGCTCATGGGCGGTCTCCTATCTCATCGTCACGGCGGGCCGCGGCACCGGCATCGTGATGGGTCGTCGCGCCCGGGCTCAACTCGGCCCAGTCGCCGCTGACCAGCCCCGGCTCGACACCCGCCGGCACGCCGATCAGTCCGGCGGGCAGCGCGGCATCGAGCTGTACCGGCAGACTGATCCGGCCACCCTCGGTGGCCACGCTGAGCAGGTCGCCGTCGCTGCAGCCCAGCCGCTGGGCATCATCGGCCGACAGCCGCAGCGTCGCCGGCGCGCTACGCTCGACGATCGGCGCGGCGCGCGACGAGGTTTCCTCGCCACCGAACAGCCGCGGCAGCACCACTACTTGCCAGGCCGAGTCGCGGGGAGTGAAGTTCGCGGGTAGCGCGGCGTGATAGTCGTAATTGTCCGGCTGCGGGTGCAGCAGGCGCACCCCCGGGTCGCCGGCGCTCAAATGGCCGCCGACCTCGTCGGTGAACTTGTTCCATGCCTGCGGCGAGTTCCAGCCTGGCGCCCAGGCGAAGGCGACCTCTTCGCGTGGCCGGTCGAAGCCGTTATAGCCTTCCATCGAGAAGGTGAATGGCGAATCGGCATCTTGCGGGGCACGCGGCTCGTTGACATCGAGATGCGCGCGCATCGCGGTACGCCCGCTGTAGCGGTGTGGCTCGCGCGCCAGCTTGAGCCCGCGCACCCGGTAATCGGCGCCCGGCGCGGCGCCGAGGATGCCGTGCAACTCGGGATAGCGCTCGGCGCAGGCCTGGGTCACCGCATCGAGGGTGATCTCGCCGGCGTCGTGGCGCAGCATGTCGGCGCGCAGCGCGTGCAGCCAGCGCCAACTCTCGTGGATGCGCGTCTCGGGGCGGATGTAGCGCGGATCGAAGACCTGGAAGAAACGCTGGGCGCGCCCCTCCAGGCTGACCAGGGTGCCGTCGGCCTCGGTGAAGGCCGCCGCCGGCAGGCCCAGGTGGGCATGCTGCCAGGTGGCGGTGCGCTGATGGTCGAGCGCGATCACCGTCTCGGCACGCTCCAGCGCGGCGTCGATCCGGTTGCGCGGCGCACGCTGGTAGAGGTCATTCTCGAGCACCACCACCGCATCGGCACGGGCACTGTCGAGTTCATCGAGCGCCCACTCGAGTGACTCGCCGCCGAGCATCGCCAGGCCGGTGCTGTTGGCCTCGCCGCGTATCAGCAACAGGCCGCCCTCGCGGGTGCGCCGGGCCAGCGCCCGAGCCACGCTGCCGGCCGCCTCGATCACCGCCAGCGAGCCCAGCGAGCCACCGCCGACGACCAGCGGACGGCCCGCCGCGAGCAACCGCTCGGCGATGGTTTCGGCTTCGCGCCGGGTGGCCTCGTCGAGGCCCTCCACCGCCGGGGCCGACGCGTCGATGGCGTGCGCCACGGCGAAGCCGAGCCGGGCGATATCGTCCGGCGCCAGCGCCCAGCTCGCGGCGCTGACGTCGTCGAGTCCGGTGACGGTGGGGTAGGCGATGTACAGCGGGTGGTAGCTGTCCTGGCCGAGCGTCCTGACCGCGTCGTCGTTCCAGGCCGGGATGCCGCGCTCGGCGGCCAGTTCGGTGCGCCGAGCGGTGGCCGCCTGACGCACCGCCAGGCCGACCCGGGCGGCGCTGGCGATCAGGTCCTCGCCGAGCACCAGGATGGCGTCGTGGTCCTCGACATCGCGCAGCGTCGGGATGGGCAGCCCGCAGGTCCGGTTGAGGGTCTGCATGGCCGTCAGGCAGGCCTGCTCCCGCGCGGCGATACCGGTCGAGAAGTTGCCTTCGCCGACCAGCTCACGCAGTTGATGGTTGCTTTCGAGACTCGCCCGCGGCGAGCCGATACCGATCACCCGGCGCGCGGTGCGCAGCAGGTCGGCGCCGCGATCCAGCGCTGCATCGACTTCCAGGGTGACCGAGGTGTCGCCGCGGTCGCTGCGCCACTCGGGGCGTAGCGGGCGGTCGCTGCGATTGACGTAGCCATAACCGAAACGACCCCGGTCGCAGAGGAAGTAGCGGTTGACCTCGCCGTGATAGCGATTCTCGATGCGCCGAATATCGCCATAGCGCTCGCCGGGGCTGATGTTGCAGCCCGAGGCGCACTGATGGCAGATGCTCGGCGCGAACTGCAGGTCCCATTTGCGGGTGTAATGGTCGGAGTGGGTCTGGTCGGTGAACACCCCGGTGGGGCAGACCTCGGTGAGGTTGCCGGAGAACGGACTCTCGAGCACGCCGTCCTGGTGACGGCCGAAGTAGATGTTGCTGTTGGCGCCGAAGGCACCGAGATCGGTGCCGCCGGCGTAGTCGCGGTAGAAGCGCACGCAGCGATAGCAGGTGATGCAGCGGTTCATCTCGTGGGCGATGAACGGCCCCAGATACTGGTTGCGATGGGTGCGCTTGCGAAAGCGATAGCGCCGCCGGTCGTGACCGGTCATCACGGTCATGTCCTGCAGGTGGCAGTGGCCGCCCTCCTCGCACACCGGGCAATCGTGCGGGTGGTTGATCATCAGCCACTCGATGACGCTGGCGCGAAACTCCTTCGCCTCCTCGTCGTCGATCGAGATCCAGCTGTCGTCGGTCGCCGGCGTCATGCACGACATCACCAGCATACCCTGGGTATCGTCGGCGTCCTTGTACTTCTTGACCGCACACTGGCGGCAGGCGCCGACGCTACCCATCGCCGGGTGCCAGCAGAAGTAGGGTACATCGAGGCCCAGCGACAGGCAGGCACCGAGGAGATTGTCCGCCCCGTCGACGTCGTAGCTCTGCCCGTCCACGTGAATCGTCGCCATGCCGTTACCTCGCCTTGGGGTGAATGGATCCGCTCATACCTCGCCCACCGGAATCGGGTCGGCATGAGCGGAACGCGGCGGATGCGCGACGCCGCGCTCGAATTCGTCGCGGAAGTACTTGAGCGCCGACTGCAGCGGCATTGCAGCGCCCGGGGCATGGGCGCAGAAGGTCTTGCCCGGCCCCAGGTCACTACCCAGCTTGTCGAGCATCTCCAGGTCGCCGCGCTCGCCCTCGCCGCGCTCGAGCGACTGGAGAAGCTTGACGGTCCACGGCAGCCCATCGCGACACGGCGTGCACCAGCCGCACGACTCGCGGGCGAAGAACTGTTCGAGATTGCGCACCAGCGAGAGCACGCTCTGGTCCTCGTTGACCACCGTCAGTAGCCCCGTTCCCATACGGCTGCCCTGCTTGCCGATGCTGTCGAAGTCGAGCGGCAGCTCGAGGTGCTCGGGCAACAGAAAGCCGGTACTGCCGCCACCGGGCAGCCAGGTCTTGAGCGCACGGCCATCGCGCATGCCGCCGGCAAGTTCGAGCAGTTCGTTGCCGCTGATGCCGATCGGCAACTCCCACAACCCCGGCCGATTGACCTTGCCGGAGACGCCGTAGAGCTTGGTGCCGCCGTCGTCGCTCAGCCCGCCGGACAGCTCCTGGTACCACTTTGCGCCGTGGCGCATCACCGCCGGCGCGTTGCAGAAGGTCTCGACGTTGTTGACCACGGTGGGCTTGCCCCAGGCGCCCGACTGGCCCGGAAACGGCGGCTTGGCACGCGGGTTGGCGCGCTTGCCCTCCAGCGAGCTGATCAGCGCCGTCTCCTCGCCGCAGATGTAGCGCCCGGCGCCGGTATGCAGGGCGATGTCGAAATCGTAACCGCTGCCGGCGATGTCGCTGCCCAGCCAGCCGGCGGCCCGCGCCTCTTCGATCGCACGGGTCAGGGCGCGAGCGGCCTCGACGTATTCGCCGCGCAGGAAGATGTAGCCGAAGCGCGAGTGGTTGGCGTAGCCACCGATGATCATGCCTTCGATCAGCAGGTGAGGCAGCTGCTCGAGCAGCAGGCGGTCCTTGAAGGTGCCCGGCTCCATCTCGTCGGCGTTGCACACCAGGTAACCGCGCGGGATGCCTTCGCCCTTCATGGTCAGGCTCCACTTCATGCCCGCCGAGAAGCCGGCGCCACCGCGTCCGCGCACGTTGGCTTCCTTCATGGTGGCGACCACGTCGTCGGACGACTGATGGTTGAGCACCTCGCGCGCGGCGGCGTAGCCGTCCTTGTCGAGGTATTCGTCGAGTCCGACCATGGCGCCGTCCTCGCGCAACCGCCAGGTCAGCGGATGGGTTTCGGCGCGGCGCTCGGCGGCGCCTTGGCGCAGCTGGCAGTGATAACGGCTGACGCTCATGCATAGCCCTCCAGCAGATCGGCCACGTCCTCGGGCGCGACGGGGCCGTAGGTGTCGTCGTCGACCATCAGCGCCGGGCCGCGGTCGCAGGCGCCCAGGCAGCACACCGGCAGCAGCGTGAAGCGGCCGTCCGCGGTGGTCTGGCCCAGGCCGATGCCGAGCCGGGCCGACAGCGCCTCGCGCAGCTCGTCGTAGTCGTTGAGAAAGCACGAGCTGCTGTCGCAGACCAGGATCACGTGGCGCCCCACCGGCTGGCGGAAGATCAGGCTGTAGAAGGTCGCCACGCCCTCAACGGAGGCGGGGCCGATGCCCAGCACCTCGGCAATGGCGGGGATCGCCGCGTCGGGCACCCAGCCGTGGCGGCGCTGGACGATCTTCAGCGCCTCGATGCAGGCCGCCTGGGGCTGCTCATAGTGATCGCGTTCGTGTTCGATCGCCCGGCGATCCTCGTCGGCAAGAGTGAAGCCTTCGCCATCGCTGGCGATGTGTCGTGCGGTCTCGGTCATGTCAGCGATCCACGTCGGCCATCACGAAATCGATACTGCCCAGGTGGGCAATCAGGTCGGGCACGAAACCACCGCGCATCACCGCCGGAATCTGCTGAAGATGCGGGAAACTCGGCGTGCGGATGCGCGTGCGGTAGCTCATGGTATTGCCGTCGCTGGTCAGGTAGTAGCTGTTGATACCCTTGGTCGCCTCGATCATCTGCTGCGACTCGTTGGGCTTGAGCACCGGCCCCCACGACACCTGCAGGAAGTGGGTGATCAGGGTCTCGATGTGCTGCAGCATCTTCTCGCGCGGGGGCGGCGTGGTCAGCGGATGGTCGGCCTTGTAGTCGCCGGTCGGCATGTGGTCGATGCACTGCTGAATGATGCGCAGGCTCTGGCGCATCTCCTCGATGCGCAGCTGGCCGCGGTCGAAGACGTCGCCGTTGGCGCCCAGCGGCACTTCGAAATCGAAGTTCTCGTAGCCCGAATAGGGACGCTTCTTGCGCAGGTCGAAATCGCAGCCGGTGGCGCGCAGGTTGGGGCCGGTGACCCCCCAGGCGAGCGCCTCGCGGGTGGTGTAGGCGGCCACGTGCCGGGTCCGCTCGCGGACGATGGCGTTCTCCATCATCGCCCGCTCGTACTCGCGCAAGCGCTTGGGCATCCAGTCGACGAAGCCCTGCACCAGCCGCTCCCAGCCCTTGGGCAGGTCCTGGGCCACGCCACCGATGCGAAACCACGCCGGATGCATGCGAAAACCGGTGATCGCCTCGATCACTTCGTAGGCCTTCTGGCGGTCGGTGAATGAGTAGAACACCGGCGACATGGCGCCCAGATCCTGCAGGTAGGTGCCCAGAAACAGCAGATGGCTGCTGATGCGGAACATCTCGGCCATCATGATGCGGATGGTCTGGGCCCGCTCGGTCACCTGAATGCCGGCGAGCTTCTCCACCGCCAGGATATAGGGGAAGTTGTTCATCACCCCGCCGGTATAGTCGACGCGGTCGGTATAGGGAATGTAGCTGTGCCAGGACTGGCGCTCGCCCATCTTTTCGGCGCCGCGGTGGTGATAGCCGATATCCGGCACGCAGTCGACGATCTCTTCGCCGTCGAGCTGCAGGACGATACGGAAGGCGCCGTGGGCCGAGGGGTGGTTGGGCCCCAAGTTGAGGAACATGAACTCGGTGTCGGCGTTGCCGCGCTGCATGCCCCAGTCTTCGGGCTTGAACTTCAGCGCCTCCTGCTCGACGTTCTGACCCTCGACGGTCAGGGTATAGGGGTCGAACTCGGTGGCCCGCGCGCCATGATCCTTGCGCAACGGATTGCCCTGCCAGGTCGGCGGCATGAGGATCCGGGTGAGATGCGGGTGGCCCCGGAACTCGACGCCGAACATGTCCCACACTTCGCGCTCGTACCAGTTGGCGTTGGGGTAGATCGACACACAGGTGGGAAGCGCCAAGTCATCCTCATGCAGCGCCACCTTGAGCATCACGTCGCGATTGCGCGATATCGACAGCAGCTGATAGAAGACCGTGAAATCCGATGCCGGCAGGCCGCGCCGGTTGCTGCGCAGACGCTCATCGATCGCCGACAGATCGTAGAGCATTTCGAACGGCTCGGGCATGTCGCGCAGGAAGCTCAGTGCCTCGGTGAGTATCTCGCGGGCCACCCACAACACCGGCATGCCGGTCAGCGTCGCCTGCTCGAGGATGGCTTGATCGCCGAAGCGCTGCTTGAGCGCACCGACGACAGGATCGTCGGCGGCCGTCGAATCGATGGTCGGTGTGGCAACGCTCATGAAGGTGAACTAGCTCCTGCAACGAAAGGTGAAGGCGCGCTCAGATGCTGTCGGGCGTACGCAACTCGGTGGCCTGGATGCGCCGATCACGATGCTTCTCGCGCTGCGAAGGCATTTCGGCGCGGTAGACCCCCTGATCGCCGACCACCCACGACAAGGGCCGCCGCTCCTCCTGGATCGAGTCCTGGAGCAGCTGCAGGCCCTGCAGGAAGGCCTCGGGGCGCGGCGGACAGCCGGGCACGTAGACATCCACCGGCAGGAACTTGTCGACACCCTGGACTACCGAGTAAATGTCGTACATGCCCCCTGAGTTGGCGCAGGAGCCCATCGAGATCACCCACTTGGGTTCGAGCATCTGATCGTAGAGCTGCTGGATGACCGGTGCCATCTTGATGAAGCAGGTGCCGGCGATGACCATGAAATCCGCCTGGCGCGGGGAAGCGCGAATCACCTCGGAACCGAAACGGGCGATGTCGTGCGGCGCGGTAAACGCCGTGGTCATCTCCACGTAACAGCACGACAGGCCGAAATTGTAGGGCCACAGAGAGTTCTTGCGCCCCCAGTTGACGGCCGAATTGAGCACGTCTTCCAGCTTGCCGGTGAAGACGCTGCGATGGATCTGCTGCTTCATCGGGTCGTCCTCGACCCGCTGGCGCTCGCCCAGCGGATAGCGCGCATCCGCTGCCACAGCGTCTTCGGCACGCGTGAGGGTGTAAGCCATGCATCTCCTCCAGCTAGCGGCTAGCTGCCACGTCGTTATTGAGCATCCGGGGCCGGTGTCGAACGGGCCTGGCTGTGCCAAGACCGGAGCGTCCGGGTCAGGAACCGGGGTCGCGCATCTTGCGCCTCGGGGCCCAGTCGAGGGCACCGACACGGCTGTCGTAAACCAGCCCGGCGAGCAGGATGAAGATGAACACCGCGGCCCCCAAGAAGCCGGCCCAGCCCACCTCACGCACCGACACGGCCCAAGCGAACAGGAACACGGCCTCGATATCGAAGATCACGAAGAGCATCGCGACCAGGTAAAACTTGACGGAAAAGCGTTGGCGAGCACTACCCGTACCCACGATGCCGGACTCGAACGGCAGGGACTTGCTGCGCCCCTTGCTGCGCCCACCGAGCAGGCTGGCGGCACCGATCATGAAGGCGCACAGAGCGACGACGGCAACGACGAACAAGCCGACGGCCCAGTATTGCGCGATGATCGCGGTAGCGTTCTGGTTCATGCATTCCCTCGTTAAAACCATGAACGGCAGGCAGACCCGATCACTCAGCGATCATTGATTGTAGTTCTTGAGGCCTGGCATTTGACCGTACGGGTTAAGCATAGGAGATCATTAAAGAATTGTCAGAGGCAAGCGGTACTTTCGGCGCACCCGGATGACTGAGAAACATTCGTACTTATTGATATCCGACCCGCTCACTCTATCGGCAGCCACGGGGCATTCTTGAGCTTGAGTCCTGATAGCGATTCAGCACAGCGGCGCCAGCCAGCGTGCGGCCAACCATAGCAACACGGCGTAGCGCATCCCCTTGGCGATCAGGATCAGCAGGCTCGCGCGCCACCAGGACAGGCGCATCACGCCGGCCAACACGGTCAACGCATCGCCCGCCAGCGGGGCCCAGCTCAACAGCAGGCTCCATGCACCCAGCCGGGAGTACCAGCGCTCGCTGCGCGCCAGGGCATGCGCCGAGACGGGGAACCAGCGCCGTCCCTGGAAATGACGGGCATAGCGCCCCAGGGCAACGTTGACCAGGCTACCTAGCGTGTTGCCCAGCGTGGCCACGCCCCATAGCGCCAGCGGCGGCTCGCCGAGGCACCACTGGCGCGCCAGCCATGCTTCCGAGCCGCCGGGCAGTACGGTGGCGCTGGCCAGCGCGATCAGGAACAGGCTCAGCATGGCCGATACCCCGGCCAATGCACTAGGCTATAGTTTTTCCAACTCAATCTGCATCCGCTAATGTCCGCGACTCCTCGTATCGCCAATGTATTGACCATTGCCGGCTCCGATCCCTCGGGGGGCGCCGGCATCCAGGCCGATCTCAAGACCTTCTCGGCGCTGGGCACCTACGCCACCAGCGTGATCACCGCGCTGACCGCGCAGAACACTCGCGGCGTCAGCGGCGTGCAGCCGGTGCCGGCCGCGTTCATCGCCGAACAGTTCGACACCCTGCTCGACGACGTCGTCATCGACGCCGTGAAGATCGGCATGATCGCCAGCCGCGAGGTCGCCGAAACCGTGCGTGCGTGTCTGGAGCGCCGTAGGCCGCGCTGGGTGGTGCTGGACCCGGTGATGGTCGCCAAGAGCGGCGATATCCTGGTCGACAACGAGGGCATCGAAGCGGTCCGCGACGTGCTGGTGCCCTGTGCCGACCTGATCACGCCCAACCTGCCCGAGGCGGCGGTGCTGCTCGGCACCGACACACCGCGCGATGTCGACGCCATGCAGGCATTGCTCCCGCGACTGCTCGACCTGGGCGCGCCGAACGTCCTGCTCAAGGGCGGCCATCTCGACGGCGAGCGCTGCCCGGACCTGCTGGGTTCCGCCGAGGGCTGCAGCTGGCTCGAGGCCGAGCGCATCGCCACGCACAATCTGCACGGCGCCGGCTGCACACTGTCCTCGGCGATCACCGCCCACCTGGCCCGGGGCGAACCGCTGGTCAGCGCGGTTCAGCATGCCAAGGTGTGGCTCAGCCAGGCGCTGCACGCGAGCGAGCGACTCGACGTCGGACGTGGCCAGGGACCGGTGCATCACTTCCATGCCTGGTGGTAACCGACCGGAACTTGCAGACCGCGACAGGCCGCACCATGCTTCCAATCACGCTTGCGAGATCATCGCCGGCCGACCCGCCGAGTGAAACCATGGGAGGATGCCGTCATGCCTCAGACCCTGCTGTTCGCCTGTGATCTTTCCGCCGAGAATCGCGCGGCCTTCGCCCGGGCGGTGCGCCTGGCCGTGGACAACGGGGCGCGCCTCGATGTGCTGCATGTGCTCGATCCGCACTTGCCCTACCAGGCGCTGCGCGATCTCGAAGGCGCCGTGGTCGCCGATATGGAACGCACCCTGCAGGACCTGCGCGAGGATTATGCACTCCCCGAGCCGGAGGTGCTGATTCAGACCATGACCGGCGACCCGTATGCCGAGATCGTGCGCGAGGCCCATGAGCGCGAGGCCTCGCTGATCATGCTCGGCGCCCACCGCAAGCGCGGCCAGCCCGACCTGGTTGGCGGCACGACCCTGGCCCGGGTGATGCGCAGCGCGCCCTGCCCGGTCTTCTCGGTCAGCCACTCGCCCGATCAGCAGTGGCGCGACATCCTGGTTCCCATCGACTTTTCGCTGGCCGGCCGTCAGATCCTGCGCCAGGCCCTGACCCGCTTCCCCGAGGCTCGCCTGACCCTGCTCTATGCGTGGGACATCCCCGGCGAACACGAGCTCGCCTCGAACAGCGACTACGCCCGCTGGCGCGATCGCGAACTCGCAGGGCTGCGCCGTCAACTCGAGCGCGAGGTCGACTCGCTGCTCGATGAACTGGGCGACGTGCCGGAACTCGAACTGGTACTCGAGCAGGGGGATCCGAGCGAGGTCCTGATGAGTCGTCTGCGCCGCCTGCCCCCGGATCTCCTGGCGCTGAGCAATCAATACCGCCGAGGCCGGGATCATCCCAACTCCCTCAACGAGCAGCTACTCGCCGACCCCCACTGCGACCTGATGATCTGCCGGGCCTGGTAGCGGACCTCCCGCCATCGACTGACCGGACCCGACCGGACGCACGCTCGCCATGCAGAAGGCCCGGCAATACGCCGGGCCTTCGTTCTTCGGCCATGGGTCGCGGCGATCGGCTACCGCTTCTCTCACTCGACTGCCGCCTGCTCGGCTGCCTGAATGTCCTTTTCGAGAGTGTCCAGAATCCGCTTGCCGCGCTCGCCGGCCCGTTCGATGAAGATGTCGCGGACCGGCATGCTCATCTCGCGAAAAGCGTCACGCTGCTCCTCGCTGAGCGTGGAGATCTGGATATTGCTGTCCTGCCTAATGGCTTCGAGACGCTCTTCGTTGAACCGCGCCTGCTTGTCGAAAATGTAGCTGCGCATGCTCTCGGCGACCTCGCCGAGCATCTGCCGCCGGTCGTCCGGCAGGTTCGCGTAGAAGTCCTCGGCGGCCACCAGGGTGGTGATGAACTGCGCCTGCTTGGCCTGGATCAGGTAATCCTGAACATCATAAAAGCCCATCTCCTCGATGGCGAAGATCGGGTTGACCTGGCCGTCGATCTGCTCGAGCTCCAGCCCCGAATAGACCTCGGAATAGGGCATCGGCACCGGATTGGCGCCATAGGCACGGTAGGACTCGATCAGGATCGGCGAGGCCATGGTGCGAATCTTGAGGCCCTTCATATCCTTGGGCGTCTGGATCCGGCGATCGGCGGTCCAGGCCATCCAGCCCTCGGGAATGACCCCGAGCAGTTCGAGATTCTGCTCGCCGTAGGCCTCCTCAAGCATGCCGATGGCCTTGGAGCTGCCCAGTACCTTCTCGTTGACCGCGTTATCGTCCGAGAATAGGAAGTGCAGGGTGAACACCCCGGTTTCGGGGATCAACGAAGCCAGATGGCCCGGTGACGCAAAAGCCAGTTGGATGGCGTTCTGCTGCAGCAGTTCGGTCAACTCCGAGGACGTACCCAGCGACCCATAGGGGTAGATTTCGACCCTGACATCGCCGTTGGCCTTCTTCTCGATGCGCTTCTTGAATTCCTTTGCGTAGGCATCCTGCACGCTGCCATCGACCTCTTCGAGGGCGAAACGCCAGGTTTGCGCGTGAGCCATGCTCGCGAACGGGATCCCAGCGATGGCGACTACGGCGACCAGAGCGGTTCTCCAGAGCATATCGTTACCCTTCCGTGATGATGGCTTTGCCTATGACAGCTTGATCGAGGGCTTGCCGTAAATCCACCGGCTCGGCGACACCGTCCTTCATCATGCCGCGTTCGCCGCACTGGTCATCCCTGGTCCGCAGCGGTTCGGAACCCGGGCGTTAGCCGCGCCCGGGACCATGCTACGCTCGTCTGCGAACGAATTTTTTGCTATCAGGATTCTCATGCGAGCATTGATCCAGCGCGTCGAGCGCGCCAGCGTCGCGGTCGACGGGCAGACCATCGGCGCGATCGATCACGGCCTGCTGGCGCTGATCGGCGTGCAGAAAGGCGACGATACGACGCGCGCCGACAAACTATTGCACAAGCTGCTGCACTACCGGGTGTTCGGCGACGACGCCGGCAAGATGAACCGCGACCTGATGCAGGTCGACGGCGGGCTGCTACTAGTCTCGCAGTTCACCCTGGCCGCCGATACCGGCAAGGGCCTGCGGCCGAGCTTTTCCAGCGCCGCACCGCCCGACGAGGGCAAGCAACTATTCGATTACCTGCTCGACGAGGCGCGCCGGGCCTGGCCGCGCGTCGCCAGCGGCGAGTTCGGCGCCGAAATGCAGGTCGCGCTGGTCAACGATGGACCGGTGACCTTTCTGCTGGAAACCTGAGTATCCGTCCATCCGAGGAGCCCCTTATGACCGACCATCGACTCGCTCTGATCACCGGCGGCGCGCAGGGCATCGGTCGCGGCATCGTCGAATACCTGCTGGCCCGCGGCTGGCGGGTCGCCACGTTCGATCGCGACGCGGCGGCGCTCGCCGAACTCGAGGCCGCGCATCCCACCTCACCGCTGCTGGCCCTGTCAGCCGATGTCGGTGACGAAACGGACGTCGAGGACGCCTTCAGCCGACTCCAGGACTGGCAGAACGCGCATGAACAACCGCCGGGACTCGACCTGCTGGTCAACAATGCCGGCATCGCCGATCCCGAGAGCGGGCCGATCGAAGCGCTGTCGCTGAGTGACTGGCGGCGCTGGCAGAACAGCCACCTCACCGGCGCGTTCCTGTGCACCCGCGCGGCGGTCGCCGGTCTGCGCATCCGTCATGGCAGCATCGTCAATATCGCCTCGACCCGCGCCCTGCAGTCCGAGCCGCACTGCGAGGCCTACGCCGCGGCCAAGGGCGGCCTGCTGGCGATGACCCACGCCCTGGCAATCAGTCTCGGCCCCGAGGTGCGCGTCAACGCCCTGTGCCCGGGCTGGATCGAGACCGGCCCATGGCAGAAGAGCAGCGCCCGCAGCGTGCCCGAGCATCGTCCCAGCGACCGCGAACAGCACCCCGTCGGCCGGGTCGGCGAGCCCGAGGACATCGCCGCCACGGTGGCCTTCCTGGCGAGTCCCGAGGCCGGCTTCATCACCGGCCAGCACTTGGCGGTGGATGGCGGCATGACGCGCAAGATGATCTATGCCGACTGATGTCCTCGGCGCGAGCCGGACTCAGCTTTCGCCGACCAGCTCGGCCTCCAGCCGTTCCAGCTTCTCCTCGGCCTCGAGCCACGCCTGCTCGAGCGCGTCGACCTCGGCCTTGAACTCGCCCTGGCGAGCCAGCAGGTCGGTCAGTTCGGTCTTGCGGGCCGTATCGGTGTACAGCTCGGGCTCGCCCAGCGCCGCCTCGAGCTCACCGAGCTTGCTCTGGGCCTCGCCCATGCGCCGTTCGATCTTGTCGCGCTCGCGCTTGAGCGGGCGCAGTTTTTCGCGCAATTCGGCGGCGGCACGCCGCGAGGCCTTGCGATCGGCCGGCGGCGCCTCGGCCGTCGTGGCGCCGGCCTTCTCGGCCCGCGCCTCGCGCCGCGCACCCTCGAGGCGCGCCTTGAGCCAGGCCCGGTAGTCGTCGAGATCGCCGTCGAACGGCGTCACCCGGCCGTCGGCGACCCGCCAGAACTCATCGACCGTGGCGCGCAGCAGGTGGCGATCGTGCGAGACGATGATCACCGTGCCCTCGAAAGCCGCGAGCGCCTCGGTGAGCGCTTCCCGCATCTCCAGGTCGAGGTGGTTGGTGGGCTCGTCGAGCAGCAGCAGGTTGGGTTTCTGCCACGCCACCAGCGCCAGTGCCAGGCGGGCTTTTTCACCGCCGGAAAAGCGTCCCACCTCGCCGAAGGCGTCGTCGCCCTTGAAGCCGAAGCCACCCAGGAAATTGCGGACCGCCTGGTCACTGGCGGTCGGCGACAGGCGCTGCACGTGCATGAACGGGGTGGCGGTGAGGTCGAGCCCGTCGAGCTGGTGCTGGGCGAAGTAGCCGATCTTCAAGTGCTCGCCGGGCACCCGCTTGCCGGCCAGCAACGGCAAATCGCCGGTCAGCGACTTGATCAGCGTCGACTTGCCGGCGCCATTGGGGCCCAGCAGGCCGATGCGCTGACCGGGCAGCAGCGTCAGCTTGACGTCATCGAGCAGCGCCGAGACGTCGCCGTAGCCCAGCCGCGCCTCGTCGAGCACCAGCAGCGGATGCGAGGTCTTGTCGGCGGACGGCAGCGTGAAGTGGAACGGCGAATCGACGTGCGCCACGGCGATGGTCTGCATGCGCTCGAGCATCTTCAGCCGGCTCTGCGCCTGGCGCGCCTTGGTCGCCTGGGCGCGAAAGCGCGCCACGAAGCGCTCGATCTCCTCGCGCCGCGCCTGCTGCTTGGCCGCCTCGGCCTGCTGCTGGGCGAGCTTGTCGGCGCGGGTGCGCTCGAAGGTGGTGTAGTTACCGCTGTAGAGCGTCAGCCGGCGCTGGTCGACGTGAACGATGTGCTCGCATACCGCGTCGAGGAAGTCGCGGTCGTGGGAGATCAGCAGCAGCGTCCCGGGGTAGCGCGTCAGCCATTGCTCGAGCCACAGCAGCGCATCCAGGTCGAGGTGGTTGGTGGGCTCGTCGAGCAACAGCAGGTCGGATGGCATGAACAGCGTCTGGGCGAGATTGACGCGCATCCGCCAACCACCCGAGAACGATGCCAGGGGGCGCTCGAGGTCGTCCTGGGTGAAGCCCAGGCCAACCAGCAGTCGCGCGGCCCGGGCCGGCGCACTGTAGCCGTCGAGCGCCTCGAGCCGGCCGTGCAGCTCGGCCTCGCGATGGGCCTCGCCGTTGGCGCTGGCGGCCTCGAGCGCAGCCTGGGTACGACGCAGTTCACGGTCGCCATCGAGCACGTAGTCGAGGATCGAGCGCGACAGCGACTCGACCTCCTGGGCCATGTGGGCGATTCGCTGGCCGCCGGACAGGCTGACCTCGCCGCGGTCGGGGGCCAGTTCGCCGAGCAGCAGCTTGAACAGGCTCGACTTGCCGCTGCCGTTGGCACCGACGATGCCGGCCTTGTGACCGTGGTGCAGGGTCAGCTCGGCGTCCTCGAACAGCGGCTGGGTGCCGCGTTGCAGGGCCAGCTGGCGTAATGCGATCATGCCGTTCTCCCGTCGACTCTGAAGGCTGCAGGACACACTGTCCGTCGTCGCTAATGACCGACCATTGTACCCAATCCCCCTTCGCCGTGACCGCCCCCGATGCACTCTGGCGCTATGCCTTGGCAACGTATGGCGATCCGGCAATCGCCAGCGCCTGCCTCGTCCTGCAGGATCGGGCCGACGCCGACGTCTGCGAACTGCTATGGCTGGGCTGGCTGGATCACCTCGGCCTGGTGACGACCCCCTGCGTCTGCGAGGCCCTGGCGCCGGTCCGCGAGCATCAGACCCGCCGGACCTATCCCCTACGCGCGCGACGTCGCGCCCTCAAGCCCCATGCCCGGCCCGGCTCGCCACTGGCCGACTGGCGAGAACGGCTCAAACACGCCGAGCTGGCGGCCGAGCGCGAGGCGCTGGAGCAGTTGCAGGCCCTGACGCGATGCGGCGAAGGCATTCGTCCTTGGCGCTCGTCAGACGGTGACCTGCAGACCCGCCTGGCAAGCCATCTGGGAGGCCATCTCGACGACACGCTCGCCGGCGCGCTGATGACTTTGGCAGTCGGCCTGCAAGCGATTCGGGAGCCGGGCGGCGTGTAGCGCTGTTGCAACAAAGGCTGTAACTTCAAGTGAGCGATTCGTCTTCGTCCATGGGCAACGTTGTCGGTGGCTTTCGGGCTAGAGGCCAGCCACTGTCGGCGCGCCACTCCTGACATAACAAGGAAAGCTTGCGACATGACTCCAACATCCCCCTCCTCCGGCGATCGCCAGAAAAAACCCGCCGGTCTGCTGCGCATCCTGAGCGTCCTCGATCGGGGCCTTGGCGTGATCGAGCGAACTATCGTGGCCGGTAGTGTACTGGTCATGGCCGCGCTGATGAGCGCTCACGTGGTCGGCAACATCATCTTCGGCAGCGGTATCGCCGGCACCTACGAAGTCACCGAGATGCTCATCGTGGTAATCACCTTCGTCGGTGTCGGCTATGCTGCACGGCACGCCCGCCATATCAGCATGTCGGCCTTCTACGATCAGTTAAGCGGTCGGCTGCGCAAGGCGTTGCTGATCCTCATTTGTCTGGGCACGGCGGTGCTGATGTTCTACTTCGCCTACAAGTCTACCGAGTACGTCATCACCATTCAGGAGCGCGGGCGCGCCAGCGCCTCGTTGGGCATTCCGCTGTGGATTGTCTATCTCGCGCTTCCCGTCGGCTTCACCCTGGCCGGTGCCCAGTACCTACTGACCACTGCGCGCAATTTCGTGAGCGATGATATCTACCGCTCTTTCAACGAAAAGGAAACGTATTCCGAGGTGCCCAACGACGATGACGATTCGCCGGATAGCGACGCGTCGAAGCGCGATGCATAGCCACTCAACAACACCAATACCATGCTAGACACGAGGATTATCTCATGCTCATTTGGCTAGGCGTGATCATGCTCGTGCTTCTCCTTCTGGGGTTCCCGATGATGGTTCCCTTGGCGGCGGGCACGCTTTATATGATGTTCACCGGTATGACCTTCTTCGGCCCCGATCAAGCGGTCAGCTGGATGATCAACGGTGTGGGCAGCTGGGTGCTGGCCGCGGTACCGATGTTCATCTTCGCCGCGGATATTCTCACCAAGGGCCATACGGCCAATCGGCTGCTGGATGTGGTCGATGCCTTCACCCGGCACATCCGTGGTGGCCTGCCCATCACCACCGCCGCCTCCTGCGCCTTGTTCGGCGCTGTTTCGGGCTCCACCCAGGCAACGGTCGTAGCGATGGGCGGGCCGATGCGCCCGCGCCTGCTGGCCCGCGGCTATTCTGACAGCTTCACCCTGGCGCTGATCATTAATGCCAGCGACGTCGCCTTGCTGATTCCACCCAGCATCGGCTTCATCGTCTATGGCGTGGTGATGAAGACCTCGATCGGCGACCTGTTCCTGGCCGGCATCCTGCCGGGGCTGTTGATCCTCGGCCTGTTCTCGCTCTACTGCTATATCGATTCGCGCCTCAAGGGCATCGAGCCTGAACCCAAGGCCACCTGGAGCGAGCGCTTCCACGCCATCCGGCGGGTGATCCTGCCGCTCGGCTTCCCGGTGTTGGTCGTCGGGGGCATCTATGGCGGCTTCTTCAGCGCCGTCGAGGCCTCGGCAGTGGCCGTGGCCTATGCCCTGATCCTGGAAGTGGTCATCTATCGCCAGGTCTCGATCCGCGATCTCGGCAGCCTGGCCCTGTCCACGGGCATGATCACCGCCGTGGTCTTCATCCTCGTTGCCATCGGCGCCGCCTTCTCCCAGACGCTGGGCACGGCCG
The DNA here is from genome assembly GCF_033446685.1 of Halomonas sp. HP20-15. Classification (NCBI taxonomy): domain Bacteria; kingdom Pseudomonadati; phylum Pseudomonadota; class Gammaproteobacteria; order Oceanospirillales; family Halomonadaceae; genus Halomonas; species Halomonas sp. HP20-15. The sequence goes on along the minus strand of NZ_JAWQLY010000002.1, from coordinate 356,236 downwards.
GCGTGCCGGAGCAGATCCTCGGCCCCATCATCGATGGTATCGGCGACAGCCAGTTCCTGGCGCTGCTGCTGATCGCCGCCGCCTTCTTCGTCGGCTGCATGTTCGTCGACCCCATTGTGGTGATCCTGATCCTGGTGCCGATCTTCAAGCCGCTGGTCCAGTCCACCGGGCTCGATCCGGTGCATGTCGGCGTCATCGTCACGCTGCAGGCGGCTATCGGCTCGGCGACGCCGCCGTTCGGCTGCGACATCTTCACGGCCATCGCCGTGTTCCGCCGCCCCTACATGGACGTGATTCGCGGCACGCCGCCGTTCATTGCCATCCTGCTGCTGGCGACCCTGATCCTTATCCTGTTCCCGCAGATATCCCTGCTGCTGCCCTCGCTGGGCGGCGATTGATCCCGTCGGCCCGGCCCAGTGCCGGGCCGCCTCGCTTTGCGCCGTGCGTCACGCTCATCCACCACCACACCGGCCGCCCTGCCATGTGGCGGCTGTTTGTCGAGGCCTGCAACTTATGCCACGGCTCCGCCCCCGGGGCTGGAGCGACGCCTTCGTACGGACAAACGAAACTGCCCGGAAGCTCTCGCTTCCGGGCAGTGAGTCGACGGGCCAGTCACCCTGGCCGGCACGTTGGTTTTGCGATCAGGAGCCCTGGTTGCCCTGAGCCTGCTTGATCTGCTCGAGCAGGATATCGAGCGACTGCTTGCCACGCTCACCGGCCATGTCGACATAGACCTGGCGAACCGGCTTGGCGAGTTCGCGGAACTTGGCGCGCTCTTCATCATTCAGCTTGATGACGTTGATATCACTCTTTTCCTTGATGGTGTCGAGACGCTCTGAGTTGAACTGCGTCTGAATATCGTGCCCCTTCTGGACCATTTCATCCAATGTGGAGTCGAGCATCTGACGCTGCTCGTCGGACAGCCCTTCATACCAATCGAGATTACCGATCAGATTGGCGATGAACTGCGACTGGTCTGCGAAGATCATGTAGTCCTGAACTTCGTAGAAACCCATGTTCTCGTGCGCGAAGACCGGCTGGATATTGCCTTCGGCCTGGCCCTGTTGCAGAGCGCTGTACAATTCACCATAAGCGATGGTGATCGGTGCCGCGCCGTAAGCCTGATAAGTCTTGCGCAGCAGGCTGTTGTCCATGACGCGAATCTGCAGCCCCTGCATGTCTTGCGGAGTGCGGATCTCCTTGTTGGCGGTCCAGACCTGGTAGCCCTCGGGTAGCGCGCCCAGCGGCACCAAGTCGCGCTCGCGGTACGACTGCTGCCAGGGATCGCTCTTCAGGAAGGCGTCGGAGTTGAGTATCTTCGCCGTTTGGAGCTGGTCATTGGGCATGACGAAGTTGAGACTCATCAACTGGCTTTCGGGTACCGTGCCGCCGAGAAAGCCAGAGCCGAAACCGATCTGGATCGCACCATTCTGGATGGCATCGTAGAGCGCCGAGTAGCTAGAGCCCCAGGAACCGTAGGGGAGAAGTTTCACGGTGATATCACCGTCGCTCTTCTCCTCGATCATCTTCTTGAATTCTTCGGCGTAGCTGTACTGAACACTGCCTTCGGTCTCCTCGAGGCCGAAGCGCCAAGTTTCGGCGAATGCCGATGAAGCGACACTCACCATACCCAAAGCGGTAACACCGATCACGATATTGCGCATTTGCATCACGTTCCCCTTTATTGTCGATGTCAATCCAGAAAAGAGCAAAGCCATGGCAATGTCAAGTCGGAGCCCGGGAGCGCATGGATGCGGAACCCGACACGCCCTGTTAGAGTCCTAATGACGGTTGGGCGTGCTGTGAGTCATCGCCCACCGAAAGACTTTCATCGCATGCCGAATCACGAAACCAAGGAGATTTCATGAAAACTCGGGTGACCGCCGTTGCCTTAACACTACTGGCAAGCGCGCCGTGGGCCCTAGCCGCCCCCCAGAGCGATCAGGAAAAGCTCAGCTACAGCATCGGCGTAACGCTCGGCCAGAGCCTCTCCCAGGATATTAAGGACCTGGATATCGACAGCTTCACCAAGGCCGTCGAGGACGTCTATGCCGGCAAAGACCTGCAGATGAGCAAGAAGGAGATGACCGAGGCGTTGACCAAGTTCCAGCAGCAGCAGAACGCCGAGCGTCAGAAGCTGGCCAAGCAGGCCGCCGAGCAGAACAAGGCCAAGAGCGAGGAGTTCCTCGCCGAGAACGCCAAGAAGGAAGGCGTCAAGGTCACCGACTCAGGCCTGCAGTACAAGGTGCTCGAGTCGGGTGACGGCACCTCGCCGGATGCCAACGATACCGTCAAGGTCAACTATGAAGGCAAGCTGATCGATGGCACCGTCTTCGACAGTTCCTACGAGCGCGGCGAGCCGGTCGAGTTCCGCGTCGACCAGGTCATTCCCGGTTGGCAGGAAGCGCTGAAGATGATGAGCGTCGGCGATACTTGGATGGTCTACCTGCCGTCCGACCTGGCCTACGGCCCGGCCGGCACCGGCGGCCCGATCGGCCCCAACCAGGCGCTGACCTTCAAGGTCGAGCTGCTCGACGTGACCAAGGCCGAAGCCAAAGCCGAGTCGAAGGCTTCAGACCAGAAAGAAGGCGACAAGAGCCAGAGCGACCAGAACGGCTAAGGCTTTCGAGAACGCCTAGCGATGCTAGCCATGAGAATGGCGCTCGCCCCCGCACGCCTGGCGTGCGGGGTTTTTTGTGCCCGCGTCCGGCGCGGCCTGGACAACACTCCGCGCGACGCGGCATGTCGTCTCCGAAGCGGCGGCCCGCGTGCCGTCCCCGGCGCGGCTCAGGTCGTAATGCAGCAGGTAGCCCAACGCGACGACGACCGTCGTCAACGTGACGACGATCAATAGATCGAGCAGCGGCGGGCGTGCATTGTCGGCGTCTTGGCGATGCATGGCGTGATTGGCAAGTCCATCCTGGCCGGAAAAATCGCGATAAGCTTAGCAGCTCGCCGGCACCGGCAGCCTGCGTAAGGATGTCGCATCCGCATCGCGACCGATCTTTGTGACCGCCCCCTGGGATAAGGAGAACTCGATGAGCAGCGTTCAAGGCGCCCTGGGCCCGCTGTTTCTGTTGATCCTGCTGGGTGCCCTGCTCGGCTGGCGACGCCTGCCCGGTGACGATTTCTGGACGCAGATGGAGCGCCTGATCTACTTCCTGCTGTTCCCCGCCATGCTGGTGTCCACACTGGCCACCGCCGATGTCTCCCAGGTTCCGGTGGGCCGCGTTGCCATCGTGCTGCTGGGCGCCATCGTCGGCTTCGCGGCCGTGCTGTGGTGGGTCCGCCCCGCGCTGGGGCTCGACGCGGCGGCGTTCACGTCGGTGTTCCAGGGCGCGTTGCGCTTCAATACCTACGTCGGCGTCGCCGGTGCGGCCGCTCTGCACGGCAGCGCCGGGGCGACGGTCGCCGCGGTGGCGGTGGCGCTGATGGTGCCCGTCGTCAACGTGCTGTGCGTGGCGTGCTTCATCGCCGCCGGCACCCTGGGCCCGTCGAGCCTCGCCAAGAGCTTCGCGGCACTGACCCGCAACCCGCTGATCCTGGCCTGTATCGCCGGCATCGCCCTCAATCTCTCGGGCATCGGTCTGCCAGGGTGGAGCGAACAGGCCGTCGCCCTGCTGGGCCGCGCCGCGCTGCCACTCGGCCTGGTTGCGGTGGGCGTGGCGCTGCGCCCGCGCGCGTTGACGCGCCTCGACCGTGGCGTGTGGAGCGCCAATCTGGTCAAGCTTTTGCTGATGCCGGCCCTGGTCTTGGCGCTGGCCTGGCTGACCGGGCTCGATCCGATCAGTCGCGACGTCGCACTGCTCTTCGCCGCCCTGCCCACCGCCACCTCGGCGTACATCCTGGCGCGCCAGCTGGGTGGCGACGCCGAATTGATGGCGGCGCTGATCACCGGCCAGACGCTGCTCGCCATGCTCAGCCTGCCGGCCTGGCTGACGCTGACCGGCTAGGCATCAATTCAGCGCGGCGTCTTATTGGAAATATTTCTCTTTTAGATTGACATCACAAATGAGAACCATTACCTTTTGATTGTGGCGTTTGCCAAAGCGCCACAGACCATCGCAGCGAATGTCAGGTTCCTGCCATGGTTATCTCCTCATCAAGCTAGTCACGGTCTTACAGCCGCCCTCCCCCGGGCGGCTTTTTTTGTGACGTCACCTTTTATGACACCCTTCCCGACGAGTCGTTTGCTTATCGAATCTTGTCTTCACGGTGTCGCCGTTGTGGGCGGCAACTCAGCGCAGCGCCTCCGCTCGCCATGGCCCACGCTCGAAAAGCCGCTCGCGCAGCAGTGCAGCCAATGCCTCGACGGCGGGGCGCGATGACTGCTCGATCTGCGTGGCGAGGTACAAGCGTGCCTCACAGGGCCGAAGTGCAGGCAGCCCTTCCGCTTCACCCAGTTCACGCATCGAGGGTGTCAGGCGCTGGCGGTCGATTACACCGATCGCCAATCCCGCCTCGATCGCTTTCTCGACTGCATGAATACTGGTGCTGGTAAACACCGCATGCCAGGGCTTGCCAATGACGTCCAGCGACTCCACCGCCAGGTCCCGATAAGGGCAATCGATAGAGTGCAACGCCAGCGGCAGGCTGAAGTGCTCGGTGAGTTGCCCCAGGCGTGGGCCGGCCCATACCGGTGAGGTCTGCCACAATGCTTCGCCACCAGGCAGGCGCTGCGGTCTGTCCAGCAGCACCGCCAGGGCCAGGTTGGAGTGGCTCAACTGGCGAGCCAACTCGCCACTGGTCGCGGTGAACGCCTCGAGCAAAACGTCAGGATGGCGCGCCATAAAATCGGGTAGTACATCGCCCAGCAGTTCACGCGCATAATCCTCGGGCAAGCCGAAACGCACCTTGCCACCCAGCCCGCGCCCGGTGAAGCGCGCCAACATGCCATCATGCAAGCGCAGCAATTCACGCGATTCGCGCAGTAACGACTCGCCCGCTGCGGTCGGTGTGACTCCGCGCGGGCCGCGCTCGAGCAGCCGGGTCTCCAGCACATCCTCGAGCCGCTTGAGCTGCATGCTGATCGCGCTGACGCTACGGTGACGCTGCTCGGCGGCGCCAGCCAACGAGCCTAGATGCGCCGCGGCCTGAAAGGTACGCAACAGCTCGAGATCGAGTGCGGCGACAGAGACTTCACTCATATTGAACCCTATGTGCAATATTATTCGATTTATTGAAGCCTGATGCTGCGCCACGCTCAAGCCCTGAATTCGCCTACACAGGGGAAAGCGCATGGCGGCATCGCTAGTGTCTTTGCTGGTCGCGTTGGGCTTTGTGGTGTGCTGGAGCTCGGGATTCATCGGCGGCCGGCTGGCAGCCGAGGTCGCCCTGCCGCCGATGGCGCTATTTGCCTGGCGCTTCGCGTTGGCCACGCTGCTGGCTGTCTTATGGTGGCGAATAGCGGGGACACGCTCAGCCGCGTGCCGCGGTCTATTCATCGAGGCGGGGATCGGTAGCCTGACCATGGGCGGGTACCTGCTCGGCGTGATGCTGGCCATCCAGGCCGGCGTCGGCACCAGTGTCACCGCCTTGATCACCGCGCTGCAGCCGCTACTGGCGGCGAGCCTGGCCAGCCTGGTGCTGAACGAACGCTCGGGCAGGCTGCGCTGGCTGGGCATGGCCATCGCCAGCGCGGGTGTCTTCCTGTGCGTCGCCGAAGATTTTGACACCCAGGGCGGTGCGGCATGGTGGGCCTATGGGCTGCCGCTACTGTCCGTCGTATCGGTGACGCTGGGCAGCGTACTCGCCGCACGCTACCCGACAACGTTGGCCATGGACGCCACCCTGACCGCCCAGTTGGCAGCGGCGACCGGTGTGTTCGCGGTCGCCGCGCTGATCGAGGGATACGGCCGGGTGCCGCTGCCGACGCTGGACTCGCCCACCCTGACGGCCATCGGCTGGCTGGTGCTCTTCTCCAGCCTCGGCGGTTACGGCTTCTTCGTCGCCTGCCTGCGCCGCTTCGGGGTCAACCTGACCTCGACACTGATTTATCTGACCCCGCCGGTGACGATGGCCTGGGCGGCGGCGATGTTCGGCGACACGCCGGGAGCGCTGGGTATACTCGGTATGCTGCTGGCCTCGGTCGGTGTCGGCATGGCGTTGATGAGAGCCGGCACGCGAGCGCCCCTCGTCGGCAACCGGCGCGCCTGCTGAACACGCACCAGCCCGACCGCCGCTCAGTCGCTGCGAGAAAAGATCAGGTCCCACACGCCATGCCCGAGCTTCGCGCCACGCTGCTCGAACTTGGTCAGCGGGCGGAACTCGGGGCGCGCCACGTAATCGCCCTCGTTCGCGGTGTTGCGATAACCGGGTGCGGCGGCCATGACCTCGGCCATGTACTCGGCATAGGCCTGCCAGTCGGTCGCCATGTGCAGCGTGCCGCCGGGCTTGAGCCGCGTGCGTACCAGCTCGACGAAGGCCGGCTGGACGATACGCCGCTTGTGATGCTTCTTCTTCGGCCAGGGGTCGGGAAAGAACAGTTGCAGGCCGTCGAGGCTGGCCTCGGGGATGCATCGCGACAGCACCTCCAGGGCGTCGTCGCGATAGACCCGCAGATTGCCTAGCTCACGCTTGTCGGCCTCGTCGAGCAGCTTGCCCACGCCCGGGGCGTGCACCTCGATGCCGATGAAGTCGGTCTTCGGATGGGCCTGCGCCTGTTCGATCAGCGAGGCGCCCATGCCAAAGCCGATCTCCACCACCCGCGGTGCGTGGCGCCCGAACAGCGCATCGAGATCCAACAGGCCATCGGCGACGCTCAGTCCAAGGCGCGGCCAGACCTCCTCGAGACCGCGGGTCTGGGCGGCGGTCATGCGCCCGGCACGCAGCACATAGCTCTTGATGCCACGCTGCGGGCGCGGGCCGTCGGATGCTGGGGTCTCGCTTTCGACGCTCAAACGGTTATCACTCATGCCACTCGCACTTGGATTGATCGCATTGGGATTGTATCGGGACAAGAACGCCGCGCGCTCAGGAGTTGATTCGCCCACTGGCGGGAGAGGATGCCTCGGCATGGCCACGACGCGGCATGCGCTCGGCGAGGAACGCCTCGCGGCCGGCCTCGATGGCCTTCTTCATGGCGCCGGCCATCACCACCGGGTGACGGGCATGAGCAATCGCCGAGTTCATCAGCACCCCGGCACAGCCCATCTCCATCGCCAGCGCCGCATCGGATGCGGTGCCGATGCCGGCGTCGACCAGCACCGGCACGCCGGCGTTCTCGACGATCAGCGCCAGGTTCGCCGGGTTGAGCAGGCCGTGGCCCGAGCCGATCAGCGAGCCCAGCGGCATCACCGCGCTGCAGCCGAGATTCTCGAGTTCCTTGGCGACGATCGGGTCGTCGCTGGTATAGACCATCACCTCGAAGCCGTCGCGGACCAGTTCGTCGGCGGCCTTGAGGGTCTCGACCACGTTGGGATAAAGCGTCTTGTCGTCGCCCAGCACCTCGAGCTTGACCAGCTTGTGGCCATCGAGCAGCTCGCGCGCCAGCTTGCAGGTGCGCACGGCGTCCTTGGCGGTATAACAGCCGGCGGTGTTGGGCAGCAGCGTGTAGCGCTCGGGCGACACGGCGTCGAGCAGGTTGGGCTCGCCGGGGCTCTGGCCCAGATTGGTACGGCGCACGGCGAAGGTGACAATCTCGGCACCGCTGGCGGCGACCGCCGCGGCGGTCTCGTCGAGGTCACGGTACTTGCCGGTGCCGACCAGCAGCCGCGAATGGAACGTACGTCCGGCGACCTGCCACGGCCGATCGAGTTGAAGATCCGTCATAATGACTCCGAGGAAATAGTGACTGCGACCATCGCGCCTGCCGCGCCGTACGGCAATCAACCGCCGCCGATGGCGTGTACCACCTCGACCCGGTCACCGTCGGCCAGCCGGGTCGCGGCGTGCTGGCTGCGCGGCACGATCGTTTCGTTGACTTCGACCGCAATGCGCCGCCCGGTCAGGCCCAGCGTCGTGACCAGATCGTCGATGGTCGGTTCACCGTCGAGCGTATGGCGCTGCCCATTGAGCTGAATCTGCATGGCGTCTCTGCGTCGGTGATCGAAAGCGTTAACGGCCCGTCATTAAGGACGGGCCGTCATTTTAACGCCAAACGTTGCCGCGAACACCCTCGGCGTCAGACATCGCGTGGCGGCCAGACGTCGCTGTCGACCTGCTCGGGCTTCTTGAGCACCTTGGGGTCGAACACCGGTTCGGCGATGCCCTCCCGGCGCTGGCGCTCGTAATCCTGGAGCACGCGGATGGCGATCGGCGACATGATCAGGATCGCGAACAGGTTGGTGGTCGCCATCAGCCCCATCGCCAGGTCGGCGAAGTGCCAGACGAACTCGAGCTTGGCCAGCGCGCCGATCATGGTCATCGCCAGTACCGCCCAGCGCAGCACGCTCACCGCCCGCTTGGCATGGCCGCGGAACAGATACTCGATATTCACCGCCGAAAACGAGAAGTTGGCGATGATCGAGGTATAGGCGAATAGCAGGATCGCTATGGCGATGAATATCTCGCCGAACATCCCCAGATGGTCGGCCATCGCATCCTGGGTCAGCTTGATGCCTTCGATCGAGTCGCCAGGCGAGTTGCTCAGCAGCGTTTCGTAGACGCCCGACAGCAGGATCGCCACCGCCGTGCAACTGCAGATCACCAGGGTATCGACGAACACCCCGAACGACTGCACCAGCCCCTGGGCGGCGGGATGCTTGACCGTCGCCTGCGCCGCGGCGTTGGGCGCCGAGCCCATGCCCGCCTCGTTGGAGAACAGCCCGCGCTTGATGCCGTTCTCCATCGCCGCCTTGATCGCGTAGCCGGCCGCGCCGCCGACCGCCGGGCCGAAGCCGAAGGCGCTCTTGACGATCAGCGCGAGCATCGCCGGCACTTCACTGATGTTGGCGAACAGGATCCACAGCGCGACCAGCAGATAGGCGATCGCCATCACCGGCACGATCATCTCCGCGGTGCGCGCCACCGCCTTGAGGCCGCCGAAGATCACCACCGCCACCACGCAAACCAGCACGATGCCGGTCAGCCAATGGGGGACGCCGAAGGCGCCGTTCATGCCCTGGGCGATGGTGTTGGACTGCGCGGCATTGAAGGCCAGGCCGTAGGCGATCAGCAGGAAGATCGCGAACAGCGCACCCAGCCAGCGCCAGCCCAGGCAACGCTCGATGTAATAGGCCGGGCCGCCGCGGAACACGCCATCCTCGTTGCGATGCTTGTAGGTCTGCGCCAGCGTCGATTCGACGAAGGAGGTGGCGAAGCCCACCAGCGCGGTCATCCACATCCAGAAGATCGCCCCCGGGCCACCGACCCACAGGGCAATCGCCACACCGGCCAGGTTGCCGGTACCGATCCGCGCCGCCAGCGAGGTGGCGAACGCCTGAAAGCCGCTGACTCCCTCGCCGGCGCCACGCGCCGAGACGGTGACCCGCGCCATGTGGCCGAACAGCCGGAACTGCATGCCCCGGGTGAGCACGGTGAACAGCAGCCCCGCCCCCAGCAGCAGATAAACCAGGATGTAGCTCCAGATGAAGTCGCTGATCGGCATCATGACCGCTTCGATACTGTCGCGCAGGGGCGCGACGAGCGACATTAGGGCTTCCATGGCGGCATTTCTCCTTGGCTGTTGTTGTCTCTTCGCGGTCGAGTCGCCGGGCAAATGGCTCGCCAGGCAGGCCGACGGGGCGGCATCATAGCGAGACACGCCGAGTGACGAAAGCCTCGGTGAGGCCTCGGCCCTCCCCAGGGCCGCCCCGAACGGTCTCCACCGTCCAATAGGACTCACTAAAACAGCGTAGTCAGGAGTGCCCAACCATGCCCCATCGCTTTGCCTGGATCGGCGTCGCGCTCAGCGGTTTGCTCAGCGTGGCCGCCGGCGCCTTCGGCGCGCACGGCCTGCAGGCTCACGCCTCGCCGCGCCTGCTCGAGGTCTTCGAGACCGCCGTGCGCTACCAGGCCTGGCACACCCTGGCGATGCTCGGGATATTGATCTGGCGAACCACCCAGCCGCTGCGCGGCCAGCGTCTGGTGCTGGCGCTGTGGGCCACGGGAACCCTGCTGTTCTCGGGTTCGCTGTATCTGCTGGTGCTGACCGGCGCCCGCTGGCTGGGGCCGGTCACGCCATTCGGCGGGTTACTGCTGATGGGCGGCTGGCTGGCGCTGGCCGTCTGCGCGGCGCGGGCGCGCCCCGCGACATGATTCAGTCGTCGTCCCGATCGGGCAGCACGTAGGTCGCCGTGACCAGCGCCACCGGCCGGTCATCGCCGGCCGAGAACAGCTCGACCTCGCCCACCGCCAGGCGCTGGCCCAGCTTGACCACCCGGGCATTGGCGATCAGGTCGCGATCGCCGCGGGCACGGCGCAGGAAGTGGCAGTTCAGATCGCTGGTCACCGCCATCGACTCGGGGCCGATCTGGGCGAGAATCGCCACGTACAAGCAGACGTCTGCCAATGACATCATGCTCGGCCCGGAAACGCAGGCGCCGGGGCGCAGATGCTCGTCCTCGATCGCCAGGCTCATGGTGGCGCGCATTTCGTCGACACCTTCGATGGTGCCCTGACGATGAGGAAACACCTCGTCGAGAAACTCCTCGATGGCGGCGGCGGTCATTACGGTCATGGCTCTCTCCTGGCGGGCTCGATGGCGCTCGGCGGTTGCGCCCAAGATAGCGCAAGCGCCCCGCGACGCACAGACCGCGAGCCGCGAGCCGCGAGCCGCGAGCCGCGAGCGCCAGGATAGCCCGTAGCCCGTAGCCCGTAGCCCGTAGCCCGTAGCCCGTAGCTTCAGTGTTTCGCCTTGTGCACCGCGCGCCAGTGGTGCAGCAGCGGCTCGGTGTAACCGGCCGGCTGCTCGCGCCCCTTGAAGATCAGGTCGGAGGCGGCCTGGAAGGCGCTGGAGTCGGCCAGGTGCGCAGTCATCGGCGTGTACTCCGGGTCGCCGGCGTTCTGATCGTCGACCACCTTGGCCATGCGCTCCAGGGTCTCGCGCACCTGGGCCTCGCTGACCACGCCGTGATACAGCCAATTGGCGATGTGCTGGCTGGAGATACGCAGCGTGGCGCGGTCCTCCATCAGGCCGACGTCGTGGATGTCGGGTACCTTCGAGCAGCCCACACCGTGTTCGACCCAGCGCACCACGTAGCCGAGAATGCCCTGGCAGTTGTTGTCGAGCTCCTGCTGGATCTCATCGCTTGCCCAGTCGGCCGATTCGACCACCGGCACCGTCAGCAGATCGTCGAGCAGGTCAGCTTCGCCCTGGCTTTCGAGTTCCTGCTGGATGGCGGCGACATCGATCTGATGATAATGCAGCGCATGCAGCACCGCGGCGGTCGGCGAGGGCACCCAGGCGGTATTGGCACCGGCCTTGGGATGGCCGACCTTCTGCTCGAGCATCGCCGCCATCTTGTCGGGCATCGCCCACATGCCCTTGCCGATCTGGGCGCGTCCGCGCAGACCGCAGGCCAGCCCGACCTGAACGTTGTTCTTCTCGTAGGCGGCGATCCACTTGGCGCCCTTCATGTCGCCCTTGCGCAGCATCGGCCCGGCTTCCATGGCGGTGTGCATCTCGTCGCCGGTGCGATCGAGGAAGCCGGTATTGATGAACGCCACCCGCGAGCGCGCCGCATCGATGCAGGCCTTGAGGTTGACGGTGGTACGCCGCTCCTCGTCCATGATGCCGATCTTCAGCGTGTCGCGGGCCATCCCCAGCACGTCCTCGACACGCGAGAACAGCTCGTTGGCGAACGCCACTTCCTGCGGGCCATGCATCTTGGGCTTGACGATGTAGACCGAGCCGGTGCGGCTGTTACCACCCTCGCGCTTGAGATCATGCAGCGCGATCAGGCTGGTCACCAGGCCGTCGAGAATGCCTTCGGGGATCTCGTTGCCGTCGCCGTCGAGTATCGCCGGAGTGGTCATCAGATGGCCGACGTTGCGCACGAACAGCAGCGAGCGTCCGGGCAGGCTCAGCTCGCTGCCGTCGGCCGCACGGTACTCGCGGTCCGGGTTGAGTCGGCGGGTGAAGGACTTGCCATTCTTGTCGATGGTCTCGGTAAGATCGCCGCGCATCAACCCCAGCCAGTTGGCGTAGACGCCGACCTTGTCCTTGGCATCGACCGCCGCCACCGAATCCTCGCAGTCCATGATGGTGGTCACCGCCGCCTCGAGTACCACGTCCTTGACATGTGCCGGGTCGGTCTTGCCGATGGCGTGCTCGGCGTCGAACTGGATCTCTAGGTGCAGGCCGTGGTTGGCGAGCAATATCGCCGTCGGCGCGGCGGCTTCGCCCTGGAAGCCGAGGAACTGGTCGGGGCGCTTGAGGCCGACATCCCGCCCGCCCTTGAGCGTCACCGTGAGATGACGGCCGCTGATGGTGTAGCGCTGTGCATCGCGATGCGAGCCCTCGGCCAGCGGCGCGGCCTGGTCGAGCACGTTGCGGGCGTAGCCGATGACCTTCTCGCCGCGCTTGGGGTTATAGCCGCTGCCCTTCTCGGCGCCGCCTTCCTCGCCGATCGCGTCGCTGCCGTAGAGCGCATCGTAGAGGCTGCCCCAGCGCGCGTTGGCGGCGTTGAGGGCGTAGCGGGCGTTGCTCATCGGCACCACCAACTGCGGGCCGGCCTGCACGGCGATGGCATCGTCAACATTGCGGGTGGTAGCCGCGACGTTCGCCGGCGGGTCGACCAGATAGCCGATCCGCTTCAGGAAGTCCCGGTAGGCGCCCAGATCGCGCACCGGCCCGGGATGGGCCTTGTGCCACGCATCCAGTTCGCCCTGCAGGCGCTCGCGTTCGGCGAGTAGTTCGCGGTTTTTGGGTGTCAGATCGTGAACCAGTGCATCGAGCCCGGCCCAGAAGGCCTCGGGATCGACCCCGCTACCGGGAAGCGCAGCCTCGTCGAGGAAGCGATCGAGTTCGGCGGCCACCTGGAGACGGTGGCGTGTGACGCGTTGAGTCATGGCAAGCTACCTCCTGCTGCACTGCATGAGCGTCAGCGCGGTGCGAGAAGCGCTCATGAAAGAAAATATGGAAATCCATTCCACATAATAGCCCAGAAAACCCCGGGAGGGGCAAGCGCTCGAGGAGCGTCATCGGTTAGCGACACATGGCCTGCACTGGTTCACAATCGACGCTAGCATGGAGGCGTATAAAACAAAGGAGCCCAATGAGCCAATTCGAACCCCTACAGGCCCTCGGACCGCTGGCCCGGGTAAGTGCATCGCCGCCTCGCGCGCTGAGCGACTACCTGGAGCACTATCGGCTGGCGCCGCTGCTCAGTCGTCGGGTCGGCCTCTACGCCGGCTTCGTCGACACCGAGCGCTACCGGCTGTGGGCACAGATCTGGACGCCCGAGCAACCGCGCGGCACGGCATTCGTCGTGCACGGTTACTTCGACCACCTGGGGCTCTACCGGCACCTGCTCGAGCGCCTGCTCGACCAGGGCTGGCGCGTGGTGCTGTGGGACCTGCCGGGCCACGGCCTGTCCAGCGGCGCGCGCGCGACCATCGACGACTTCGAGGACTATGGCGCCTGCCTGCAGGCCCTGCAGCGTCAACTCACCGACGAAGGCCTGGCGCCTCATCCGTGGGTGGGCATCGGCCAGAGTACCGGCGCGGCGATCCTCGCCACCGATGCGCTGGGTCGCGGTACGGCCTCGCCCTGGCAAGGCCTCGCGCTGCTCGCACCGCTGGTGAGACCGTGGGGCTGGCCGCAGTCGAGCTGGCTGCATCGCCTGGCCAGCCCGTTCATCCGCTCGATCCCGCGCACCTACCAGGCCAATTCCAACGATGCCGACTTCGCCGCCTTCCTGCGTGAAAGCGACCCACTGCAGCCCGACCGCCTGACGCTGACCTGGGTCACGGCGATGCGCCGTTGGATGAGCCACATGCTGGCGCTGCCGGCCAGCGATCTGCCGGTGCTGATTCTGCAGGGCGAGCAGGACCTGACCGTCGACTGGGCGTGGAATCTCGAGGTGCTAACCGGTAAGTTTCCGCGGGCGCGAGTGGTCCGCCATCCCGAGGCACGTCATCATCTGGTCAACGAGTCGGCCTTCATCCGCGAGCCGCTGTTCGACGAGCTCGACGCTTTTCTCGCCGGCTTCCACAGCGCCCCGGCCCCTGCCGATCACCCCACCACGACGCCCTGAACATGCCCCGATACGCATCGACGATTCATACCGCAGGATGGCTGATCGCGCTGCTGATCGCGCTGACCCTGAGCGGCTGCGCGAGCAACCCCGGCCCGCCCAAGACCGTCCGTCAGGCGCTCTATGGACTGGGCGAGCGAGCCGCCGAGACGGCCCTCGCCGCCCCCGTGTGGCAGGTGCCGGATGGCGAGCGCGTTCTGCTGCTGGCGCCCGCCGAAATCGATGCCGCACTGTCGATCGAACCCGCGCAGTTCGGCGAGACCCTGACCCGCGCCCTGCTGGCCGTCAATTCGGGCCCCCAGGTGCTCGACTGGACGCCGGACAGGGCCACTCGCGAAGCGCCGGACAACCAATGGTTGCTGGAAAGCCGCTTGATCGCCGAAGGACCGGCGCTGACGCTCTCCGATCGCCGGCTGCTGCCCTACCGGCTGGAACTCGCGTTGCGCCGGCCCGGCAATGCCGAGCCCCGCTGGCAGCAGACGCTCACCGGCGCACTCGACGCCTCGGCGCTATAGGAAGCGCCCGAAACCGCGCCAAACGCGCCCAAATCGTGCTCGAAATGCATCCGAAGCGCACCCACGGCGCTTTTGCCAGACCCGGGGCCGAGCGTCACAATGGGCCCAGCGAGAGCGCTTGTCCTCGCTCCATCACGCTCGCCCGTGCGTCCGCCAAAAAGGAACCGTCATGTCGCGTTATGCCCGCCATCTTGATCGCCAGGGACCGACCAACCCCTTCCCGGGCCTCAAGGCCCTCGAGCGCCGCCTGGGACGCCGCATCCCCCATCGCCTGGGTTCCAATGAAGGGCTCGACATGCCGCATCGGGCATTGACGGCGCGCTTTGGCGCCGAATTCGCCGAACTGGCACGCGCCTACGGCGACGCCGAGGCGTTCGGCGTCCGCCAACGCCTGAGCGATGCGCTGGGCACCCCGCTCGAGTCGCTGCTGGTCGACGCCGGCGCCGACAGCCTGATCGCATTGGCCTTGCGCGCCACCTGCGAGCCGGACAGTCCGGTGATCGCCAGCGCCGGCACCTACCCGACCTTCGGCTACTTCGCCGCGGGTCAGGGCTGTAGGATGAGCGAAGTCGCCTACCGGGATGCCCCGGGGCTGCTCGCCCCCGACCTGCAGGCGCTTGCCGAGCGGGCGCATCGCGAGAATGCGCGCCTCGTGTATCTGGCCAACCCCGACAACCCCGGCGGCCACCTGCACGACGACGACGCGGTGCTCGCCCTGCGCGAGGCCCTGCCCGAGGCCTGTACGCTGCTGCTCGACGAGGCCTATCACGACTTTCGCCGCGACGCCGAGGCGCCCGCGGCGGGTGCGGTGTGGCCCGGGGTGATCCGCCTGCGCACGTTCTCCAAGGCCCATGGGCTGGCGGGGCTGCGCATCGGCTACGCGATCGCCGAGCCCGAGGCCCTGACCATGCTGACCAAGGTACGCATCCACTATGCCGTCTCGTCGCTGGCGCTGGCCGCCGCCGAGACCGTGCTCGACCATCCCGACGAGACCCGCGACCACGTGGGTGCGGTCGTCGCCTGCCGCGAGCGCCTCGCCGAGCGGTTGCGCGGCCTGGGCGGCGACGTGCCGCCCAGCGACACCAATTTCATCGCCGTGCGCCTCGCCGATGCCGACCGGGCCGCCAGAATCCATCGCCAACTGCTCGATGCCGGCACGCTCGTCCATCGTCCCGCTCATCCCGCGCTCGGGCACGTGCTGCGCATCAGCACGCTCGCCGATGCCCTCGCGCCGGGACGACTCGACGCGCTGATCGCCGGGCTCGACGGCTGAGCGGATGTCGCTAGCCTGCCTGCTGTCGCTTGCCGGACGCTTGCTGCTGGCGCTGGTCGTCGCGCTGTCGGCGGGCTGGGCGTGTCTGGCCCTGTGGTTCCGCCTGCCGGGCTCCGAGGGGTTGCGAATCACCGCCGGCGCACTGTGGGGCCTGCTCGCCCTGGGCTGCTGCGTGGCGCTGTTCTATCCCCCGCCCCTGCGCTGGCGGGCACTGGCCGGCTACCTGCTGCTGTTCGTGGTGTTGGGGCTGTGGTGGCTGTCGATCCGGCCATCGGGCGAGCGCAACTGGGCGCCCGAGGTGGCCAGGCTGGTTTCCGGCGAGCGCCACGGCGACAGACTCACGCTGCATAACGTGCGCAACTTCGACTGGCAGACCCCCGAGCGCTATACCGAGCGCTGGGAAACCCGCAGCTACGACCTCGGCCAGTTGAGCTCGGTGGATCTGCTGGCGTCCTATTGGATGGGTCCGGCGATCGCCCACACGCTGGTCAGCTTCGGCTTTGCCGATGGCCGCCAGCTGAGCTTCTCGGTGGAGATCCGCAAGGAGCGTGGCGAGGCCTTCTCGACCCTGGGCGGGTTCTTCAAGTCCTACGAGGTCGCGGTGATCGCCGCCGACGAGCGCGACATCGTGCGCCTGCGCAGCAACGTACGCGGCGAACAGGTCTATCTCTACCGGGTCGCCATGCCGCCCGAGGTGCGCCGCGCACTACTGCTCGCCTATCTCGACGAAGCGCAATCGCTGCGCGAATCGCCGCGCTTCTACAACACCCTGACCAGCAACTGCACCACCTTGGTCTACGACATGATGACGCGAATCGTGGCGGGGCTGCCGCTCGACTATCGGTTGCTGCTGTCGGGCTACCTGCCGCAGTACGTCTACGATGTCGGCGCGCTGGCCGACCGCCTGTCGTTCGCCGACCTCAAGGCCCGCGGCTTGATCAACGAGCGCGCCCGGGCAACCGAGCGCAGTGACGACTTCTCCGCGCGCATTCGCGACGGCGTACCGTCACCGCGCTGAGCGGCGCAGCGCCGAGGCCTAGCCGGTCCGACCGCCGCCGCCGCCGAAGACCACCATGACCACGCCCGCGGTGTAACAGCCGATGATCGCCACGCTCTCGAAGCCGATGCCTCCGGGGCCCCGCTCCTGGCGGCGGAGCAGTCCGGTGATCAGGATGCCGGTCATCAGCAGCGCCAGGGCGACCCACAGCGATACCTCGTCGGGCACCGCGTGGTAGATCGAGCCGCCCCGGTAGGCGATATCCGAGACCGCCGCGAACAGGGTGTCGAAGGCATTGCCGCCGATGATTCCGGCCACCGCCAGGGTCAGCGCACCGCGCCGCACGGCGGCGATCGAGGTCACCAGTTCGGGCAGCGAGGTGGCGATCGAGGTCAGCAACACCCCCACCGCGACCTGGCTGAGCCCGGTCTCCTCGGCAATCACCGTGGCGCTGCGCTCGAGCAGCCAGCCGGTCACGCCGAGGACTGCCGCCATAAGCACGAAGGCCAGCCACAGCGAACCCAGCGAGCGTTGCAGGGCCTGCGAGTCGGGCTCGTCGAGCCGCGTCTCGTAGGTGCGCGACGGGCTCCACATGGGATTGCTCTCGGCACGGCGCACCAGGTGCAGGCCGAACAGGTAGCCACAGAACAACAGCGGCGTGATCGGATGCACCTGCCACAGCGTCCACTCCGGCGAGAAGCGCCCCACCAGCAGCAGTGCCAGCAGGCACAGCAGTAGCCCGCCCTGCATCAGGTTGCCGAGCGAAGCGGCGGCATGCTCGAGATTGGCGCGCCGGTGCACCACATCGGCGATGGTCAGGAACAGGGTCTGTACGGCGATGCCGCCCAGGGCGTTGCTCATCGCCAGCTCGGGTCGATCGGCCAGTGCCGCGGAGACCGACAGCACGATCCCCGATAGCGAAGTCGCCATGCCCAGCAATACGGCGCCGGCGATCGCCTCGCCGAGACCGGTGCGATCGGCCAGATCGTCGACGACCCGGGTCAGCCGTGTGCCCAGCACGCCGATGACCAGCGCGCAGCCAGCGAACAACCCCCAACTGGCTACCAGCGGTAACGATTGCAGCAGCTCGATCATCGCGCCGACCGCCCGCCGCAGTCAGTCGGCGTCGTGTTCGTCGCTGATCGGGTATCGCGTTCCTTGCCCATCGAGCCTCCTTGGCATTGGCGTGGCTGTCGTTTCACGACGGCGAAGACACCGGACATCTAAAAAGGGCCGTCCTGGCCCTTGTAGATCTTGTCAGCCGCCTTGCGACGGATATGAACTGCTCGCGGTGGCGGGCCGGTCCTGGCCGCTGCGCAGGCGATCGAGCTGACGGTAGCCGATCGCTTCGAGCAGCTGACTGCGCCCCAGATGCGGCTCGCCGGCAAGATCGGCCAGCGTCAACGCCACCCGCAGCACACGATGATAGGCCCGCGCCGAGAGCTTGAGTCGGGTCAGCACGTCGGCCAGCCAGGTGCGCTCGGCGTCGCTCAGCGCACAAGCCGTCTCGAGCTCGGGCCCCGGCAGGCGGGCATTGAGGAAGCCGCGTGCGCGTTGCCGCTCACGGGCCGCCAGCACCCGCTCGCGGACGCGCGCGGAGCTCTCGCCCCGGGTGTCGGCCGTGAGCTGGTCGGGCGGGATCGCCGGCACCTCGACCTGCAGGTCGATGCGGTCGAGCAACGGCCCGGAAAGCCGCCCTTGATAGCGCTGCACCTGAGCCGGGGTGCACACGCAGGTCTGGCGCGGGTCGCCCAAGTGCCCGCAGGGACACGGGTTCATCGCCGCGACCAACTGGAAACTGGCCGGAAAGCTGCGCTGCTGGCTGGCCCGGGCGATATGGATCTGCCCCGACTCCAGCGGCTCGCGCATCACCTCGAGCACGCTGCGATCGAATTGCGGCAGCTCGTCGAGGAACAAGACTCCCTGATGAGCCAGCGAGATCTCCCCGGGACGCGGCCGCGAACCGCCGCCGACCAGCGCCACGCCGCTGGCGGTGTGGTGCGGCGAGCGAAACGGGCGCTCGCCCCAGCGATCGAGCAGGTCGAGCCCGCACACCGAGCGGATCGCCGCGACCTCGAGCGCCTCGTCGCTCGACAGCGGCGGCAGGATGCCCGGCAGGCGGCTGGCGAGCATGGTCTTGCCGGTTCCCGGCGGGCCTGAAAAAAGCAGGTTGTGACCACCCGCCGCCGCAACCTCCAGCGCCCGGCGCGCCTGATACTGGCCACGCACGTCGGCCAGGTCGGCCAGCGGTTGCTCGGGCAGCGCGGGCGTCGTCACCCGGTGCGGTGCAAGTCGGGCCTGGCCCAGCAGATGGGCGACGACCTGGGACAGATGCTCGGCGGGCAGCACCTGCAGGTCGCCGGCCAGCGCGGCCTCGTCAGCGTTGCCCGCCGCGACCAGCAGGCCGCGCCCCTGCGCCTTGACCGCCAGCGCCGCCGGCAGTACTCCGGTGACCGGGCGCAGCCGGCCGTCGAGGGCCAACTCGCCGAGACATTCCACCCCCTCGAGGGCGGCGGCCGGAATCTGCTCGGAGGCCACCAGGATGCCCAATGCAATGGGCAGATCGAAACGCCCGCCCTCCTTGGGCAGATCGGCCGGCGCCAGGTTGATGGTGATGCGTCGTGTGGTGGGAAATTCGAAACCGGCATTGAGCAGCGCACTGCGCACCCGCTCGCGACTCTCGCGGACCGCGGTTTCCGGCAGACCGACCAGCGTCATGCCCGGCAGGCCATTGGACAGGTGGACCTCGACCAGCACTTCGGGCGCATCCAGCCCCAGTCCCGCACGCGTGGTGATGATGGCTAATGCCATGGCGGCTCCTTGCCCGGCGGTTGCTCAAGCGAAGCCGCACGCCATAGCCCCTTTACATACGGAAACTTAGCGGCCCCGCGCCCCGTTTTCTGTTCATGACTGTTTATCGATACAGGACTAGTGATACAGATCGCCACGGGGACTGCAAGTCTCGAGATCAACGCAAGGGGGGCCAGCGCTATGTCCGCTTGGACGACGAGGCGTCGGTATCTTCGGCGGGCGCCGTGTCCTCCGGCGGCGCTGCCGTGTCGGCCGCGACCATCGCCGGCGAGCCCGGCGCGCCGGCATTGTCGTCGAGACTGGCCTCGAGCGCGGCGACCTGCTTTTCCAGCGACTCGACCCGGGCGCGGGTGCGCTGGAGGACATCCATCAGGATGTCGAAATCCTCGCGAGTCACCAACTCCATGCGATCGAAGGCTCCACGCATCACGTTGTGCACGTTGCGCTGGATCTCTTCGGGCGCGTGAGAAGCATCCTGAAGGCGCTCACCCAGCTGCTGGGCGAGACGGCTGATCCGTTCGTTACTGATCATCGACCCACTCCTTGTTGAGATTCTCTCCAGCATACGCAAGGCGATTCGACAACGCATGCCCCGTTATGGCGCATCGCCGCTGCATCGGTGCACCAAAATAGCGATCCGCGCCGCAGCATGGCTGCCCAAGGCCATTCAGCCCTCCCCGAAATACAATCCATGACCTTGAAATAAATGACAAAAACACGGACTGGCATGACTCGCGCTTAATGGGTTTCAGGCGCAAGCCGACAACGGGAGACAAGGGATGAAACTCATCACCGCCATTATCAAGCCATTCAAACTCGACGACGTCCGGGAGGCACTGGCCGACAACGGTGTCCAGGGCATCACCGTGACCGAGGTCAAGGGTTTCGGTCGCCAGAAGGGCCATACCGAACTCTACCGGGGTGCCGAGTACGTGGTCGATTTCCTGCCCAAGGTGAAAATCGAGATCGCGGTCGACGACAGCCGCGTGGAAGGCGTGCTCGAAGCCGTCAGCCAGGCCGCCAACAGCGGCAAGATCGGCGATGGCAAGCTGTTCGTCACGCCGCTTGAAGACGTCATTCGTATTCGCACCGGCGAACGCGGGGCCGACGCCGTTTGAGGCGCGGACTTAGGAGACTATAACGATGACAGAGCTCAATTACGCGCTCGACACATTCTACTTCCTCATCTGCGGCGTGCTGGTCATGTGGATGGCCGCGGGCTTCGCGATGCTGGAAGCGGGTTTGGTACGCTCGAAGAACACCGCAGAAATTCTGACCAAGAACGTCGTCCTGTTCGCCATCGCCTGCACCATGTATCTGGCGATCGGCTACTACATCATGTATTCGAGCAGCGCCGGCGGCTTCCTGCCCAGCCTCGGCTTCCTGATCGGCAGCGAGAACGGCGTCGATGCGGTCCTCAGTGGTGGCGACGACGCGCCCTACTACTCGGCGCGTGCCGACTTCTTCTTCCAGGTGGTGTTCGTGGCGACCGCCATGTCCATCGTTTCGGGCGCCGTCGCCGAGCGCATGAAGCTGTGGGCATTCCTGGCCTTCGCCGTGGTGATGACCGCGTTCATCTACCCCATCGAGGGCTACTGGACCTGGGGCGGCGGCTGGCTCTCCGAGCTGGGCTATTCCGACTACGCCGGCTCCGGCATCGTCCACCTGGCCGGCGCTGCCGCCGCACTGGCCGGCGTGCTGGTGCTCGGCCCGCGCAAGGGCAAGTACGGCAAGAACGGCGCCATCTACGCCATCCCCGGCGCCAACATGCCGCTGGCCGCGCTGGGTACCTTCATCCTGTGGATGGGCTGGTTCGGCTTCAACGGCGGCTCCGAACTGAAGGTCTCCGACGTCGCTTCCGCCAACAACGTGGCCCAGGTGCTGCTCAACACCAATGCCGCCGCCGCCGGTGGCGTCATCGCCGCGCTGATCCTGGCCAAGATCTGGTTCCGCAAGGCCGACCTGACCATGGCGCTCAACGGCGCGATCGCCGGCCTGGTCGCCATCACCGCCGACCCGCTGTCACCGACCGGCCTGGGCGCGACCCTGATCGGGGCCATCGGCGGCCTGCTGGTCGTGGCCGCGATCGTCATGCTCGACAAGATCCGCATCGACGACCCGGTGGGCGCCATCTCGGCGCACGGCGTGGCCGGCATCTGGGGCGTGATGGTCGTGCCCTTCAACAACGGCGACGCCTCCTTCGGCGCGCAGTTGATCGGCGCGATCGGCATCTTCGCCTGGGTCTTCATCGCCAGCCTGGTCGTATGGCTGATCATCAAGGCGATCATGGGCGTGCGGGTTACCGAAGAGGAAGAATACGAAGGCGTCGACCTGGCCGAATGCGGCCTCGAGGCCTACCCCGAGTTTACCGCCGGCGGCGGCAACAAGTGAGCGTGTCCGGGCTCAGCAAGCGGCCCTGGCGCAACGAGTGAGCTGGCGTGCTCCCCTGGCCCCCTTCGGGGGGTCTTTTTTTATTCCTATAGCGAGCGGTGTATGCTTGAGAGCAAAGCAACCGACGCAAACCGGGGCCGCGATGCCGTCAGGCGCGCGACGATACCCGCACCCTAGCTGCGAGGAGTATGAGCATGAAACTGGTGACCGCCATCATCAAGCCATTCAAGCTGGACGATGTCCGTGAATCGCTGTCCGAAATCGGCGTTCAGGGCATCACCGTGACCGAGGTCAAGGGCTTTGGTCGCCAGAAGGGTCACACCGAGCTGTATCGCGGTGCGGAATACGTGGTCGACTTCCTGCCCAAGGTCAAGCTGGAAGTCGCCGTCGACGACGCCATGGCCGAGCAGGTCATCGAAGCCATCACCCAGGTTTCCAATACCGGCAAGATCGGCGACGGCAAGATCTTCGTCTCGCCGCTCGAACAGGTCATCCGCATTCGTACCGGCGAAACCGGCAAGGATGCGGTCTAAAGCCGCGAGCCGCGAGCCGCGAGCCGCGAGCCGCGAAAATCAGGCTGTCACCCTTGAGCGAGAAGATGCCAGCGACGATATCGTCGCTGGCATCTTTCCGTTCGGCGCTAGAAACCGGCGTGCGGTTTTGCGCGAAGTCCGTAGCTCGCGACTCGTGGCTAGGGTTACTTTTCGACGAACGCCCGCTCGATCACGTAGTCGCCGGGCTCGCCCATGCGCGGCGAGATCTTGAACCCCAGGTCGTCGAGCAGCGCGCTGGTCTCGTCGAGCATCGCCGGACTGCCGCAGATCATCGCCCGGTCCTGCTTGGGGTCGAGCGGCGGCAGGCCGGTATCCTCGGCGAGCTTGCCGCTACGGATATGGTCGGTGAGCCGGCCCATGGTATGGAACTCCTCGCGGGTCACCGTGGGGTAGTAGACCAGCTTCTCGCTGATCTCCTCGCCGAGGTATTCGTGCGCCGGCAGCTCCTTGCCGATGAAGTCCGCATAGGCAAGCTCGCTGACGCTACGCACGCCGTGGATCAGCACGATCTTGTCGAAGCGCTCATACGCTTCCGG
This sequence comes from Halomonas sp. HP20-15, assembly GCF_033446685.1. Lineage (NCBI taxonomy): Bacteria > Pseudomonadati > Pseudomonadota > Gammaproteobacteria > Oceanospirillales > Halomonadaceae > Halomonas > Halomonas sp. HP20-15. The sequence goes on along the minus strand of NZ_JAWQLY010000002.1, from coordinate 333,021 downwards.
ATCCTGAATCAGGCTCATGAACGGCGCCAGGCCGGTGCCGGTAGACAGCATGTAAAGGTTGCGACCCGGCAGCAGGTCGTCGGTGACCAGCGTCCCGGTCGGCTTGCGGCTGACCATGATCTGGTCGCCTACCTGGAGGTGCTGCAGGCGCGAGGTCAGCGGGCCGTCGGGCACCTTGATGCTGAAGAACTCGAGATGGTCCTCGTAATTGGGACTGGCGATCGAGTAGGCGCGCATCAGCGGCTTGCCGGCGACTTCCAGGCCGATCATCACGAATTGCCCGTTCTTGAAGCGCAGGCTGCGTTCACGCGTGGTGCGAAAGCTGAACAGGGTGTCGTTCCAGTGATGGACACTCAGCACTTCTTCCAGGGCAAACTTGCTCATCAAAGCCTCCAAGGCTATTCCATAATCGCATAATAGATGGCGAATTTCGTTACAGACATTCTAAGTCAGCGACGATTATCTGTTAAATGGGTTGTCTGGATAACGCTTATCGACAATATTGATATAGGACATGCCAACGGGGTTCCCATGCGTTACACCCTGCGCCAGCTCGAGGTCTTCGTCGCCGTCGCTCAACAGCAAAGCGTCTCGCGCGCCGCCCGCGAATTGGCGCTCTCGCAATCCGCCGCCAGCACCGCGCTCGCCGAACTCGAACGCCAGTTCGATTGCCAGTTGCTCGACCGCATCGGCAAGCGTCTCAAGCTCAACGCCCTGGGCTTTCAACTGCTGCCCAAGGCGGTTGCCCTGCTCGATCGCGGCGAAGAGATCGAGGAGTTGTTGCGCGGCCAGCGCGGCGTCGGCTCGCTCGACGTCGGCGCCACGCTAACCATCGGCAACTACCTGGCCACCCTGCTGATCAGCGACTTCATGCAGCGCCATCCGGGCAGCCGGGTGCGCCTGCAGGTGCGCAACACGGCGTCGATCATCGAAAGAATCGTCCAGCACGAGCTCGACCTGGGGCTGATCGAGGGCGACTGCCAGCATGCGGACATCGTCATGCAGCCCTGGGTCGAGGACGAACTGACGGTATTCTGCTCGCCACGCCATCCGCTGGCCGGTACCGCCGATGTCTCGCTCGAACGCCTGCTCCGCGAGGCCTGGATCATGCGCGAACAGGGCTCGGGCACCCGGCTGACCCTGGAACAGGCCACCCGCCACCGCCGCGGGCGCTTCAATATCCTGCTCGAGCTCGAGCACACCGAAGGCATCAAGCGGGCGGTCGAGTCCGGCCTGGGCATCGGCTGCGTTTCCCACCTCGCATTGCGCGACGCCTTTCGCCGCGGCAGCCTGGTGCCCATCGCCACCCCGCAGCTCGATCTCAAGCGTCAGTTCGCCTTCATCTGGCATCGTCATAAGTACCTGAGCACCGGCATGCGCGAGTTTCTGCGACTGTGCCAGCAGATGACCGAAGGCGTGCGACGCAGCGACGAGATCGAGCTGCCAACCATTCCCTGAGCATGCGGCGCGGCAAGCGTTGAGGCGCCGTCGATGAATTAGCGGTGCCCGTCCCCGCTGGGCTAGGTATGATTAACCTTTCTTTCAACGGTCGTTCGCGACCAGGAATACGCGCATGTGCCAACTACCCGGGATAGATTCCGCGGCGACGCCTGACGCAGCGCCCCATGCCGACGGACGGGCCACGCCCGACACGGCGTGCGACTATCTCGGCGGCGTATTCCAGGCTGCCAGCGAAGCGATCATCGTCACCGATATCCAGCAGCGCATTCTCGACGTCAACCCGGCCTTCGTGCGACTGACCGGCTTCACCCACGAGGCCATGCTCGGACGCTCCACCGAGACCTTCATCGTCTCGCTGCAGCAAGCGCCCGAAGCGTCAGTGCCGATGGCCATCGAGCCCCGCAAGCCCGGCGATCTCGAGCGAAGCGAAATCACCTACCGCAACCGCCAGGGCCGCGTCTACCCGGGGCTGATGTCGACCAGTCGGGTGCGCGACGAGCAGGGCCACGTGTCGCACCACCTGATCGTGCTGGCCGACCTGTCGCTGCTCAGCAGTCGCACCCAGCATGTCAGCCGGGAAGTCTACTTCGATGCGCTCACCGGCCTGCCCAACGCGTATCTGCTCACCCAACTGATCCACGAATCGATGCGCCACGCGCGGCGCAGCAAGCGCACGGTGGCGCTGTGCGCGCTGGACATCGACCACTTCAAGGCCATCAACGACCGGCTTGGTCACGAGGCCGGCGACATTCTGCTGGCCCTGTTCGCCCGGCGCATCGGCGAGCTGCTGCAGGGCGACGACATCCTCGCCCGCCTCGGCGGCGACGAATTCGTGCTGCTGCTCCATCGGCAGATGGACGACGCCTTCTTCGAAGCGCTGCTGACGACGATCCGCAGGCCGTTCTGGATCGACGGCCACTGCCTGCACGTCAGCGCCAGCCTGGGGGTCACCTACTACCCCAGCGATGATGTCGAGGACGACCTGCTGCTGCGCCACGCCAACCAGGCGATGTACCGCGCCAAGCAGCTCGGACGCGACACCTTCTGCCACTTCGACCCGAATCACGATCGCCAGCTACAGCAATGCCAGGAGAAGCGCCAACGTTTCGCCCAGGCGCTCGGCGCTGGCGAGCTGCGCCTGCATTATCAGCCGCAGGTCGACATGGCGAGCAATGCCGTGGTCGGCGTCGAGGCGCTGATCCGCTGGCAGCACCCCGAGGACGGCCTGCTGCTGCCGGGCGCCTTCCTGCCGCTGATCGAAGACAGCGTGCTCGAGCTCGACATGGGCGAGTGGGTGATCGATCAGGCGTTGCGCCAATTGCAGTGCTGGCAGCGCGAAGGCATCGAGCTGCCGATCCATATCAACATCAGCCCCACCCACCTGTTGACGGGCGATTTCATCGAACGCCTGGTATCGCGCCTGGCCCACTACCCCGAGATACGGCCCGGCAGCCTCAAGCTCGAGGTGCTCGAAACCGCCGCGATGCACGACATCGGGGCCGCACTGGACGCCATTTCGCAATGCCAGGCGCTGGGCATCGACATCGCCATGGACGATTTCGGCACCGGCTTCTCGTCGTTGACCTATCTGCGCCAGCTGCCGGTCGACCTGATCAAGATCGACCAGAGCTTCGTGCGCGGCATGCTCATCGATCCCGACGACATGGCGATCGTCGAGAGTGTGATCTACATGGCGCAGCGTTTCGGCAAGCCGATGCTCGCCGAAGGGGTGGAATCGCTCGATCATGCAAGGGCGCTGCTAACGCGCGGCTGCCAGCTCGCCCAAGGCTTCGGCATCGCCCGGCCGATGCCCGCCGCCAGGCTGCTCGGCTGGCTCGCGCAGTGGCCGACACGCCGCGACTGGCATGCCCTGGCGAGCGTCTAGCCTTGGTGAACGGCGCCGGTCAGCGGGCCGGGGCGGGCTCCATCCCCAGCCTCGAGGCGTGCAACACCCGGTCGCGACCGTCATGTTTGGCGGCGTAGAGCGCATCATCGGCGCGCCGGTAGAGCGAATCGCTGCCATCGCCCGGCTGATGATTGGCGATGCCCCCGCTGACGGTCACCGCGGCGACCGACCAGGCATGCTCGCGCAGCGCCTGGCAAAAGCGCTCGATCGCCCTCAGCGCCTGTTCCGGTGACGCTTCGGGCAACATGATCGCGAACTCCTCGCCGCCGATGCGGAACAACAGATCCTGGTCGCGAAAGGCGCGCTGCATGAGCATGGCGAGTTCGGCCAGCACCTTGTCGCCCGCCGCATGCCCGAGAGTGTCGTTGATGGTCTTGAAAAGGTCGATGTCCAGCAATGCCAGCGCGAAAGGACCGCCGGCCGGCCCCACCCGGATGCGCTCGGTCAGCGCCTCGCTGAAGGCGCGCCGATTCTTGAGCCGCGTCAGCTCATCACTGTAGGCGCGCACCTCGAGACGCCGGTTCTGACGAGACAGCTCATGGCGATGTGCCTCGAGCTCCGCCTGGAGGCGCTGCAACTCGTCTATCGCCAGCTGCTTTTCATGCAGCGCCGCTTCGGCCGCCTCGCACGCCGCGATCAACGCTCCTTCGAGATCGCTTCGAAACGGGACCGGCGACAACGACCAGTGGACACATGCCTGGCCCACGTACTCGGCGGTCCGAAAGCCGCCCAGCACCGGCAGCGATCGCTCGTCATGGGTGGCGAGTGCCAGCTGGATTTCGTCGCCCTGGTGGTGGCGCTCGACGCTGACCGCCACGTGCCAGTGGTAGAAGGCATGCGCAGCGGGCGTCAACAGGTCGGCAAAGTGCTTCCCGGCCAGGCTCGAACGGCCCAGCCAGTCCTCGATCCGGGCATTGGCGGCCAGCACCCGCCCCTCACGATCGGTCACCAGCAGGCCACACGGAGCCTCGTCCCAGCATGCCGTAGCCTGCTTCGCTTGCATTTTCGTCTCCTCGGAGCGCCAGGTCGGCTCGCGCTACAGGTGCGCCCGCAACCGCTCGGCCAGCAGCCCCGGGTCGCTCATGTGCGGATAATGCCCACGACACGGCAGCCACTCGAGGCAGGCATCGGGAATGTTGGCGTGCAGGTATTCGGCGGCCTGGCGCGGCACCACGGCATCCTCGTCGGTATGCATCACCAGCGTGGGTGTCGTCAGCCGCGGCAGTGCCTCGCGGGTGTCGCTGTAGAAGGTGATCTCGGCGAACTGGCGGGCGATACGCGCATCATTGGCCAGGAACTGGTTGCGCAGGTGGCGCTCCGCGACATCCTTGGGCTGCGAACCGATGGCGTTGGCCGCCATCGAGCCCGCCCAGGCGAAGTAGTTCTGCTCCATCATCGTCAGCAGCTCGAGGAGTTGCGCCTCGTCGAAGCCGCCCCGGTAAGCGGGCGGATCGTCGAGATAGCGGCTGGAAGCGCAGAGCATCACCAGACGCTGGAAACGCTGCGGCGCCTCGATGGCCGCCAGCATGGCGATGATGCCGCTGATCGAATGGCCGATCACGGTCAGCGCTTGCCCCTCGAGCGCCGCGCAGATCTCCAGCAGATCCTCGGCGTAGCCCTGCAGGGTCGCGTGCCGGTCCCGGCAGTAGGCGGACTTGAGGGCGCGGCCACAGCCGGCCTGGTCGTAGCGCACCACACGCCAGTCGCTTTCGAAGCTGCGGGCCAGTGGCTCCCAGACCCGCTGATCGCAGCCGAAGCCATGCAGCAGCAGCAGCGTACGCTCGCCCTGCCCGGTGATGGTCACGCTGTGTCGATCGAGTATCGATGCGGCCATGCAAGCTGCCCATGGATGGTGACGGCTACCGTCATGGCCGGTTGAGGGGCGGCCCGATACGGATCAGCCTCGTCGGATTTGTAACATCCTAATGTAACCGCGAACCAATTACACGGCGCCTGGCGCCACCCGGATTAACGCTTGGCCGGCTTGCCCCGCCTCCATGGCCTGTCGCAGAGTAGAGGCACCGTTGATTCCCCAGGCTCCGCGCAGCACATGTCTCTAGATACCACGACCCTCAACCAGCAGATGACCCACTTCGACGGCCACGATTCGCTGTGGCTGTTCGGCTATGGCTCGCTGATCTGGAAAGCCGACTTCGCTTACCTGGAACGCCGCCCCGCGCACATCCGCGGCTGGACACGGCGATTCTGGCAGGCCTCCCACGATCACCGCGGCACGCCCGAGGTGCCCGGCCGGGTCGTCACCCTGATCCGTGAGCCGGAAGCGGCGTGCCACGGCATGGCCTACCGCGTCATCCCGCAGACCCTGCAGCCGCTCGACGTGCGCGAGAAGAATGGCTATCTGCGGGTCGTCACCCCGCTCTATTTCGACGATGGCGCTCGCCACGAAGGGCTGGTCTACATCGCCAGCGAGGACAACGCCGCCTTTGCCGGTCCCGAGCCGGAAGACACCCTGGCCCGGCGCATCGCCCGCGCGCAGGGTCCCAGCGGCCCCAACCGCGACTATCTGCTCAACCTCGCCAGCGCGCTGCGCGAACTCGGTCGCGACGATCCGCACGTCTTCGCCCTCGAAGAGCGCCTGCTGACCGGGGAGTGAGGCGGCAGGTTAAAACCGGAGCCTCGCAGAGCGCACGCTCCAGACGCCTCACTCATAACCGTAATTTATTCAAAAAGCTTTATTACCCTCTTTACACTAATGAACAGGCATACTAAATTAGCGGTGTTCGATCGTGATCAGGACGATTGCGATAGCAAGGATTGCTACCGGCCAGGAAGGCCGACGACGGGCAGGAAAGGCACTCTCAAGACAGGACGTCTCGACCGCCAAGGAAGCCCGGAACGGCAGTAGCCACGCCCCGCGTTGACCCGCGGGGCGTTTTTTATGCGCCGGGTCAGCTGGGGATGTCGTCGGGTCCCGCGCTACGATTGCGTCCCGCCGCCTTGGCCCGATACAACGCTTCATCGGCCCGCTTGACCAGCTCCTCGGCGGCGTTGTCGCGCCTCGGTGTCAGCGTCGCCACGCCGATGCTCACGGTCAGGTAGCCAGCCACCGGCGAATCGTCGAAGGCCACCGCGCGTTGTCCCAGGCGCCGATGAATGCGCTGGGCGATCTCCATGGCCCCCACCTCGGGTGTACCGGGCAGCAGTACGGCCAACTCCTCTCCGCCATAGCGGGCGATCAGATCGCCGGAGCGCGCGACGGCCTCGCCGAGCACGCCGGCGACCTGCTGCAGCGCGACATCCCCGGCGGGATGGCCGTAGCGGTCGTTGTAGCGCTTGAAATGGTCGACGTCGATCAGCAGCAGACTGAGCGGTTGGACGTATCGCTGGGCGCGCTGCCACTCCGTCTCGAGCGCGTCATCGAAGCGCCGACGGTTGCTGATGCCCAGCAGTGCATCGGTGCTCGCCAGCCGATCGAGCTCGCGGTTGGCGCCCTGCAGGGCACGCAATACGCCGTTGATCGCCATGACCGAGAGCAGCGTGCCGACGGCGAAGATCACCCACAGGATCCCGTTGCGCCACCGGTCGGGCCCGAGTTCGGCGCGGAACTGGCGGTAGCTGCGCGACACCGTCACCGCCAGTGGAAAACTCGCCAGGTTGCGATAGGCGGCGATCCGCTGGGTGCCGTCGAGTGGCGAGGTAAGTAGCGTGACATCGGCAATGCGCGAGGCGAACAGCTCGGCCAGATCCCTGCGCGCCCCCGGCAGCACCTCGCGGGGCTCCGGGAACATCGCCAGGGTCGTTCCGTCGGCGTGGAACATGCCGATCCGATACTGATGATTGCGGCTGACCGCGTCGTAGAAGTCGTGGAAATAGTCGGAATCCAGCATCACCATCGCGACGCCGGCAAACGCCCCTTGAGGGCCGTTGAGACGCTGGCTGACCGGAATCAGCCGACGCTGCGTACCGGTCTGGACGATCGGCTCGCCGATTCTCATGAACTCCCCGCCGCGGTGCGCCGCGAAGAACGGCTGGGCCAGCACGCGCCACGCCTGGATGGGTTGCCGGTTGGCGGTGAATATCACCTCGTCCGCGGCATCGGTGACCATCAACCCGGCAAACTGCGGGGTCCGCAGGATGCGCTGGTAGAACGGCTGCGCGGCGAGGCTTTCGCGCAGCCTCGCCGGGTCGCTGTCCCATTCGATATCCATCAATAGCCGCGTCGCCGTGGCGAAGGTCAGCTCGGCGTGTTCGGCGAGCAGCGTGGCCTCGGCGGCCAGGTTCTCCTCCAACGCGGAGAGCTTGCGCTGCTCGAGTTTGCGCGTTTCCTCGAACAGAAAGCCGCCCACCGCCATCACGGCCAGCGAGCCGAACAGGATCAATAGGCGTTGCGGAGTCTTCCAGGCCGGCGGGACACCTGGCCGCTTGGCGGAGGGCGAGGCTCGCTCGCGCGGAATCGGGATCATGTAGTCATAGTATCGGCTATATCGGTCGCGCACTGAACCATTGCCGTCTGCAACGCCGCGTGCGATCGCCTATCATCGTCGGGCTATTCCTCCTCTTGGCGAGCCACCCATGCGTCTGGACTACACCGGGCCCTTGCCCGAGCCCATCGGCTTTCTGTTGATGCCGCGCTTCTCGATGATGGCGTTCTTCTCGGCGGTCGAGCCGCTGCGCATCGCCAACCGCATCGCCGGACGCGAGCTGTTCGCCTGGCGGGTGATCAGTCAGGACGGCGCGCCGATCACCGCCAGCAACGCCATGACCCTGCTCGCCGACGAATCCATCGCCAGCGTACCGGCGCTGCCCACCGTGGCGGTATGCGCCAGCTTCGAGCCCGAGGCGACGCTGACCCGGCCGCTGATCCGCTGGCTCAACCGGCTGGCCAACGGCGACTGCGTGCTCGGCGGCATCGATACCGGCAGCGTGGTACTGGCCAGCGCCGGGCTGTTGCGCGGCCAGCGAGTGACCCTGCACTGGGAAAGCCTGCCGGCCTTTCGCGAACGCTTCCCCGACATCGAGACCCGCGAAGCGCTGTTCGAGCTCGGTCCGCGCGGCTTCTCCTGCGCCGGCGGCGCGGCGGCGATGGACATGTCGCTCGACCTGATCGCCCGGCGCCACGGCGAGACGCTGGCCACCGCGGTCTCCGAGCAGCTGATTCACGCCCACATGCGCACGCCCCACGACCAGCAGCGCATGGCGCTGACCCAGCGACTCGGCACCCACAAGCACGTGCTGATCGAAGCCGTGGCGCTGATGGAGGCGCATATCGAGACGCCGCTTTCGATCAACGACGTGGCACGCCGCGTGGGCATCTCGCTGCGCCAGCTGCAGCGCCTGTTCGAGCGCGAACTGGGCGTGCGCCCGCGCGACCATTACCTGACGCTGCGCCTGACGCGGGCCCGCCAGCTGCTGCTGGAAACCGACCACGACATCCTCGGCATCGGCCTGGCCTGCGGCTTCACCTCGGCGTCGAGCTTCTCGCGCGCCTATCGGCAGCGCTACGCCGAGAGCCCGCGCGATGCCCGCCAATGAGGCAGGTGCCGCCCACCCGCAATCCACGCCCCCGGTGACGACTCGTGACAACTGACCGTCGCCTGATGGCTAATCGCCGCGGCGACGACTCGGCATCCTGAAAGGCGACATTTCACCAGGGACGCCGCCATGCCCACGACCGCCAAGCCGACGCTGCCACCGACCCCGGACTACGATGCCTGGCCGATCGAGGTCGGCCTTGCGCGGGTCGACCACGACGCCCACCGGGTCGAGCTGACCTGGGCCGATGGCCGGGTCAGCCGCTATCACGCCGTCTGGCTGCGCGAGAACGCCGCCGACGAGACCACCGTCAACCCGGCGACCCGCGAGCGCATCCTCGACCTGTCGCGGCTCGCCGCCTGGCCGACCCTCGCCGCGGCCTGGCTCGACGACGCCGGCGCGCTCAGCGTCACCTTCGCCCCCGAAGCGCGCACGCTGCGCTTTCACCCCGGCTGGCTGCGTGCCCACGACTACGACAATGCCGAGGCGTTCGACACGCCGCTGGTCGCGGTCAGCGTGTGGACCGCCGCCGAGCTCGACGCCCCGCCGAGCCTCGACGCCGCCGGGTGGATGGACCGGGACGAACACGCCGAGGCCGCCGAGGCGCTGCTCGAGCAAGCGCTCGACGCGGTGCTCAGCCACGGCCTGGTGCGGTTGCGCAACCTGCCCAGCGTACCGGGCAGCCTGGACGCCATCGCCCGGCGCATCGGCCCGCCGCGGCCGACCAACTTCGGCACGCTGTTCGACGTGCGTGCCAAGCCCGACCCCGACTCCAACGCCTACACCTCGATCGCCCTGCCGCCGCACGTCGACCTTCCGACCCGCGAGTACCAACCGGGCCTGCAGCTGCTGCACTGCCTGGAGAACAGCGTCGAGGGCGGCCAGGCGGTGATGATGGACGGCTTCGCGGTGGCCGAGGCGCTGCGCGAACGAAACCCCGAGGCGTTCGCCACGCTGACCCGGGTCAAGTGGTGCTATGCCAACACCGCGCGCACCAGCGACTACGTCTGGTTCAACCCGATGATCCAGTGCGACGCCGAGGGTCGCCTGAGCGAGGTGCGCATCGCCGATTTCCTGCGCGGGCCGTTGATGGCGCCGTTCGACGAGGTCGAGCCGGCCTACGAGGCGCTGATGGCGCTGCAGCGGCTGATGCGGGAACCGCGCTTCGCGATGCGCTTCAATTACCGCCCGGGCGATCTGGTGATCTTCGACAACCGCCGCCTGCTGCATGCTCGCGATGCCTTCGAGGGCGCGTCCGGCCATCGCTGGCTGCAGGGCTGCTACCTGGAGCGCGACGAAGTGCGCTCGCGCCTGCGCATGCTCAAGCGCAGCGCCCGGCAACGCCGCGTCGAGGCGCTGGGTCAGGACGGCGGGGCGGACACCTCCGGCTAGGGAAATGCCCTCACGGCGGCTAGACCAGCTTGCCGGGGTTCATGATCCCCAGCGGGTCGAGCGCCGCCTTGATGGTACGCATCACCGCCAGGCCCTCGCCATGCTCGGCCTCGAGGTAGCGACGCTTGCCCAGCCCGATGCCGTGTTCGCCGGTGCAGGTGCCGCCGGCCGCCAGCGCGCGTTCGACCAGCCGCTCGTTGAACGCCGCCAGCGTCGCCACTTCCTGCGCGTCGTCGCGGTCGACCATCACCACCAGGTGGAAGTTGCCATCGCCGACATGGCCCAGCAGCGGCGCGACCAGGCCGCTCTCCTTCACGTCCGCCTGGGTGGCCTCGATGCACTCGGCCAGCCGCGAGATCGGCACGCAGATGTCGGTGGCCAGGAATTCCGTGCCGGGGCGCAGCTGCTTGGCGGCATAGGCCGCGTCGTGGCGCGCCTGCCATAACTTCCTACGCTCCTCCTCGCGGGTCGCCCAGGCGAAGTCGCTGCCGCCGAACTCCTGGCATAGTTCCGCCATCGTTTCCGCCTGCTCCTTCACCCCGGCATGCGTGCCGTGGAATTCCAGGAACAGCGTGGGTTTCTCGGCGTAGCCGAGCTGCGAAAAGCGATTGACCGCGGCCATCGCCAGGGCATCCAGCAGTTCGATGCGCGCCAGCGGCAGGCCGTACTGGATCGAGGCGATCACCGCCGCCACCGCGTCGCCCACCGTGTCGAAGGCGACGACCGCCGACGACACCGCCTCGGGCAGGCCGTGCAGCTTGACGGTGAGTTCGGTGATGATGCCCAGCGTGCCCTCGGCACCGATCAGCAGATGGGTCAGATCGTAGCCCGCGGCCGACTTGCGCGCCCGGGTGCCGGTGCGCACGATCCGCCCGTCCGCCATCACCGCGGTGAGCGAGAGCACGTTCTCACGCATGGTGCCGTAGCGCACGGTGTTGGTGCCGCTGGCGCGGGTCGAGGCCATGCCGCCCAGGCTGGCGTCGGCGCCGGGGTCCACCGAGAAGAACAGCCCCGTGGCGCGCAGGTGTGCGTTGAGCCGGGTGCGCGTCACGCCGGGCTGCACGGTGGCGTCCATGTCGTCGGGGCGCACCGCGACGACCGCGTCCATCGCCGAGAGATCGACGCTCAGCCCGCCATGCTCGGCGATCACCTGGCCCTCGACGGAGGTACCGACGCCGTAGGGAATCAGCGGCACGCGATGCGCCGCGCAGGCGCGCACCACCGCCGCGACCTCCTCGGTGGTGTGCGGAAAGCACACCGCATCCGGCGCCGCCGGACGATGCCAGGATTCGTCGTGGGCGTGCTGGTCGCGAATGCCCCGCGCCGTGGTGATGCGCTCGCCCAGCCACGGCTCGAGCTCGGCGATCAGCGCGGCGATGGCGTCCGCCGAGGGGCGCGGCGGTACGGTCGGTTGGAGGGGGGGAACTTCGGCGGCAACGGAAGCGGGCATGGCGCGATACCTTGAACGGTTCGGGTCGGAGCGGAGCGGATCGGCGAGGCCGACAGTGAGCAGGCTAGCCAAGTCGACAGCATACCCGCTTCGCGGCGCGGCGAAACCCGCCTTCATCGATGGTCGTAGCGTGGTTGCCGGCGCTGTCGACCCGGCGCCGATCACCGCATCCCGCGCTCCCCGGTCCTGCTCGGGCGCTCGCCGAAACGCGCCTGGTAGGCCCGCGAGAAGTGCGCCATGTTGGTAAAGCCGGTGGCCAGCGCCGCCTCGGTGACCCGGCAGCGACTGTCGGCGAGAATCCGCCGCGCCAGGTCGAGGCGCATGCCCAGGTAGCACTGCTTGGGCGTCTCGCCGAAGTGGCCGACGAACAGCCGCGTCAGCTGGCGCTGCGACTGGCCGACCAGCCGGCAGATCTCGGGGATCGCCAGCGCCTGGCCGAGATGCGCCTCCATGATCGCCAGCGCCCGCACCACCGCGCGCGGCAAGCGATCGAGTCGCTGCTGGCCGGGGCCCTGCAGCGCATCCTCCTCGGGGACCCGCTGATGGACCAACTGGCGGCCCACCGCGTTGGCCAGCGCCGGGCCGTAATCGGACTCGATCCACTGCAGCATCATGTCGATGCCCGCCGCGCCACCGGACCCGGTCAGCCGCCGGTCGGCGAATTCGAAGCGCGCCGGGCTGATCGCGATGTGCGGGAACTCCTCGCGAAACGCCGGCACGCTTTCCCAGTGCAGGGCCACGCGCTGGTGCTCGAGCAGCCCGGCGCGGGCGAGAATGAACGGCGCGGTATCCAGCCCGCCGACCCGTCCGCCGTGCGCGGCGACCTGGCGCAGCACCGCACGGTCGGCGGCGGTCACCGTGGCCTCCGCCTGGTAGGAGGAGATCGCCATCAGCATCTCGCAGTCGCCCGCCTCGCCGAGCGCGCCGTCGGCGTCGATGCGCACGCCGTTGCTGGCGACCACCGCCTCGCCATCGCTGGACAGCAGTTGCCAGGCGAACAGCGCGCGTCCGAAGCGATTGGCGACGCGCAGCGGCTCGAGCAGGCAGAACAGCGTCAACATCGAGAACTTGGGCAGCAGCCATACGCTGACGGTGTGCTCGGCTTCGCCGGGGCGCGCCACCGGCGGTTGGTCGGGGCGCGGGTAGGGCCAGGCCCGGGCCCAATGGGCCGAATCGAGTTCCTTCATGGCCAAAATAATCCATTATATGGCTATTTTAGGCAAATCCATGGGGCGTCATGGCTCTAGGGTAGTACTTGGTCGCGCCCAGCCGGGTGTCGACAGCGCTTCGGATTCGTGTCCGGTTCCCTTGATCAGCCAGCCGTGGAGGTTCGGCCGCCATGTCCAATTCCGTCGACGCCATCGTCAACGCCCAGGGCCGTCAGTTGACGCTCAGCGGTCCCGAACTCGAACGACGCTTCGCCGCGCTGTGGCTGCGCGAACGCGCACCGGACAGCGAGACCCTCGATACCCAGACCGGCCAACGGCTGATCGAGGCCGCCCAGCTGCCGCTCGACCTGGCCATCGAATCCGCCGTCGTCGACGGCGAGACGCTGCACCTGGCGTTCAGCGACGGCCACCGCACCGCCTTCGCGCTGCCCGCGCTGCTCGCCGAGGATCGGCCGCCGCGGGACGCTTCGCGCGGCACGGTCAGCGACGAGCACGAATTGTGGGACGCCGGCCTGAGCGCGTTGCCCCAGGCCGATTTCGCCGCCGCCCTGGGCGACGACCGCGCTCTGCTGGCGCTACTCGAGGACCTGCAGCGCTACGGCTTCGTGCGCGTCGCCGGCGTGCCCACCGAGGAGGACGGCATGCAGGCGCTGATCGACCGCATCGGCCCGCTGCGGCGTACCAACTGGGGTGGCATCGCCGACGTCAAGTCGGTGGCCAACGCCTACGACCTGACCATGACCCAGCGCGGGCTCGAGCCGCACACCGACAACCCCTACCGCGATCCGATCCCCGGCTACATCTGGCTGCACTGCTTGAGCAACGCCGCCGAGGGCGGCGACAGCACGCTGGTCGACGGCTTCATGGCCGCCCGCCGGCTCAGGCAGGAGGACCCGGCGGCGTTCGATTGCCTGACCCGGCTGGCGCCCGGCTTTCGCTACGTCGACGCCACCACCCGGCTGGAGAGCGAAGGCCCGCTGATCGAACTCGACGGTCACGGCCGGCTGACGCGGGTGCGCTTCTCCAACCGCACAGAGCGCGTCGCCGCCTACGAGGCCGAGACGCTGGAGCGCTACTACGCGGCACGTCAGCGCTTCCACGCGCTGATCACCGACCCGGCGCTGACCGTGCATCTCAAGCTCGCCCCCGGCGAGATGCTGATCATGGACAACTATCGGCTGCTGCACGGGCGCACCGCCTATCAGCTCGAGGGCGGCGTGCGTCACATGCGTCAGGGCTATGTCGATCGCGACAGCACCGCCAGCCGCCGCCAGGTACTGCGCCATGCGCTCGCCGGTTCGGCCAGCGCCAACGACGACGCGCCCGGCACCGACGATCAAACGCTTGCCGGCGCCCAAGGAGGACAGCCGTAATGGACCAGGCCCGCTTTACGCGCTTCGACGAGAGCACCGCCGACGACTGGGCGATCATCGACGCGCACTTCCAGATCTACCAGAACGACGCCAGCCGCCGGGTGCTCGAGCACCTGCTGCGCCTGAAGGGCGACAACCACGGCTATCCGATCGACCGCTACGCGCACTGCCTGCAGACCGCCAGCCGCGCGCTCGATGCCGGCGCCGACGAGGAGACCGTGGTCTGCGCGCTGCTCCACGACATCGGCGACGACCTGGCGCCGGCCAATCACGCCGAGATCGCCGCGGCGATCCTCGAGCCCTACATCGACCCGCTCAACGTGTGGATGATCCGTCACCACGAGCTGTTCCAGGGCTATCACTACCGCGCCTTCTACGGCATGGACCCCCACGCCCGCGAGGCCTACCGCGACCACCCGGCCTACGCACGCACCGTGCGCTTCTGCGACGAGTGGGACCAGCGCGCCTTCGACCCGGACTACCCGACCCGACCGCTGGACTACTTCGTGCCGCTGGTCGAGCGGATCTTCTCCCGCGAGCCGTTCGGGGATGCACCGGCTGATGCGTCGGGCTTGACCCAAAACGTCGAGGCCCGCCCATGACCGCCTGCGCGCAACGCTTGCTCGAACTGCTCGAGGCCCACGGCATCGACACCGTGTTCGGCATCCCCGGGGTGCACACCATCGAGCTCTACCGCGGCCTCACGGACAGCTCGCTGCGCCACGTCACCCCGCGCCACGAACAGGGCGCCGGGTTCATGGCCGACGGCTATGCCCGCGCCAGCGGCAAGCCGGCGGCCTGCTTCATCATCAGCGGCCCGGGGATGACCAACATCGCCACCGCGATGGCCCAGGCGCTGGGCGATTCGGTGCCGATGCTGGTGATCTCCAGCGTCAACCGCCGCGACACCCTGGGCCGCGGTCAGGGCCGCCTGCACGAACTGCCCGACCAGCAGCGCACGCTGGCCGGGGTCAGCGTGTTCAGCCATACCCTGCAAAGCGCCGAGGCGTTGGACGAGGTCATCGCCCGCGCCTTCGCGGTGTTCAAAAGCGCCCGCCCCGGTCCGGTGCATATCGAGATCCCGCTGGACGTGATGACCCAGCCGGTTGCCGACACGCCGGTCAAGACCGCTGCGGTCTATCCGCCGGCCGCGCCGGCCGCCGGACTCGACGCCGCCGCGGCCTGGCTGGCCGCCGCCGAGCGCCCGCTGGTACTGCTCGGCGGCGGCTGCGTCGACGCCGCCGCGGACGCCCGCGCACTCGTCGAACGCCTCGACGCGCCGACCATGACCACCATCAACGCCCGCGGCGTGCTCGGCGAGCGTCACCCGCTCGATCTGGGCGCCTGCGCCAGCCTGCCGGCCGGGCGCCGGCTCGCCGCCGAGGCCGACGTGATCCTGGCGTTGGGCAGCGAACTCGGCGAAACCGATTATGATCTGGTCTTCGACGACGGCTTCGCGCTCACCGGCAGGCTGATCCGCGTGGATATCGACGCCCAGCAGTTGGCCCGCAACCAGGCCGCCGACCTGGCGCTGCTCGCCGACGCCGGTGAGGTCATGCGCGGCCTGCTCGAGCGGCTGCCGGTGGCCGCCCAGCGCGACGCCGCGGCGCAGGTGAGCGCGACGAAGGCCGCCCTGGCGCTGCGCGAGGCCGACGACGTGGCGCCCTACGCCGAGTTTCTCGACACTTTGCGCAGCGCGCTGCCCGAGGCCAGCATCGTCGGCGACTCCACCGGGCCGGTCTACGCCGGCAACTTCATCGTCGAGATGCCCGCGCCACGACGCTGGTTCAACGCCGCCACCGGCTACGGCACGCTCGGCTACGGTCTGCCCGCGGCACTCGGCGCGGCACTGGCCACTCCCGAGCGGCCGGTGATCGCGCTGGTCGGCGACGGCGGATTGATGTTCACCCTCGGCGAGCTGGCCACCGCCCGCGACGCCGGCGTGCCCCTGGCCGTGGTGGTCTGGAACAACGACGGCTACGGCGAGATTCGCCGCTACATGGACATGCACGCGGTCGCCCGGCTGGGCGTCGACCTGCCGGCACCCGACCTGGCCACACTGGCCGAGGCCTTCGGCTGCCACGCGACGCGGGTCGACGACCCCGCGGCGCTCGGCCAGGCGTTGGCCGCCAGTTGGGCCGCCACGGCGCCCACGCTGATCGAGGTCGATGCCGACGGCTGGAGCCGTCGCCGCTGAGGCAGCGGCTTAGCCGATGACAATTTCAAACGAGGAGAGGCCATGCACCCCCGTAATCGCAACCGGCTGAAGATCGCCGCCCTGGCGCTGCTGCCGGCGCTGGGCCTGTCGGCCCAGGCGCACGCCGCCGACCGCGATGCCCGTGTCGATTTCATCGTGCCGCCGTGGCCCGGCGTGACCGTCAAGACCGAGATAGTGGCGCAGCTGCTCGCCCCACTGGGTTACGCAAGCGAACAGCAGGAGCTGAGCAGCACGGTCGGCTACAAGACCCTGCAGACCGGCGACAGCGACGTCTTCCTGGCCGGCTGGCTACCGGCCCAGCAGGACAGCTATGAAGCCGCCATGGCCAACGGGGCGATCGTCGATCTTGGCAATAACGTCAACGGCGCGCGAATGGGGTTCGCGGTACCCGGTTACGTATTCGACGCCGGGGTGACCAGCGCCGAGCAGCTCGATGCGCACCGCGACCGTTTCGACGCGCGCTATTACTCGATCGAGAGCGGCTCGACGGTCAGCGATGACATTAACCAGGCCCAGCGAGACGACCTCTACGGCCTGGGCGACTGGGAGCTGATGGAGTCCTCGACCCCGGGGATGCTCGCCGAGGTCCAGGCCGCCTACGACGAGCAGCGCTGGATCGCCTTCTACGGCTGGACCCCGCACTGGATGGTGCTGGCCTACGACATGCGCATCCTCGACGACCCGGCCGGCGTGTATGGCGCCGACAACGGCCACAGCGACGTGCGCACCATCGTCAGCCGCGCGTTCAGCGAAACCAACCCCAACGTCACGCGGCTGCTCGACCAATTCGAGCTCAGCGCCGACGACCAGAGCGCGTTCATCCAGGGCTTCGGTCGCGAGGACCGCGATCCCGAGGCGGTCGCCCACGACTGGCTGGTCGCGCACCGCGACAGGCTCGCCGCGTTCCTCGACGGCGTCACCACCCGCGACGGCAAGCCCGGGCTGGCGGCGGTCGAGGCCAGCCTGTGACGTCCGCCCAGCGCCTTATCCACACCGCCGCGCGAGGAACCCCATGCATTATTCAAGCCTGACCACCCGCATCGCCGGCGAAGGCGCCGCCGCCTGGGACATCCACTACCGGGCCCTCGAGCGCCAGGCCGACGGCGACGAGGTGATCATTCTCTCGGTGGGCGATCCGGACTTCACCACTCCGGCGCCGATCGTCGACAGCGCCGTCGCCAGCCTGCGCGCCGGCGCCACCCACTACGCCGACGTGCAGGGCAAGGCGCCCCTGCGCGAGCTGATCGCCGCCCGCCATCGCGCCCGCGGCGGTGCGGCCGGCGCCGATAACGTGGCGGTGATGGCCGGCGCGCAGTGCGGGCTCTACGCCGTCGCCCAGTGCCTGCTCGATCCCGGCGACGAAGTGATCGTCCCCGAGCCGATGTACGTGACCTACGAGGCCGCACTGCAGGCCGCCGGCGCGACGCTGGTCCGCGTGCCGCTGCGCGCCGGGGAAGGCTTCCAGCCGCGGCTGGCCGATCTCGAGGCCGCCGTCACCCCACGCACCCGGGCGCTGCTGATCAACAGCCCGCACAACCCCACCGGCCAGTGCCTGAGCCGCGAGGCCTGGCAGGGCATCGCCGAGCTGTGCCGGCGCCGCGATCTCTGGCTGATCTCCGACGAGGTCTACGCCGAGCTGGTGTTTGAGGGCGAGCATCTGTGCCCCGCCACCTTGCCGGGCATGGCCGAGCGCACCGCGGTGATAGACAGCCTGTCCAAGTCGCACGCCATGACCGGCTGGCGACTGGGCTGGGTGATCGGTCCCGAGGCGCTGATCGGTCATCTCAGCAACCTGGCGCTGTGCATGCTCTATGGCAGTCCCGAATTCATCCAGGACGCCGCCTGCGCGGCGCTGGCCGACCCGCCCGGGCAACTGGCGACGATGCGCGAGACTTACCGGGCGCGTCGCGACACGGTGTGCCGGGCGCTCGAGGGCAGCGCGGCGGTCGAGGTGCTGCGCCCCGCCGCCGGCATGTTCATGATGATCGACATCCGCCGTACCGGGCTCACCGCCCAGGCCTTCGCCGACCGGCTGCTCGACGAGCAGGGCGTGTCGCTGCTGGCCGGCGAGGCCTTCGGCCCCTCGGCGGCGGGTTTCGTGCGGCTGAGCCTGACGGTCGACGCCGAGCGCCTGGGCGAGGCCTGCCGACGCATCGAGCGCTGTGCCCGGGACTGCCTGGCGACGGCCCTCGACTGATCGAACGGGCGGCCCGGGGCGCGTCTTGCCCCGAGCCGCGATCTTTTCACCGGCAACAGGAGGGGTATGGCTAGCGCGACACTCCACCCCCGACACCGTCCATGACCCAACATACCGATAACAATAGGCTGGCGATCGACGCCCGCCATCTGGTCAAGCGCTACGCCGAGCACGAGGTCCTCAGGGATGTCTCGCTGCGCGTGCGCGAAGCCAACGTGGTCTCGATCATCGGCTCCAGCGGCTCCGGCAAGAGCACCTTGCTGCGCTGCATGAACCTGCTCGAAACCCCCGACCGGGGCGAACTGACCATCGCCGATGAGGCGATTCGCTTCACCCGCGACGCTAAAGGTGCCAACGTCGGCCTCGACCGTCGCCAGATCCAGCGCCTGCGCTCGCAGGTCGCGATGGTCTTCCAGCAATTCAACCTGTGGCCGCATCTGACGGTGCTCGGCAATGTCATCGAGGCGCCGCTGCGGGTGCGCGGCCTGCGCCGCCGCGAGGCGGTCGAACTCGGCGAGCATTTCCTCGCGCGGGTCGGACTGGCCGACAAGCGCGACGCCTATCCCGGCTATCTTTCCGGCGGCCAGCAGCAGCGCGTGGCGATCGCCCGGGCGCTGGCCATGCAACCCCGGGTGCTGCTGTTCGACGAGCCCACCTCGGCGCTCGACCCCGAGCTGGTCAGCGAGGTGCTGGGCGTGATCCGCGGCCTCGCCGACGAGGGCCGCACCATGCTGCTGGTCACCCACGAAATGAGCTTCGCCCGCGACGTCTCCCACGAAGTGGTGTTCCTGCACCAGGGCGTGGTCGAGGAGTGCGGCAGCCCGCGCGAGGTATTCGAGAACGCCGCCAGCGAACGCTGCCGGCAGTTCGTCTCGAGCGTCGCCTGAGCGTCTGAGTCCCAGCGCCGGCGCCCAGGCGGCGGCGTACCTTCCGAGTCGCCCAGCGCGGCTCGTCACAACAACCAAGGGGAAACCTTGATGAAACGTACTTTGCTTCCTGTCCTGAGCGCCGGCGTACTGACCCTGACGGCAATGACCGCCAGCGCCGCCGAGCCGCTGAAGATCGGCATCTCCGCCGAGCCCTACCCGCCGTTCACCTACAAGAGCGCCGAGGGCGAGTGGACCGGCTTCGAGGTCGAACTCGGCCAGGCGCTGTGCGAGGCGATGCAGGCCGACTGCGCGATCACCCCGACCGGCTGGAGCGGCATCTTCCCGGCGCTCAACACCGGCAAGATCGACATGATCATGAATTCGCTGTCGATCACCGACAAGCGCAAGAAGGTGATCGACTTCACCGATCCCTACTACTACACACCGGGCGCCTACGTCGCCGCCAAGGACGCCGAGTTCGCGATCCCCGACGGGCTCGACGGCAAGGTGCTAGGCGTGCAGGGCGCGACCACCAACGCCAGCTATGCGCGCCGCGCGCTGATCGACAGCGGCGTCGAGATCAAGATCTACGATCAGCAGGAACAGGCCAACCGCGACCTGCTCGCCGGGCGCGTCGATGCGATCCTCGCCGACAAGATCGCGATGGCCGAGTTCGTCAAGCGCGACGAGGCACAGGGGTACGAGATTCGCGCCACCGCACCGCGTCATCCGGCCTTCGGCGAAGGCGTGGGGATCGGCCTGCGTCAGGACGACGACGCCCTGCGCGAGGACCTCAACGCGGCGATCGCCCAGGTACTCGAGGACGGCACTTGCGCGGCGCTGTCGCGGGAGTACTTCGGCACCGATATCTGCGGCGGTTGATCGTCGCGCCATCGCAGCGACGGCGGCCCCAGCCGACACGGCCGATACCGGCGTCGCTGCCACCGGAAGACGCTTATGGATAGCACTTCGAACGACAGCCTGCTGGCCTGGACGGGGCCGATCCTGCACGGTGCGGTGACCACCGTGGAGATCGCCGTGCTCGCCTATGCCATCGGCCTGGCGTTGGGGCTGATCGGCGCCAGCGCGCGGCTGAGCCCGTGGCCGGCGCTGCGCGCGCTGGGTACCGGCTATTCGACGCTGGTCCGCGCGGTGCCCGAGCTGCT
Organism: Halomonas sp. HP20-15; assembly: GCF_033446685.1. Lineage (NCBI taxonomy): Bacteria > Pseudomonadati > Pseudomonadota > Gammaproteobacteria > Oceanospirillales > Halomonadaceae > Halomonas > Halomonas sp. HP20-15. Next base: position 312,327 of record NZ_JAWQLY010000002.1, on the reverse strand, counting down.
GCTGATCATCCTGCTCTACTATGCCGGCAGCCAGGCGTTGACCGCCGCCTATGCGGCGCTGGGCGGCGTCGGCCAACTGGCGATCGGCGGCTTCACCACCGCGGTCGGTGTGCTGGCGTTCGTCCAGGGCGCCTACATGACCGAGGTGTTCCGCGGCGCGATCCTGGCGATCCCGCGCGGCCAGCTCGAGGCCGCCGACGCCTACGGCTTCTCGCGCATCAGTCGCTTCCGGCGCATCGTGATCCCGGCGATGCTGCCCAACGCCCTGCCGGGGATGTCCAACCTGTGGCTGATCCTGGTCAAGGACACCGCGCTGGTCAGCGTGATCGGCTTCGAGGAGCTGTTCTTCACCGTCCAGCAGGCCGCCGCCAGCACCCGTGCGTACTTCGTTTTCTATGCCGTCGCCGGGGCGCTCTACCTGGTGATGACGCTGGGCTCCAATGCCCTGTTTGCCCGCGCCGAACGCCACGTGCGGCGCGGTCAGACCGGCACCTGAGGGGCTATACAAGGGGCTACGATGGACTTTTCCTGGCTTACCGATCCGTTCTACCAGCGCTATCTATGGACCGGCTTCGTCAACACGTTGTGGCTGGTCGCCGTCTCCGGCAGCCTGGGGTTGGCGCTCGCGGTGGGCGTGGCGCTGGCGCAGATTCGCGGCCCGCGCCCGCTGGCGCTGGTGGTGCGCGGTTTCACCACGGTGATCCGCGGCACGCCGCTGCTGGTCCAGCTGTTCTTCTTCTACGACGGCGTCGGACGCCTGCTGCCGGCAATCCCCGGAGTGCAGGAAAGTCCGTTGTGGCCACTGCTGCGCGACCCGTTCTTCTACGGCGCACTGACCTTCACGATCAGCGTCGGGGCCTATTCCGGCGAGGTGATCCGCGGTGCGCTGCTCAGCGTGCCGCCCGGCGAGCTGGCGGCGGGCCGCGCCTTCGGCCTGTCGCGCTGGCAAATCCTCTATCGGCTGTGGCTGCCGCGGGGCTTCCAGCTGTGTCTGCCGACGCTGACCGGCGAGATGATCCTGCTGCTCAAGTCGGTGCCGCTGGTCTCGACGATCGCCATGATGGATCTGCTCAAGGCCGCCAACCTGGTGCGCGACGAGACCTTCCTGGTCTACGAGCCGCTGCTGCTGATCGCCGGCATCTATCTGGCGATGACCCTGGTGCTCACCGCCGCCATGCGCCTGGTCGAGACGCGCTTTCCCGGGGCTCGCCCGGTCAAGCCGCGGCGTCGCTGGCTGCTGCCGGGCTGAACCGTCAATCAAGCGGCGCTTGGTCGCCGTGCGACTCATGAAACAATTTCTGTCATTAGCGATGGCTATCAATCAGCTACGCGCTGAATGCAGGATTCATCCGCTCATGGCCAGGTGTTTTGTCGGCGATCTCTTACAGAGTGATTTAACTTGGGTTAGGTCGAGCCCCCTCGATAGGCGCGTAGAGTACCCTCATCGGCGCAAGGAAAGCGCCAGCACGGAAGACCGAGCCAGGACGGCTCGCAGTGCCAAGGATGCATGGGCTGGATGCCCATGGACGTGCCGCAAGGAAGCGCAGCATTGATGGCCCGGTCGCAAGACCGGGCTTTTTTGTGCGCGTTTGGCCACTTGGCTGATGCGGCAATGGACAAGGAACGCCACCCGCCCACCGGCCCGAAATTCAGCGGCCGAAGAGCGCGTCGGGCAGGAACAGCACCAGCTGCGGGACCATCACCAGCAGCACGATGACCGCCACGGCGGCGATGAAGAACGGCACGGCGCCGCGCGTATACTCCTCGACCGGACACTTCATGATGGTGCAGACCGCGTACATCGCCGCGCCCACCGGCGGCGTGAAGTTGCCGATGGTCGCCGCGATGATGAAGACGATGCCGAAATGCACGGGATCGCCGTCGAGATCCTGCACCACCGGCAGGAAGATCGGTGCCAGCATGATGATCAGCACCGTGGCATCGACGAAGAAGCCGATGACCAGCACGAAGGCCAGGATCAACAGCTCGACGCCGATCAGACTCTGGGTCTGTCCCACGATGACGCTGGAGATCGTCTCCGGCAGGCGCTCCAGGACGATTCCGTAACTGAAGATCGCCGATAGCGCGATCAGCAGCATCACCGCGCCGACATCGGCCAGGCTCGCCTCGATCGCTTCGCCGCCGCTGCGCGCGGTCATTTCGCGATGCACCAGAAAGCCGACCGCCGCCACGTAGGCCACCGCGAAGGCGCCGATTTCGGAGGGCGTGAAGACCCCGCCGCGCAGGCCCAACAGCAACAGTACCGGAAACAGCAGCGCCCACACCCCGCCGCGCAGCGCCTTGCCGGCTTCGCCACGCGGCAGCCGCGAGGTGCGTTCCGGCGGGTAGCCGCGGCGCCGGGCGATCAGCGACACCGTCACCGAGAACGCCAGCCACAGCAGCAGCGCCGGCACGATGCCGCCGGCGAACAGCCGTCCTACCGAGACCTGGCCCACGCTACCGAACAGCACCATGCCGATGCCCGGCGGTACGATGGGCGTGATCAGCGCGCTGAACCCCAGGATCGCCGTGGCGAAACCGCGGGCCATGTTGCGTCGAAGCATCTCGCCGCCCAGCATCCGTGACTGCATGGCGGCATCGGCGATCGCCGAACCGGACACCCCGCCCATCATCGCCGACAGCGCGATGGTGACCTGGGCCAGTCCGCCGCGCAGCCGCCCGGTGATCACCGAGGCCAACGCCAGCAGGCGTTGGGTGATGCCCGAGCGGTTGGCCAGGCTGCCCGCCATGATGAACAGGGGAATCGCCAGCAGGGCGAAGTTCTGGGTCTGGGAAACGGTGCGCTGGACCGGGATAGTGAAGGGCAGCGCCGGCTGCTGCAGGAAGAACAACGCCCCCGAGATGCCGATGGCGAACGCCACCGGCATGCCGATCACCATCAGCACGAAGAAGGCCAGAGTCACGATCAGCATGAGGCCTTCTCCCCTTCGGCGGCGTGTGTGTCGGGACGCAATTGTCGCCGCACCTTGAAGCCGGTGGTGAGTAGCATCAGCAGGCTGCCCACCGGCAGGCTGAGCGTCACCCATGAATAGCTGACCCAGGGAATCCCCCGGAAGCTACGCGCCCATGACGCCCACGACAGCCACAGCCCGGTGACGAACAGGAACACCAGAAAGAGCACGATCAACAGATAGTTGAACAGCAGCAGCGCCCGTTGCAGGCGTGCCGGCAGCCTGCGCATGAGCAGGTCCACCGACATCAGCGCGCCGCGCCGCCAGGCGATGTCGGCGCATAGGAAGGTCGCCCAGGCGAACGCACAGGTCGCCATGTCGAGCGTCCAGTTCAGCGGCACATGCAGGAAACGGGCGATCCCGCCCAGCAGCACCAGGACGACCATGGCCACCAGCAGGATGCCGGCGGTCCACGTTTCGACCCGGATACCGACGCGAAACAGCGTGTGCATCGCTCACCTCCGGCTGCCCGGCTTCACTTGCCGATCTCCTCGGCCAAGCGCTGCTTGGCGTCGGTCAGGCCGAGGGCCTCGTAGGCCTGCTCGCCGGCCTTCTTGAACGCCTCGCGATCGATGTCGGTGATCACCGTCATGCCGTCTTCCTGCAACTGCGCCTTGGCCTCGCTGGCGGCGGCCTCCATCTGGCGCGACGCGTCCTGGCCGGCCGCGCGGCACTCCTCGACGAGGATCTTCTGGTACTCCTCGGGCAGCCCCTCGAACCAGCTCGAACTGACCACCTGGAAATTGACCAGGGTGATGTGGCCGGTCTCGATCGCGTAATCGAGGACCTCGCCCAGCCCGCCGGCGGTGATGTTGGGATAGACCAGTTCCGCGCCGTCGATGGCCCGCGACTGCAGGCCCGAGTAGACGTCGCCGAAATCCATCGCCACCGGCGCGGCGCCCAGCGCGCGGATCGACTCCTGCCAGATCGGTGCCGGCGGCGTACGCACGCGTACCCCCTCGAGATCGGCCGGCGAATGAATCTCCTGATTGGTGAAGAAGTGGCGCTTGCCCTGCACCCAGTCGAAGCACACCACCTGCAGGCCATAGTCGTCGGCCAGCTGCTTTTGCCACGCCTGCATGGTCGGTGCGTCGTTGAGCTTTTCGACGTCGGCCATCGACTCGATGAAGTAAGGGCCGTTGATCACCGAGATCCCCGGCACGTAATTGCCCAGCCGCGCGGCGTCGGTGTTCTGACCGATGTTGGCGCCCTGGCGGATCTGCTCAATGATGTCCTCCTCGACGCCCAGCTGGGCGCTGTGAAAGACATCGATCTTGAGATGCCCGTCGGTACGCTCCTCGACGTTCTCGGCCCACTTCAGAAAGCCCTGGTGGAAAGGCTCGTTGGGGCCCAGCACGTGGTTGAAGCGAAGCGTGTAGTCTTCCTGGGCCGCCGCCGCGCCCGGCGCCAGGCTGGCGAACGCCAGCGCCGTGCAGGCCGGTGCCGTAAAGCGGATGAGTATCTGGCTCAACGTAGGCATGCTCGTCTCCTTGTCGTTATCTCGCTTGCGTGCTGGGTTGCCGCTTCTGGCGCGTCTCGCGGCAGAAGCGGCGTCACTACAACCGGTTGTTGTTGTTGGCGGTGCGTGTTGTCGGTATCCGCGGCGTCATGGCGTGCCCCGCTCGCTGTCGGGCGGCCAGGCCAGGCCGAAGCGCTCGGCCAGTGCCGCAAAGTGGGCCAGCGTATCGGGGTCGAGCGGAATGCCGCGATGCTCGCGCTCGGCGGCCTCGCGCCATTCGCGGTCGCCCGGCGCCATCACCGCACCGCCGTCGATTGCCGGCGAGGCGCGCAGGATATCCAGGTAGCGCGCCATGCCCGCCTCGAAGGTGACCGGCGCCACGAAGGCCGCCGGATCGAGCGCCAGCACGAAGGCGCCGAGCCCGCGCGGCGTGCTGAGGTCGGGGCCGGGCATCGGCGCGATGTCGAAGCTCAGCTTCATGCCCGTCAGCACCGCGCTGAGAATCTCCACCAGGCCGCCGAGCCCGGCGCCCTTGAAGCCGAAGGCACCGCCCAGCGGGGCGAGCATCTCGGCCTGCTCGGCGTCGCGCACATCACGCCCTTCCACGTCCGAGGCGACGCCCTCGGGCAGGACCTGGGCCAGGCTGCGGTATAGCTTCACGCGGTTGTAGGGGATGGCGCTGGTCGCCATGTCGAGCAGCCATGGGCGCTGGCCGGCGGCAGGCACCGCGGCGGCGATCGGGTTGGTGCCGTGAAAGCGGGTCTTGCCTTCGTGCAGGCGCACGAAGCTATCCGAGTTACAGAATGCCAGGCCGATATAGCCCCGCTCGGCGGCCGCCAGGGCATAGGCCCCGGCGGGGCCGAAATGCGAACTGCGCCGGATCGCCACCGCGCCGATGCCCTGCCGCCCGGCCAGGGCGACGGCCTCATCCATCGCCCGATACGCGGCCAGCGCGCCGTGGCCGTCGTCGGCATCGAGCACCGCGGTGGCGCCGATACCCGCTTCCAGGCGCAGCTCGGGGCGAGGATTGACGCGTCCGGCCTCCATGACCGTCACGTAGTGCTGCAGCAGGCGCGCGCCGTGGCTATCGATGCCCAACCGCGAGCCGTGCATCATCGCCCGAGTGGCGGCGTCCGCGGTCGCCTCGTCGGCGATCCGGGCCAGAACGTCGCGAATGAAGTGCTCGAGGTGCGCGGCATCCACCCGCCGTGGGTCATGCGTGGTCGGGCTCATAGCGTCTGCCCTCCGTCGATGACGATGGTGGTGCCGGTGGTGAAGCCGGATTCATCGCTGCCCAGCCATACCGCCGTGGCGGCCATCTCCTCGACGCTGCCCAGGCGGCCCATCGGCTGGCGGGCGATGAACTCGCGCCGCGTGGCCTCGGGGTCGGGGGTGGCCGCGATACGCGCTTCGAGCGACGGCGACAGGGTGGTGCCAGGACACAGCGCGTTGCAGCGTACGCCGTTGCCGATGACATCGCGCGCCACCGCCTTGGTGAGGCCGATCACCGCCGCCTTGGCGGCGCCATAGGCGGCGCGGCGCGGCACGCCGCTAATGCTCGAGGCCACCGAGGCGACATTGATGATCGAGCCGCTCCCTCGCTCGAGCATGCCGGGCAGCACCGCACGCAGGGTGTGATAGATCGAGGTCACGTTCTGGTCGAAGCTGCGCTGCCAGTCCTCGGCATCGCAGTCGAGCAGGGTGCCGTCATGCACCCAGCCGGCGCAGTTGAAGAGGATGTCGACGCGCTCGCCACCGAGCAGTGCCGCCACGGCCGCGGCATCGGTAACGTCCAGCTCGGCGATGGTGATTCCCGGCGCCTGCTCGGGGAGATCGGCCATCTTGGCCCGGGTTCGGCTCGCGGCGATCACCTGCGCACCTTCGGCCGCAAAGGCCAGAGCCACCGCTCGACCGATGCCCTGGCCGGCTCCAGTCACTACCGCTCGCTTACCGTTCAGGCGTGCCGCCATGCTTCCTCCGCCGCGCTGTTGTCGTGGGCGCACCACGCTGATGCGCATCGCCATATTGTCTAATGTGTACGTTAGACAGCGATCACCGGCCTCGCAAGCGGGACAGGCGGTCTTGCAACCAAAGTCGAGGAGCTCGCCAGCGAGTCCTTTCGAGTCCGCGCCGGGCATGGAAGAATGCAATGCGAACCGAACACGGCCACCGCCTCCGTCGGCATTATCAGCCCCTGGGTCGAAGCGAACATTCACCATGACCGAGTCAACCGATCACGCTGCGCCTCGCGGTACTGCGCCCCGCCTCCACGAGCGGGTCCGGGCGATCCTCGCCGAGGAGATTCGCAGCGGTCAGCTCGCCGCTCGGGAGCGCCTCGCCGAGACGGTCCTGGCCACGCGCTTCGGGATCAGTCGCGCGCCGGTGCGCCAGGCGCTGATGGCGCTGGCCGCCGAAGGCCTGGTCGAACGTCGTCCCGGGCGGGGGTTTCGCGTATGTGCGGCGCATCACGCCCCACCCCGGCCAGGCACCGCGCGCCAGCCTCAGGCGCTGGCCAGCCAACCCAGCTGGGAGAAGATCTACGCGGAAGTGGTCGACGAGATCGTCCCGCGCACCGCCTTCGGCGACTGGCGGGTCATCGAGAGCGAGCTGGCCCGCTACCATGGCGTTAGCCGTACGGTGGCGCGCGAGGTGATGGCACGCCTGCAGCAGCGCGGCATCGTGCGCAAGGCCGGCCATTCGCGCTGGCACGCCCCGGCGCTAACCCCGGCGCACGTCAACGAGGTCTACGAGATGCGCGAGGTGCTGGAGCCGGCCGCGTTGTCGCGGGCCGTCCCGCACGTCGCCCCGGAGCGGATCGCGGCCATGGCCGACCGGCTGCGCGCGGCCATGGCGAGAGCCTCGACGCTGGCCGGGCACGAACTCGACCGGCTGGAAAGCGATCTGCATACCGAGCTGTTGGGGGCCTGCCCCAATCAAGAGATGCTCCAGGCGATCCGTTTCTACCACTCGTTGCTGGTGGCGCATAGCTTCCTGTACCGCTGGACGCCGCCGCTCTACGCGACCGAACCGTTCCTGCCCGAGCACCTGAGCATCTTCGAGGCGCTGGAAGCCGGCCACACCGCACTCGCCGCCAAGGCGCTCAAGCAGCATCTGCGGGCCTCTCGCGAGCGCGCCATCGCGCGCGTCGAGGCGGTCGCCAGTGCACCCCGCCCCGCGCCGTTGCCCTATCTCACGGCCATGCCCGAGCCCTGACCACCGCTTGGCCTCAGCGGCTGCGCAGGTCCAGCCAGGCCCGGCTCAGCCAGCCGCCCGCGCGCGCGATCTCGCCTTCATCGCTGCCCGCGTAGCCCAGCACCAGTCCCGGCCGGCCCGGGCCCAGGTAGTAGCGCGACAGCGGCGACAACGCCACCTCGGCGGCGTGGCCGGTATCGACCAGCCGTTGCTCCTGTTCGAGCGAGGCGAGCCGGGCGACCAGATGCATGCCGGCGTGTCCCGACGACAGCTCGAGCCCCTGGGCCACCGCCGGGGCCAGGGCCTGGCGTAGCCACGCCTGACGCTGGCGATAGGCGCTTTTCATGCGTGCCACGTGGCGGGCGAAATGCCCGGCCTCGATGAACTCGGCCAGCGCCGCCTGCACGACGTACTGCCCTTCGCGATGCAAGCGGGCGCTGGCCCGGCGGAACACCTCGACCAGTGGCTCGGGCAGCACCAGATAGCCCAGTCGCAGGCCGGGATAGAGCACCTTGCTGAAGGTGCCGACATAGATCACCGGCGCGCCCTCGGCGAGCCCCTGCAGCGAGGCTAGTGGCGCGCTGGTATAGCGAAACTCGCTGTCGTAGTCGTCCTCGATGAGCCAGGCGCGGTGGCGTTCGGCCGTCTTCAACAGCGCCAGCCGCCGGTTCAGCGACAGGGTGACCCCGAGCGGGTACTGGTGCGATGGTGTCACGTAGATCAAGCGCGGCGGCGGACCCGCCGCCTGCTCCGGGTCGATTCCCGCCGCGTCGACGGGGATTGGCTGCATCGCCAACCCGGCCATCGCGAAGCAGGCCTGCGCGCCCCCGTAGCCGGGCTCCTCGATCCACGCCGTATCGCCGGCATCCGCCAGCAGCCGGGTGATTAGTTCGAAGCCCTGCTGGGCGCCCTGGGTGATCAGGATCTGCTCCGGATGACAGCGTACCGAGCGCGATAGGCGCAGGTAATCGCACAGCGCCGACTTCAGCGCCGGCAGACCGCCCTGGCTGCGGTAGTCGAACCAGTCGGTGGGTGAACGCTGCTGGTGGCGACGCAACAGCCGCTGCCAGCGTTCGCGGGGAAACAGATCGAGCGCCGGCACACCCGGGGCAAAGGCGCGATGGCCGCCGCTCAGGGTCGCGCAGAAATCGAGCAGCCGCTGGCCGCGGCCGGACAGCGGCGGCGCCTCGACCATGGCGGCCCGCGGCGCCGGCGCCACCGGCAGCGGGCCGAGATCGGCGACGCTCAGGCCCGCCCCCTGGCGGGCCACCACGAACCCCTCCGCCGCCAGGCGCTCCATGGCCGTGAGCACGGTATTGCGGCCGATGCCGAGCGCTCGCGCCAGCCGACGCGACGACGGCAAAGCCTCGCCGGCGGTCAACTCGCCCTGCTGGATCCAGCCGCGCAACGGCGTATAGAGGCGCTGCGCCAGGGTCGCCGGCTCGTCCCGATGCTGGTTCAGCCGCAGGGCCAAGGCCTCGACGATCCACTCGCTACGCCTGCGCTCGATGGTCACTGGTTCCCTCGATATGCTCGTAATTGGCTCTTACCGGCAAACCACTATGCGCCGACACTGGAACCCTGTCATCCCTCTTCCGACCGGCAGGAGAGCCCAATGAGCGCCATACGTTCCGCCACGGTGTCCGACCTCGAGCCGCTGAGCCAACTGCTCGACGATTATCGCCGCTTCTATGCGCAGCCGAGCGACCCAGCCGCCGCGCGGGCGTTTCTCGCCCAGCGCCTGGGCGCGGCCGATTCGCGCCTGCTGGTTCATGCCGGGCAAGCCGGTGCGCTGAGCGGCTTCGTGCAGCTCTACCCGGTGCTCTCCACCGTGAGCCTCGCGCCGCGCTGGCTACTCAACGATCTGTATGTGCACCCCGAGGCGCGCGGCCGCGGTATCGGTCGCGCCTTGATGCAGGCCGCCGCGACACTCGCCCGCGAGCACGGCGTTCCTCGCCTGACGCTCAGTACCCAGACTCACAACAAGGCCGCCCAGGCGCTCTACGAGTCGCTGGGATGGCAGCGCAACGACGCCTTCCACGGCTATACGCTGACCCTCGATTGACGATCGCCCTAACCACAGGAGCCGGCATGTACCTGCCCGAACGTTTTGCGATGACCGAGCCCGAGCAACTGCATGGCGTCATCCGTGCCCATCCCTTCGCAACGCTGGTCAGCGTCGACGGTGGCGGTCTCGAAGCCGACCATCTGCCGCTACTGCTGGCGCCCGAGGCGGGCGACCACGGCGTGCTGCGCGGCCATATCGCGCGCGCCAATCCGCTCTGGCATGGTGGCGAACGGGCAGCGCTGGCGATCTTCCATGGGCCGCAGGCCTATATAACGCCGAGCTGGTATCCCGCCAAGCGCGAGCATGGCCGCGTGGTGCCGACTTGGAATTACCAAGTCGTCCACGCGCACGGCCAGTTGCGATTCATCGACGACCCCGCGTGGCTCGAGCGCATCGTCGCGGCCCTGACCCAACGCTTCGAGCATTCCCGTCCGCAACCATGGAGCCTGGACGATGCGCCCCGTGACTACATCGAGGCCATGTGCCGGGCGATCATCGGTGTCGAACTGACCGTTACCGCGCTGAACGGCAAGCGCAAGGCCAGCCAACATCGCCCACGGGCGGAGCGCACCGGCATCTGTACCGGTCTGCAGAGCGACTATGCATTCGATGAGAAAAGTGCCCGCTGCCTATGCGGTATCGACGAGGCAAGCGAGCCCGGCATCAAACCCGGCCAGTGAAAGACAGCATTCGAGAAAAGCTTTATCGCTTCGCAAGCGATGTTTATTCACATTTTTATATGTGTGGTCGAAAACTTTATCCTATATAAATAACTTGGGTTAAAAAAGGCTTTATATTAAAAAACAGACATCGATCTTTGCCTTTTTTTACATACCAGGATTTGCCTAAACCGCACCGCATAGCTAGCGTTAAGAGTGTCACACGGAAAAGTGGCATATCGAAAGTGAAGTGACGCAACGCCTTCCAAGTAAGGCAAGCGCACATACACCAGAGTAAAAGGAGTATTGTCATGGCTGAACATCGTGGCGGTTCTGGTAACTTCGCAGAAGATCCCAAGCGTGCATCCAAAGCTGGCCAGAAAGGCGGCGAGCACAGCGGCGGGAATTTCGCCAACGACCCTCAGAAAGCTGCTGAAGCCGGCCACAAAGGCGGGCAGCATAGCGGGGGGAATTTCGCCAATGACCCCGAAAAAGCTTCCGAAGCCGGCAAGAAAGGTGGCCAACAGAGCAGCGGCAACTTTGCCAATGATCCAGAAAAGGCTTCTGAGGCAGGTCAGAAAGGCGGTAAGCAAAGCGGTGGCAACTTTGCCAATGACCGCGAAAAAGCCTCAGAGGCTGGCCAGAAAGGTGGTCGCAACAGCTAACTAATTCTGCCAACTCGACATGGAAAGCGCACAAGCACAAGGATGTGCCGAGCACAAGGACGTGCCGAGAGTCGACTATGAGGTTCAAGGAAAGGAGCTTAGTTATGGCCAACCCAGTGAAAGATAAGAACTATAACTTGATTAGTTCTATCTACCATCTCGCTCAGGGCTCGGAAAACTGCAAGCAGTACGCTAGCGATGCCCAGCGTGATAATGACGATGAAGCGGCCAAGTTTTTTGAAGAGCTACAGCGCTTTTACTCAGAGCATGGTGATAAGGCCGCCAGCATCTTGAAAAACCGCCTTTAGAAACCAGCACTCACATGAATAAATAGGATCGGCTATTGCCGATCCTATTTTTTTGTCTCTAACTCATAAACGCCCAGCTACACAATAAGCGGCCCGGCATATTATAGCCGGGCCGCTTTGTCAAATGTCAGAGCCGAACTGCCGTGCTAACGGCTTATGCGCGGCTCAGCGTTTGGCCGTATCGCTCGAGTCTGCGTCGCGTTGCAGGTACTGCTGTACCGTCTGAGGCATGTGCTCGTCCAGCCAAGCGGCCATGGCCTTCTCCTCCTCGAGGATTTCTTCGCAGACTCGCTTGGTTTCCATATCGCCGGCTTCTTGCGCCGTTGCGATCAGAACCTTGTAAGAAGAAATCTCCAGTTGCTCGAAGGTATAGCCGGCGATGCAGCCCTTGACGATCTCATCGCCGCTGAACATACCGCCAACCGCCTGACCCATCGCCGACATTCTTCCGGTAGCGTCTTTCAGAAAGGACGAGCTTTCATCGTAACGCGCGATACAGCCCTCGATCCTTTGGCTCTGCGCCCGCGTTTCTTCGATATGACGCTCGATGCGCTGCTTGATTTCCGGGTAATGCTCGATGCGGCTGGCCTGGGCTTTCAGCATCTGCTCTGCTTGCTCTTCCATGGCATGAGCATCACGCAGCCACTCGAGTAATCGCTTCTCTGCAGCTTTCATTACCGCCTCCTTGGCAGCCCCTTGCAGGGCTTATCGACCACAATCAAAGAAGTTTACAACTTCGCGCTGAGGCATCCTGCCCAGCATTTAGTAAGGTAGTAGATAAACACGGCCTAGCCATTAACTCATGTTATTAACTTTTATCAGCATACTGCGAAGCAACACCTATCATGGCCGATTTATCGGTACAGCCCAGCATTGTCGTCGGAGATAATTTAAATTTAGGTTAAACTCTTTGCCTTCATTTTCCATTTAAAAAACCAAGCCCTGTGTCTACGCTAAACAAGGGCACACGACGGTAGCGAAATCAAAAATCGAAGAAGGAGGAACTTTATGTTCCATCATGCAAAGGAGCTGCAATTCAACGCTCGAGTATCTGGCCCGGACCCCAAGTTCGCTAGTTTGCTTCTCGAACAGTTCGGTGGGATGAATGGCGAACTCAAGGCGGCAATGCAGTATTTCATTCAGGCTTTTTCTGTACGCCAGCCCTACCCCAAGCAGTATGACATGCTCATGGACATTGCCACTGAAGAGTTCAGTCACCTGGAAATCGTCGGCGCAACCATCCAGATGCTGCTCAACGGCGTTAACGGTGAACTCAAGGATATTTCTGAGCAATCCGAGATAATGCAGCTTGTCGGTGGCGGGAAGGCCGAGAAAGAAAGCATGATCCATGAAGCCTTGGTCAATCCGCAGTTCCTGGCTTTGAGTGGCGGCAGCCCCGTGCTTACCAATAGCCAGGGGGTGCCCTGGTCGGGTTCCTATGTCGACGCCAATGGCGATCCTACGGTCGACATGCGCTCGAATATCGCTGCAGAGTCGCGTGCCAAGATCGTCTATGAATATCTGATGCAGTTCACGAACGATCCTGCGGTCAAGGAAACGCTGCAATTCCTGATGACACGCGAGATCGCTCACCAGCAGATGTTCGAAGCCGCACTCGCCACATTGGAACCCAATTTCCCGCCGGGCGTCATGCAGGGCGATCCGCGGTACAGCAACCTGTATTTCAACATGTCCAAGGGAGAGGAAGCGAAAGGTCCATGGAACGAAGGTGAAAGCCCGCTGCTGGGCGAGCCCTGGCAGTATGTGGACGATCCGCAGAGCCTGGTGAACTCCACCAACGGGCTGCTGGATCAGCAGCCGGGCGAAGGAGCGAGAACCGAGGAGGAAGCTGACAAGAAGAGCAAGGAAATCAGCAAGACCAGAAGCAAGCAGATCAAGGACGCCGTTCCTAATGGCGCCAATCAGTGGAGCAAGTACGAATAATCCTTGCATCTATATCAACTGCCCACCAGTAACCTGGCGGGCAGTTTTTGTCTGTGAGTCGCTCAGCTCGCCGCTGAAAGCTGACGACAGCCAAGCGAACCGCACTTAACGATAAGTCGCCGGAACGAGACCATGAAGTCAATAATCGCATAACCATGCAAGGTTAGAGGTGTAGCAAGGATTGTTAGTTAACGAATCCCCATAAAAAGCAGCCGACATAGCGCCGGCTGCTTTTAAACGTTCGGCTTTTAGAACAAGCCGTCTTCCTCTTCCTGTTCCTGCTGACCACCCTGGCGCTGGCCACCTTGGCTTCCACTGAACAGAAGCTGCTGGTTTAAGCCTAGGGCAGAAATTAGCCTGAGGTTCTGTTTTCCTTTCGACTCAAGGCCCCGCGCTTGCTGAGTGCAATCGAGACGGCTGTTGTGATGAGTCGTTTCTTGAACACTGGCTCTCCTTTTAGCCTGACTTACGTGAACAGCATTGATAAATGCTGCCCACGCGGCTCACCGTAAATAACGAGCCACATAACAAAAATGTCAAAAAGCATCTTTTTTAACCGCGATTATGTACAGCCATGTGGAGACCGTTTATATGCATTGAAGGCCGTTCAAACAAAGTGAATTCTTAAAATTCTTAAGGTATTAACTTATCATATCGCAAACTTTTCAATGTCTTTCATCGAACCTTGCCACCCAATGGCCCGGGGTCGTCTCGTTCTGAAATGACGGTTCATATAGGGGCCCTCGCCACTCTCGGCACTTGCCCTTTCGGCAATTCGGATACTACCCTTCTAGAGTCTCTTGCCGAGTTGCAACAAGGAAGAATCATGTCGGAATCCAATGGAAAGGATGCGGGTAGCGCAGACGGCAAGCGCTCTACCGAAAGGGAAAAGAGCCGTCGCCTCGTTGACAAGGACAGGCCCGAAGGAGCAGCCGAAGCTCAGCCCACGAAAGGGCAAGACGCTGAAGTTTATCGGCCTGATGCCAATGTCGATAATGAGAAATCCCGCGACTCACGCAATACGCCGGGGCATAACACCTCGATCGACCAGACGCCTGTGCCAGGCGCCCAGGCGAGTGAACAGAAGGAAAGGAAGCGTCATATCGACGACGCCTCGGAAGAGGCCGATTCGGCGCGTCGAGACGGGTGATAACTGGCTCATTGCCTGATCAGGGTCCGGCCCGTGGCATCTGCGCTGGACGCTGAGCCACAACACCATTCAAATCTGTATCGGGTCGAGGTCGCCAGCTGTTCCTGCCTATTTTCAAGCGCTCGGAAGCGGGCAGCGAGGGCTTCGCCTGGCGACTCGGCTCGGAGATACACCGATAGATCACGCATAGGCGCCATGGCTGTCCTCCGTCATTACATGTTTTCCTGTCCAAAATGCCCCATAGCCACTCGGCTCCTAGCTGAGGAAATCCTATGAAGAGTCATGGCCGACCCGTATGGCCGGTTCATCCCGCGCGGGGTTGCTACGCTGGCCTGCTGTTGCTCATCTTCGCCACGCTCACGGGATGCAGTGGTGAGCACTTGGGTTTCCTGGATCCACAAGGGCCTGTCGCTGCGGCACAACGCAGTCACTACTGGTTCGTAGTGGCGCTGTCGATGGTCGTGGTATTGCCGGTCATCGTACTCACGCCCTGGCTGGTGTGGCGCTATCGCTACGGCGGTACGGCCGTCTATCGTCCCCGCTGGACGTTCTCCAAGAAGATGGAGTGGCTCATCTGGGGGCTGCCCTTTCTGATCGTGGCCGTCCTGAGCTATGTGCTGTGGACGGCGACGCATGAACTCGATCCATACCAGCCGTTGCCCTCCGCCAAGGAGCCGTTGCGCGTCCAGGTCGTGGGCTACGACTGGAAATGGCTCTTCATCTATCCCGAGCAGGGCATCGCCACCGCAGGCAAGCTGGTCTTTCCCGCCGACCGCCCACTGGCCCTCGAGCTGACCTCGACTACGGTAATGCAGTCATTCTTCGTGCCGGCATTGGGTAGCCAGATCTACGCCATGAACAACATGGTCACCCGATTGCACCTGGCGGCGGATGGACCGGGCGCGTTTCGCGGCCAGAACGCCCAGTACAACGGCAAGCACTTTCACGAGCAGCGCTTCACCGCCGAGGCCCTCGAGCCGCAGACGTTCAACGATTTCGTCGAGGCAACGCGTGAAGCAGGCATTCCGATGGGTAGCGAGCATTATGCGATCTTCAAGCATCACAGCACGCTTCGTGAGGCGGAACGGGCGTTAAACGGCAAGGCTTCCGATGGTCTGATCCGCTTCTCGCACGTGCCCGAGGGGCTGTTCGAGGCCATCGTCGATGGGCCACTGGTCGTCCAGGCCCTGCTGGCCTCCGAGCCCGCCGCCATGGCAGCCGAGAATATACCCGCCACGCTCGAGGCGCCGGCCGGCGCGCCCATCGTTCCGTTCAAGAAGGAGAAAGTTCAATGAGCCATCTTCTGGATATCCTTCTCGGCAGGCTCGGCTGGGATGCCCTGCCCTTCTGGGAGATGCTCCAGGAACCGACGACGTTCAACATCATCAACGGCACGATCGTCACCGGCGCCGCGTCCCTGGTCGTGTTCGGTGCGCTAGCGCTGGTGATCCTGATCACCTGGTTCGGCAAATGGCGCATGCTGTGGAGCGAATGGCTGACCAGCGTCGATCACAAGAAGATCGGCATCATGTTCATCGTGGTCGCTTTCGTCATGCTCGCCCGGGCGATCATCGAAGCCGTATTCATGCGCGCCCAGCAGAGCGTGGGGCTGGAAGGCGGTTTCCTGTCGCCCGAGCATTTCGGCGAGTTCTTCACCACCCACGGCACGATCATGATCTTCTTCATGGCCATGCCGTTTCTCACCGGGCTCATCAACTACATCATGCCGCTACAGATCGGCGCCCGCGATCTGGCTTTTCCGGTGATGAACTCGATCAGTCTCGCGCTTACCGCGGCCGGTGCCGCGCTGGTCATGGTCTCGCTGGTGCTAACGCCGTTTTCCACCGGCGGCTGGAGTGGCTATCCACCCTTCACCGAAAGTCCCTACAGTCCCGGTGCGGGGGTCGATTACTGGATCTGGGCGGTCACGCTGTCGACGCTCAGCTCGACGATGACCGGCATCAACTTCGCGGTGACGATCTACAAGAAGCGCGCGCCGGGCATGCATCTCATGCGCATGCCGCTGTTCTGCTGGACGGCCCTGACCACGGCGATCCTGATGATCTTCGGCATGCCCCCGCTCACCGTGGCGACCGCCCTGCTGGCGCTCGATCGTTACCTGGACTTCCACTTCTTCACCACCGATCTCGGTGGCAACATGATGAACTACGTCAACCTGTTCTGGGCGTTCGGTCACCCCGAGGTCTATATCCTCATCCTGCCCGCGTTCGGGGTGTTCTCCGAGGTCTTTTCGACCTTCTCGGGCAAGCGCATCTACGGCTACAAGACCCTGGTTATCGCCACCATCAGCATCTCGGCACTCTCCTTCACCGTATGGCTGCACCACTTCTTCACCATGGGGCAGGACGCCAGCGTCAACGCCGTCTTCGGTATAGCCACCATGCTGATAGGCATACCCACCGGCGTGAAAGTCTATGACTGGATGTTGACGATGTATCGAGGCCGGATACGCCTGACCATTCCCATGGTCTATGCGATCGGCTTCATCATGCTGTTCGTCATCGGCGGGCTGACGGGCATCATACTCGCCAATCCGAGCATCGATTATCAGGTCCATAACACGCTGTTCCTGATAGCGCATTTCCACAACATGCTGGTCCCGGGGATGCTGTTCGGCATGCTGGCCGGCTACAACTTCTGGTTTCCCAAGGCCTTCGGCTTTCGCCTCAACGAACGCTGGGGTTACCGCGCCGCCTATTCATGGATCATCGGCTTCATACTGGCGTTCTTTCCGCTCTATGCGCTGGGACTGCTGGGGATGCCACGGCGCAAGGTCGCGTTCTTCGAGCCGGCGTACCTGCCGTGGACCATCATCGCCGGCGTCGGCGCGCTGGTGGTCCTGTTCGCCCTGTTCAGCCTGGTCATGCAGCTCGGCGTGAGCATTCGCCGGCGATCCGACTATGCGGCACCCGTCGGCGACCCCTGGGATGGATTCAGTCTCGAGTGGTCGACGTCCTCGCCCCCGCCGGAATACAACTTCCCGGTGATCCCCCAGATCGCCAGCCGCGACCCCTTCCTGAGCGAGAAGGACCGCGGCCAGGCCTACCAGCGACCGAAGAGCTACGCCAATATCGAAATGCCCGCCAACAGCGCGCTGGGGCCAATTCTAGCCGTCGTCAGCTTTCTGATGGCCTTCGGCCTGGTGTGGTACATGTGGTGGCTGGTGATCGGCGGCGGGCTGATCGGTCTGGCAGCGCTGATCGGGCGTAGCTTCGTGCGTCGTACCACGCGGATCATTGGCGCCGACGAGGTCCGCCGCACTCATGAGCGTTGGCTCGATCAGGTGGCCCACGCCCAGGCCATCAAGCGCGCCGACGAGCGCGACACGGCCAACCAGGGCCTTGCGGTGCCCCCCGTGGAAGGAGCCGTGCAATGACTGCCAGGATCAACAGACACCCGGGGCTCAATCTCGGCGACATGCACGAGGAAGCCAACAACGCCAGCGAAAGCCTGGTGTTCGGCTTCTGGGTGTTCATGATGAGCGACCTCATCACCTTCGCGTTGCTGTTCGCCACGTATGTCGTGATGTTGGGCGGCATGGCCGGCGGGCCGGGCCCCCATGAACTCTTCGAGATCAAGAGCGCCTTTCTCGAAACGATGCTGTTGCTGGCCAGCAGCTTTACCTTCGGCATGGCCTCGCTCTCGCTCAAGTATGGCCGAACCAAGGGGCGGCTACTCGGCTGGCTGGTGCTCACCTTGGCGCTTGGGCTCACCTTCGTCGGTCTCGAGCTGCACGATTTTCATCTGATGGCGGCAAAAGACGGCGTGCCGAGCCGTAGCGGTTTTCTTTCCGCCTTCTATGCGCTGGTCTCGCTGCATGGCCTTCACGTGACCGGCGCCTGCCTCTGGTTGCTGACGCTGCTCGGTCAGATAGCCGTCCATGGCCTGGATACCGGAGTAAAGACCGGGCTACTGCGCCTCGGCATTCTCTGGCACTTCCTGGATATCGTCTGGATCGGAATCTTCTCGGTCGTCTACTTGGGAGGGCTCGTATGACACGCCAGGACTTGTCAGAACAGCAGAAAAGCGAGCGCTCAAGTGAACTGCGTTCGTACGTGATCGGTTATGTACTCGCGCTGATATTGACGCTGACCCCGTTTGCGATCGTCGCCTGGAGCGACCTGACACCGGTGACTCAGTGGTCGGTGATCGGGGCTTGCGCATTGATACAAGTCGTCGTGCACTTTCGCTTTTTCCTGCATGTCTCGTTAGCCAGGCAAAAGCGTGAAGACCTGCACCTGATACTCTTCACCACGCTTATTCTCGTCATCATGGTCGGCGGCACGTTGTGGATCATACTCAATCTTTACACGCGCATGATGCCGTCCATGCTGCCCTGGTGAAGTATCCCTATGCTCAGCCTAGATAAGCGGCGACAGTATCGAAAGCGGCACGTTGGGTTAGCGCCTGATCAGCCCAGAACTTAAGAACCTCCGGATCGAATTGCAGACTCTGGGCATCAACCGGGCGGACAATAGCAGAATAAGTATTCATGAGGACGCTCCTGATTAGGTGAGTCCTCAATATAATACATTTTTCTGCTGCAGAGCAGCATCTAAGACTAAGGCCTATTTTTTAGCAATCGCTAAACAAACAGTATTAACGGAGCCTGAATTACTTGGAGTTTGTTCATAGTCGCTGCGCGCCCGGAAGCTTCCTGCGCATCGATGGCGACTTCTATCGCCAGCTCCATGCCGATTCAATGCGTTACACCGAAGACACTCTTCAGATAGCTGACGTAATCGGCATTGCGCGATGTGGTCTTTCCCGGCTCATCGGAAATCTTGGCGACCGGCTGGCCGTTGCATGAGACCATCTTGATGACGATATTCAGCGGCTTGAGCCCTGGCACATCGCACGTCAGGCTCGTACCAATACCGAAGCTGGTCCTGATTCTGCCCTGCAGTGCCGTCTTGATCTCCATGGACCGATCGAAAGTCAGGGCATCGCTGAATATCAGCGTCTTGGTCATGGGATCGATGCCTAGCCCTTCGTAGTGGCGGATGCATTTGTCGGCAAAGACCATGGGGTCGCCGCTGTCGTGACGCAGCCCATCGAACAGCTTGGCAAAGTACAGGTCGAAATCGTTCAGAAACGCATCGAGCGTGATGGTGTCGGTCAGGGCAACGCCCAGATACCCTCGATACTCCTGAACCCAGGCTTCCAGCGCGGCTCGCTGGCTGTCGATCAGCCGGCTGCCCAGTTGCTGGTGTGCCATGACCCACTCATGAGCCATGGTGCCCATCGGTGAAAGACCGTGCCGACGGGCGATATCCACATTGCTGGTGCCAACGAAATTACCCGGGAACTGCTGCCCGAGTACGTCGATGATGGCTTCCTGAACGGGCTGGGAAAGTCGCCGGCGAGTCCCGAAATCGGCCAGATTGAATCCCTCGAGCTGTTCCGGCGAGTAGTTACGACGCAGCGTGTCCAGCTTTGCATGCAACTGCGTCACTGCCTGATCGATGGTCACCTCGGGAAACAGGACCCGATTACGTATCTCGCTGATGATCGCCAATATGACGATCTCGTAGAGGATGCTATGCGACCAGGGCCCGTCTATGACGATACACAGGTCGCTGCCATCCATGCCGACGACGACGTATTCCGGACTGAAGCGAAACAGCTCCAGAAAGCGAATGAAATCCGGCGACAGGTAAGGAAAGGAGCTCAGATAGGCCGACTCCTCTCTGGTCAATCTCAGCGTTGCCAAATAATCGATCTGCGCTCGTATCTCATCGACGTAAGGCGCCAGATCCTCCGCGTTGCGAGAGCGGAATTCCCACGTCACGCTGGCATTGGGGTACTTGTGGTGAACCCCCTGCATCATCGTGAGCTTGTACCAATCGGTATCCAGCAGAGAATTGATGATCGGCCCTTGCGTGCGGTAGGTGTCCGTCAATTCAGCCTCCGGTGCTTGCGTTAATCTGGAATTACCTATGAGCCTAGTTGGCAGCGACAGCCCGGTAAAACGCTAACGGGAACCGCCTCTAAAGCCTAGCGAGTCGCAGGTTTCGGCCGGCGCTTACTCATGCCGGGCCAGCCATTGACGACAGACCTGAGTGTCTGTTCTTCGGGGCTCGGCACTTTTTTCAGAGCAGGATCTTGAGTCCCACCAGCATGATGACCAGGGCGAAAAGCTTTCTGAGCAGGCCGGCCGGTAGCCGGTGGGCGGCGGCCACGCCGAGCCTGGCGGCCGGCACGCTGCACAGCACCATGCCGAGGAAGGCCGGCCAGTAGAGGAAACCGCTGGCGTAGTCCGGCAGCGCCGCGTGGCGATAGCCGGTCACCACGAAGGTCAATGCGCCGAACGCCGCGATGGGAATGCCACAGGCCGCCGAGGTGCCGATGGCCCGGGTCATGCTCGCCCCACTGCGCAGCAGCCAGGGCACGCTGAGCACGCCGCCGCCGACCCCGAACAGCGCCGAGAATGCGCCGATCACCGTGCCGGCGGCCGTCGTCTGCAGCCCACCGGCACGCTCGCCCGCCGCGGTCGGCATGCGGGAAAACAGCAAGCGCAGCGCCAGCAGGATCAGGAACAGGCCGAACAGCGTCTGCAACTGGGCGGCCGGAAGCACGCTCGCCAACATGCCGCCCAGGACCGCGCCGGCGATCAACCCCGGGAGCAACCGAACCAGCAGTGGCTTGGCGACGCCGCCGCGCTGCCAATGGCCGAATGCCGACGAGGAGCCGGTCACGGTAATGGTCGCCAGCGACGTGCCGATGGCCATGTGGGTCATGACCGAGGCATCGATGCCCTGCTGGGCAAACGCAAAGAGCAGCGCGGGGACGATGACCACGCCGCCGCCGATGCCGAACAACCCGGCCACGAACCCCGCGACGCCGCCCACCAATGCAAAGTACAGAAAAGACAACAACATGCCGGACCCCGGTTCCGCAATGGGTGGCTGGAAGAAGTGCTGGCCCGGTCAGGACAACTCGGGCTGCGTTGCCCGACTCAGGTCCTTGACGCTGGCCACCAGATCGCTGAACCGCTCGCCCTGGACCAGCACATGCGAGCGCAGTGCGTCCTCGGCCGCCTGGGGGTCGCCCGCCTCGATCGCCGTGACGATACGCCGGTGTTCGTCGAGCGACGACTGCATGCGGTGGCGTACCTTGAGCTGCAGGCGGCGATAAGGCTTCAGGCGCATCTTCAGGTGCCGGGCCTCGTCGGCGAGAAAGGCGTTGTGGCTGGCCGCATAGACGCAGCTGTGGAAGGCTTCGTTCTCGTAATAGTACTCGTCGGTATCGCCGTTCCCGGCGGCCTGTTCGCAGCGCGCCAGGGCGTCGCGAAGCTCGTCGAGCTCCAGCGGCGTGATGCGGCGTGCGGCGAGCCGCCCGCACATCCCCTCCAGCTCCGCCATGACCTCGAACATCTCGATCAGCCGGTCGATGCCGACCTCGGCGACGAAGGTGCCCTTCTTGGGTTGCACGGTGACCAGCCCGCTGGCCACCAGCTGATGGATGGCTTCGCGAACCGGGGTGCGCGAGACGTTGAACTCCTGGCCCAACGCTTCCGGATCGAGGCGTTCTCCGGGTGCGCGGCGCCCGTTGAGAATGTCGTTCTCCAGGGCGTCCCTGAGTCGCTGCGTATTCGATCGCTTCATGCCGCCCACGCGTCACCTCCCGGTCCGTTCGCCTCTGCCACCATGGTCTAGGGTCAAAAAATTGACATAAATATACTAGCACCGCTATTAAAGTATACATCAGCAAGCCTGATATATACCTAGCACAATAATAATCGACAGGAGACGCCACGATGAAATCCACTTCACTCCCGATACTGGCCGCGCTCGGCCTGGCCGTTGCCTTCAGTTCCGCCGCCTCCGCCGAAACCGTCCTGCGTGCTTCCCATCAGTTCCCCGGCGGCAAGGGCGACGTGCGTGACGAGATGGTCCAGTTGATGGCCAAGGAGGTCGAAGCCGCCGATGTCGACCTCAAGATCCAGGTCTATCCCGGGCAGTCGCTGTTCGACGCCAAGGAGCAATGGGGCGCGCTGGTGCGCGGCCGCCTGGACATGACCTCGCTGCCGCTGGATTACGCCAGCGGTCGCCATCCCGAGTTCTCGGCGACCCTGATGCCGGGCCTGGTGCGTAGCCATGAACGCGCGCAGCGCCTCAACGACTCCAAGTTCATGGACATGATCAAGAAAGTGATCAACGATGCCGGCGTTAAGGTGCTGGCTGACGCCTGGCTGGCTGGCGGCTTCGCCTCGAACAAGCAGTGCATCACCTCGCCGGACACCGTGAAAGGGCAGGCCATGCGCGCCGCCGGCCCGGCCTTCGACGAAATGCTGGCCACCGCCGGTGCGTCGATCGCCTCGATGCCCTCCTCGGAGATCTACACGGCCATGCAGACCGGCGTGCTCGATGGCGCCAATACCTCGTCGGGCTCGTTCGTCTCCTACCGCATCTACGAACAGGTCACCTGCCTGACCGCGCCCGGCAAGAACGCCCTGTGGTTCATGTACGAGCCGGTCCTGATCTCGCAGCAAAGCTGGGACAAGCTCAACGAGGAACAGCAGCAGGCCCTGACCGAAGCCGGCCAGAAGGCGGAGGACTTCTTTGCCGGCGAAGCCGCCGCGCTCGACCAGAAGATGATCGATGTCTTCAAGGAGAACGGTGTCGAGGTGGTCAGCATGTCACCGGAGGATTACAACGCCTGGCTGGATATCGCCAAGCAGAGTTCCTACAAGACCTTCGCCGAGAACGTGCCCAATGGCCAAGCTCTGATCGACGCGGCACTGGCCGTGGAGTGAGCCTACCCGCCCGGCCGTTGGTGCCGGGCGTTCGTCTTGTCGGCCGCCCTATCCAGGCGGCCTTTCACTCATTGATCGGGAGGGCGCCATGGCCCATACCTCGAGTCACTCTTCATTGCCCAAGCGTGGCGTGACCGGAGGCTACATCCACCTGATGGACAAGATGTCGGGCGGCCTGGCGGTACTGGCTGCCATCGCCCTGGGCGCGGGTGTCCTCGCCGTATGCCACATGGTCTTCATGCGTTACGTGCTGGACCAGAGCACCGTCTGGCAAACGGAATTCGCGGTGTTTTCCGTCACCGCCGCGATGCTGCTCGGCGCCCCCTATGTGCTGATGACCGGCGGCCACGTCGCCGTCACCGTACTGCCCGACGCGCTGGGCGGCCGCCTCAGGAAGGCCATGCTGCTGATCGCCTCGCTGGTCGGCCTGAGCTTCTGCATCGCCCTGACCTACGGCGCCTGGCTGTATCTGCTCGAAGCCTGGCACGGCGGCTGGACCACGGGGACGGTATGGAACCCGCCGCTGTGGCCGGCGCTTTTGCCCATGGCCATTGGTGCCAGTCTGCTCTCGTTGCAGTACGTGGCGGAAATTCTTCGCGGAGAGTCCGAGCATGGATCCAGTCACTAGCGGCATCATGATCGTCGTCGTGCTGATGGTGCTGATGGCCATCGGCACGCCGATCGCCTTCGCCCTGGGCAGCGTGTCCCTGGGCGCCCTGGTACTCGACCGGGGCATGGGCGAGTTGACCTATTTCGGGGAAACCTTCTACGGCAGCCTCGCCTCGTTCAGCTTCGTGGCGATCCCGATGTTCATCCTGATGGGCGCGGCGGTGGCCTCCTCGCCCACCGGGCGCGACCTGTACCGCTCGCTCGATCTATGGATGGGCCGCGTCCCGGGCGGTCTGGCGATCTCCAACATCGGCGCCTGCTCGATCTTCGCCGCGCTGTCCGGCTCGTCCCCCGCGACCAGCGCGGCGATCGGCAAGCTGGGCATCCCCGAGATGCGCAAGCGCGGCTATCCGGATGGCGTGGCGGCCGGCTGCATCGCCGCGGGCGGCACGCTGGGGATTTTGATTCCGCCGTCGGTGACCATGATCGTCTATGGCATCTCCACCGAGACCTCGATCGGCCGGCTGTTCATCGCCGGCGCCGTGCCCGGCGTCATGCTGGCGGTGCTGTTCATGGCCTGGACGCTGATCGCCTGCAAGCTGGCCGGCGGCTACGACACCCCGAGCCCGGTCACCCAGGCGGCCGCGCAGGTCAAGGAAAACGTCGAGGGCAATCTCAAGGCGCTGTTCCGGGTGCTGCCGTTCCTGGTGGTGGTCACCGGCATCCTGTTCGCCCTCTACGGCGGGGTCGCGACGCCCTCGGAGGCCGCCGCGGTCGGCGCCTTCCTGTGCCTGACGCTGGCCATCGTGGTCTATCGCATGTGGCAGGCGAAACCGCTCAAGCTGATCATGCGCGACGCACTGCGCGAGAGCGTGATGATCATGCTGATCATCGCCGCCGCGGAGATCTTCGCCTATGCGCTGTCGTCGATGTTCATCACCCAGACCGTGGCCGGCGCGATTGCCGATCTCGAGGTCAACCGCTGGGTGCTGATGGGCATCATCAACGTGTTCCTGCTGGTGGCCGGGTTCTTTTTGCCGCCGGTGGCGGTGATCGTGATGACCGCGCCGATCCTGCTGCCGATCATCCTCGCCGCGAACTTCGATCCCTACTGGTTCGCGGTGATCCTGACCATCAATCTGGAGATCGGGCTGATCACCCCGCCGGTCGGCTTGAATCTCTTCATCATCAAGGGCATCGCCCCGGATATCGCGCTGCGCGACGTGCTGCTGGGCAGCCTGCCCTATGCCCTGTGCATGGTGCTGGGCATCGTGCTGCTGTGCTTCTTCCCGAGCATCGCCACCTGGCTTCCCGACCTGATGATGAACTGATCGTCCACGACAAGAGCATCCATCATGAACATGAGCTTTCTGCAGGAGCTGTTCAGCACCATCACCCAGCGTGATGCCTTGCGTCGCAAGCGCTCGGAGGCCCTCGCACCGGTCAGTCACGCGGAACTGATCGCCGCCTGCAAGGCGTTGCTCGAAAGCGATGGCGAAGCCTCGAGCATCACCCTGGCGCGTCGCGCGCTGGACCTGTATGCGCGGCTCGACGAAGACAACAAGCTGCGCTTCTTCGAGCGCCTGACCAACGAGTTCTCCGCCGATCCGGAGCAGATCGACGCGACCTACCAGCGCTATCAGGCCTCGCGCGACAACCGCGACCTGCAGGCGTTGTTCGATGCCTGCGAGCCCAGCCGCCAGGAAGTCCTGCGGCGCCTGAACCTGACCACCGACGGCACCCACGAGCTGGTCGGCATGCGCGAGGACCTGCTTGGACTGCTCAAGGCGCACCCCGATCTGCAACCGGTGAACGCCGACTTCGGCCACCTGTTCGCCTCGTGGTTCAACCGCGGGTTCCTGGTCCTGCGACGCATCGACTGGAACACCCCGGCGGCGATCCTCGAACGCATCATCCACTACGAGGCGGTGCACGAGATCCAGGACTGGAACGACCTGCGTCGGCGGCTCGACGCCCGCGACCGGCGCTGCTTCGCCTTCTTCCATCCGGCGATCGGCGACGAGCCGCTGATCTTCGTCGAAGTGGCGCTCTATCGGGGATTGCCCGATCAGATCCAGCCGATCCTCGACGGTACCCACGGGCTCATTGAGGACCCCGAGAGCGTCGACACCGCGGCCTTCTTCGGCATCAGCAACTGCCAGACCGGCCTGCGCGGCATCTCGTTCGGCAATTTCCTGATCAAGCAGGTCGTCCAGGAGCTCAAGCAGGAGCTGCCCAATCTGCGCAACTTCGTGACCCTGTCGCCGGTGCCCGGTTTTCGCCAGTGGCTGGACGGCGTGCGCGAGAACGAGGATCGACTCGACGACGAAGCCAGCGAGACGCTGGCGCTGCTCGACGAGCCCGACTGGCACAGCGACCCGGCCAAGGCCAATTCGCTACGCGACGTGATCAAACCCTTGGCGGCCCACTACCTGTTGCAGGAGAAGAACGCCAAGGGCCTGCCACTGAACCCGGTCGCCCGCTTTCACCTGGGCAACGGCGCGGAGCTGCATCGCATCAACTGGCTGGGCGACGTTTCGGCGAAGGGCATCCAGCAGGCCGCCGGGCTGATGGTCAACTATCTCTACGTACTCGAGGACATCGAGCGCAACCACGAGCACTACACCACCAACGGCACGATCGCGCGCTCCTCCAGCGTACGCGACCTGGGGCGGCGTGCCCGGAAACTGCTCACGGGAGAAACGGAAAAATGAGCGACAACCTGTTCGAGACGTTTGCGGCGCGCATGCAGGCCCGCGAAGAGGCCCCCTTCATCACCACCCGCGATGGCCGGCAGTACTCCTATCGCGAGGCGCTAGCGCACACGGCACGCATCGCCGGCGCCCTGCAGGCGCTGGGCGTGGCGCCCGGCGACCGGGTGGCGGTGCAGGTCGACAAGAGCCCCGAGACCATCCTGCTGTACCTGGCGTGCCTGCGCCTGGGCGGGGTCTACCTGCCGCTCAACACCGGCTACACCGCCGAGGAGATCCGCTACTTCCTCGGCGACGCCGAGCCGGCGCTGTTCGTCTGCCGGCCCGACGACCTGGACGCCGCCCAGCGCGTCGCCGACGAGACCGGCTGCCCCCAGGTCGCCACGCTGGGCACCCGGGCCGACGGCAGCCTGCTGGAGCAGGCCGAGCGGGCCACCCCGTTCGAGACGATCCAGTCACGCGCCGACGACGACCTGGCCGCCATCCTCTACACCTCGGGCACCACCGGACGCTCCAAGGGCGCCATGCTGACGCACCGCAACCTGGCCTCCAACGCGGCGGCGCTGGTCGAGACCTGGCGCTTCAGCGAGGCCGACCGGCTGATCCACGCGCTGCCAATCTTCCATACCCACGGGCTGTTCGTGGCCTGCAACGTGGTGCTCATGGCCGGCGCCAGCATGCTGTTCCTGCCGCGCTTCGACATCGACACGATCATCGAGGAGCTGCCCCGCGGCACGACGATGATGGGCGTGCCGACCTTCTACACGCGGCTGCTCCAGGACGAGCGGTTGACGCGCGAACTCACCGTCAACATGCGCCTGTTCACCTCCGGCTCCGCGCCGCTGACCGCCGAGACCCACCAGGCCTTCGAGCAGCGCACCGGGCATGCCATCCTCGAGCGCTACGGCATGACCGAGACCAACATGAACACCTCCAACCCCTACGACGGCGCGCGCATCGCCGGCACCGTGGGCATGCCGCTGCCCGGCGTGGAGATCCGCGTCACCGACCGTGAGACCCACCAGCCGCTGGCCCAGGGCGAGATCGGCATGCTCGAGGTGCGCGGCCCCAACGTGTTCATCGGCTACTGGCGCATGCCCGAGAAGACCCGCGAGGAACTGCTCGAGGACGGCTTCTTCGTCACCGGCGACCTGGCGCTGGTCGACGAGCGCGGCTACGTGCACATCGTCGGGCGCGACAAGGACCTGGTGATCTCGGGCGGCTACAACGTCTACCCGAAAGAGGTCGAGCAGATTATCGACGAGCTCGACGGGGTGGTCGAATCCGCAGTGATCGGCCTAGCCCACCCCGACTTCGGAGAGGGCGTGACGGCGGTGGTGGTGCGCGAGCCGGGTGCCGATATCGACGAAGCCCGGGTACTCGCCTCGCTATCCGGACGGCTGGCCAAGTACAAGCAGCCCAAGCGGGTGTTCTTCGCCGACAGCCTGCCGCGCAACACCATGGGCAAGGTGCAGAAGAACCAGCTGCGTCAGCAGTATCAGGACACTTACGCGGCAAAGTCCCGCTGAGAGTTTGCATGACGGCCCAGCTACCGGATGGGATGCTGAAGCCCCTGGGTCTGGCGACCCAGGGGCCCCGAGCCGGTCGGCAATTGTCTCGACGAAATCTACGACTGCACGCATGTCGCCGGAGGTCCGAGCCAGGGCAAGAAGCCGAGACCATCACGGGGCTTGGCGACCCGCGGTGTCTGCGCCATCAATTAATAGCCGGTTAATGAAAGTTTGGGAAAGACGAGTACATCGATCCCCGTTTTCTGTGCCTTGGCTATTCAGTGACGATGCATATCGAAATTGTGCCAGGTCGTCCAGCACAATTGATTGGGGCGGTGCCTACCCTGTAGTGAGTATTAAAAGCGCGCATGGCCGCGATCCTTCATTAATTACCCAGGCATAAATGGCTGTTTCATCGCGTTTAAAGGGTACGGCCTGCGGTC
The DNA here is from genome assembly GCF_033446685.1 of Halomonas sp. HP20-15. Lineage (NCBI taxonomy): Bacteria > Pseudomonadati > Pseudomonadota > Gammaproteobacteria > Oceanospirillales > Halomonadaceae > Halomonas > Halomonas sp. HP20-15. The sequence continues at coordinate 283,857 of NZ_JAWQLY010000002.1, read as the reverse complement.
GGAATTTCATCCTTTCATAGCACCATGAGTATTTAAAATGAAAGGCATTGCACATCCCAATGACCCACCCATCTTTAGCGCTTAAAAAGCGTGTTATGCTCAGCGCATAATTCGAAATTATAAGTGTTAGCCCATCTAGAAATGTACCCGCTCAAAAAAGGCGCTCGCCTAGAGGCCTATAGAGGGCAATACCTGTGGAACTCATACAATACGTCCTCGATAACCTCGAGCTGCTGTTCGACCTGACCCTGGAACATATTTCGCTGGTCGGGGTTGCGGTGGGCATCGCCACGTTGACGGGCGTGCCGATCGGCATCGCCATTACCAAGGATGAGCGTCTGGCCAAGGGTGTGCTCTACTTCGCCTCGGTCATCGTCACCATCCCCTCGATAGCGCTGTTCGGGGTGATGATTCCATTGCTGTCGATCTTCGGCTATGGCATCGGTTATGTACCTGCCGTTATTGCCGTGCTGCTTTATTCGCAGTTGCCGATCATCCGCAACACCTATACCGCGATAAACAACGTCAACCCGGCACTTCGCGAAGCCGCCCGCGGCATCGGCATGAGCCCCAACCAGCGCCTGCGCATGGTCGAGATCCCCCTGGCTGTGCCGGTGATCATGGCCGGGGTGCGCACCGCCGTCGTGCTCAATATCGGCGTCATGGCGATCGCCGCCTACATCGGCGCCGGCGGCCTGGGCACGCTGATCAGTCGCGGCATCTCGCAATCCGACCCGCGCCAGCTGATCGTCGGGGCGGTAGCGGTGAGCCTGCTGGCAATCACCGTCGACTATGCCCTGCTGGCCTTGCAGAAGCGCCTGACTCCCAAGGGTATGGAACGCGACGCCAGCGCGATGTAAACGCGCCCACTGCCGACTCGACAAAGGTTTCCCATGATACGACTCGATAGCCTCACCAAGGTCTTCGACACGCCCAAGGGGGCTGTCGTGGCGGCCGATCACATCAATATGGAAGTGCCCGAGGGGGAGATCTGCATCCTGCTCGGCCCTTCCGGTTGCGGCAAGACGACCACGTTGAAGATGATCAACCGCATCATCCGGCCCTCCTCGGGCAAGGTGTTCCTGGATGGCGAGGACACTACCGGCATGAACACCCAGGACCTGCGCCGCAACATCGGCTACGTGATCCAGCAGATCGGGCTGTTTCCCAACATGACCATCGAGGAAAACATCACCGTGGTGCCGCGCCTGCTGGGCTGGGACAAGGCCGCCTACAAGAAGCGCGCCCGCGAGCTGATGGACATGATAGCCATGGATGCCGAGGCCTTCCTCAAGCGCTACCCCAGCGAGCTCTCCGGTGGCCAGCAGCAACGCATCGGTGTCGCTCGCGCGCTCGCGGCCGACCCGCCGGTGATGTTGATGGACGAGCCGTTCGGCGCCATCGACCCCATCAACCGGGCGGTCATTCAGGACGAGTTCCTGAAGATGCAGGCCGAGCTCAACAAGACCATCATGTTCGTCAGCCACGACATCGACGAAGCCATCAAGATGGGCGACCGCATCGCGGTGTTTCGCGAGGGTAAGCTCGTCCAGTACTCCCCCCCGGACGACCTGCTCTCGGCGCCGAAGAACGCCTTCATCGAATCCTTCCTGGGCGAGGACCGTGCGCTCAAACGACTCAACCTGGTCAAGGTTCGCGAGGTGTTTTCCGACGACCTGGGCACCGTGCGCCCGGACGACACCCTGGAAACCGCGCTGTCGCGTATCGACGAGTACGGCTACCAGAACGCCATCCTGATGGTCAACGACCGCAACGAGCCGGCCGGAATGATCACGCGCTCGGTGGCCCGTACCACTCGGGGTTTCTGCCGCGATCATTTCCAGGCCGCGCCACCGGTGGCCGAGCTCGATGACGACCTGCGCAAGGTCGCCTCGCAGATGTTCGCCAACGACTCCACCTGGCTGCCCTGCGTGGATGCGCAGGGTCGGGTCAGCGGGCACATCACCCAGCGGGCGATGACCCACCACCTGGGTTCGCGTTATCGCTCGCGCCCCGGGGACAGCGCATCGATCCGCTCGGAAACCGCCACCAAGGAGTAAGCTCATGCCGAGTCGTTCGCTGCAACGTGGGTGCCGCTGGCTGCTAGCGATTGCGCTGTTTCTGGCCGGTGTCTGGGCGCAACGCAGCGGCATGATCGAGGAGTTCATTTTCTATCTCCCCGACGTGCGCTACCTGGCCGTTCAGCACCTGTTCCTGACGGCCGTGTCGGGTGGACTGGCCATTCTGGTCGCCGTGCCGCTGGGCATCGTCCTGTCTCGCCCCAGCGTCGACCGCTATGCCGAATCGCTGATGCAGGTGCTCAACGTGGGTACCACCATCCCGACGCTCGCCGTCCTGGCGCTGTCGATGAGCTTTCTCGGCATCGGCACGGTGCCGGCGGTCTTCGGCCTGTTCGTGGCGACCCTTTTACCGATTACCCGCAACACCTACGTCGGGCTCAAGGGTGTCTCGCCGGCGCTGATGGAAGCCGCGGCGGGGCTTGGCATGTCGCCCACCCAGCGCCTGTTCCGGGTCGAACTGCCCAATGCGCTTTATGTAATCTTCGCCGGCGTTCGCACAGCGCTGGCCATCAACGTCGGAACGGTACCGCTCGCCTTCCTGATCGGCGCCGGCGGCTTGGGGGAGCTGATCTTCACGGGTATCGCCCTCTACGACACCATCATGATGCTGGCTGGCGCCATCCCCACGGCACTGTTGGCGATCGCAGTCGACATGCTCATCGCCATCGCCGCCTTCCTGTTAGTCCCACGCGGGGTCAACCCGAGCCGTGCCTAGGAAGACCCATCACCCACGCTTGTGATCCGACGATCAACGCTATCCAACAATCAACGAAGGAGTGACACCATGCGAACCTTGATGACCCTACTTACCGGCGCGGCACTGGCCGGCACCCTGGCCACCGCTCAGGCCAACGAGATCGTGGTCGGCGGCAAGGGCTTTACCGAGCAACTCATTCTGTCGAGCATGACCACCCAATACTTGGAAGAGCTCGGCTATGACGTCGAAAAACGCGCCGGCATGGGCTCAGCCATACTCCGCCAGGCCCAGGAAAACGGCCAGATCGATCTCTACTGGGAGTACACCGGCACGTCACTCATCACCTACAACAATATTACCGAGAAGCTCTCCCCCGAAGAGACGTATCAGCGCGTCAAGAAGCTCGATGCCGAGAAGGGGCTCGTCTGGCTCGAACCCTCCGATGCCAACAATACCTACGCACTGACCATGCGTGCCGACGATGCCAAAGCGCGGGATATCGAAACGATCTCCGATCTTGCCGAGACCATCAACAACGGGGAGACGCTTACCTTCGCCTCCAACGCGGAGTTCTACGCCCGTGAAGACGGCCTGCGGCCACTGGAAAAGACCTACGATTTCAAGTTCGGTCGTCCCAACATCAAGCGCATGGATTTCGGCCTGACCCTGCCCGCCTTGCGCGACAAGCAGGTCGACGTGTCCATCGCCTATTCCACCGACGGACGTATCCCGGCCTACGACCTGGTGACGCTGAAAGACGACCAGCAGTTCTTCCCGGCCTACGCGCTGACCCCGGTCGTACGCAAGGAAACCCTGGAAGCCAACCCGAAGCTGGATGAACAGATGAACAAGCTCTCGGCGCTCCTGAACGACGACGTCATGGCCTCGCTCAACGCCAAGGTCGACGTCGACAAGAAGGCCGTCGAGCAGGTTGCCGAAAACTTCCTCAAGAAACACGACCTACTGTGATCGACACCTGAACGGGGCCATTCCTCACCGTAATCGATCACTAAGAAGGCCGCCCCGCGCGGCCTTCTTTCTGAGTCATTCGGGTCTTCGCCACCCGCCAGCGCCCTAGGCTTCGCCATGCACGATCATATTCCGCTCGACTGGATGCATCGATTCGATCTTTCGAGTCTCGACGATGAAGCGTTGCACCAGGCCAAGCGCTGCCTGCTCGACTTGCTGGGTGTGGCGGCCGGCGCCACCCGCACGCCGCTTGCCGACAAGGCCGCGCGTTTCGCGACCATCCAGCACGGCGGCGCGCGTCCGTTGCTGTTCGCCCCCGGCAAGGCCTCGCCCACCGGCGTTGCCCTGCACGGGGCCTGGCTGATCGATGCGCTCGACGCCCACGACGGTCATGTGCTGACCAAGGGCCATGCCGGCGTGGCCTTGCTGCCCGGCTTGCTGGCGCTGCCCGAGGTCAGCGGACTTTCGGGATGCGACTTCCTCGCCCTGCTCGCTTACGGCTACGAGATCGCCACCCGCGCGGGTATCGCCCTGCACGCCACCAGCCCGGACTATCACACCTCGGGCGCCTGGAATGCCCTGGGCGTGGCCGCCGTGGCCGCGCGCCTGCGCGGGGCCGATGTCGAGACCCTGCATCATGCCCTCGGCATCGCCGAGTTCTATGGCCCACGCAGCCAGATGATGCGCTGCATCGACCACCCCACGATGCTCAAGGATGGCTCTGGCTGGGGGGCGATGACCGGCATCTCGGCGGCGCTGCTGGCCGAAGACGGCTTCACCGGCGCCCCGGCGTTGACCGTCACCGCACCACAAGTGGCCAGTATCTGGCAGGATCTAGGCGAGCACTGGTATCTCCACGAGCAGTACTTCAAGGCCTATCCGGTCTGCCGCTGGGCACAGCCCGCGATGGAAGCCGTGCTCGCCCTGGCCGCCGAGAAGCGCGACCCGGCGACTATCGCGTGCGTCGAGATCGTCACCTTCCACGAGGGTAAGCGCCTGCACGTGACGCACCCGACCACTACCGAGCAGGCCCAGTACAGCCTGCCCTGGTCGGTGGCTTGCGCTTTGGGCCGGGGCACCGTGGATGTCGCGGGCGTCAGCGACGAACTCGACGCCCCTGACCTCAAGGCCCTGGCCAGCAAGGTGGAAATCCACGAGGACGACACCTTCAATGCGCGCTTTCCCGCCGAGCGCTGGGCGCGCGCCCGGCTGCATCTCGACAGCGGCGAGATCATCGAAAGTGCCGACTTCGAGGCACGCGGCAATCCCGACCGGCCCTTATCGGATGCCGAGGTGATCGCCAAGTACCAGGCACTGGCCGAGCCCGTGCTGGGCGACCGAGCGGCACGACTCCGCGAGGTGGTGATGAGCCTCGAGACACGTCCCGCAGGCGATCTTCTCGCCCTGCTCGGCGCACCAACATTTTCCACGCAATAGCGAGACGCCACCATGCACTACCAAGATCACCTGCGCGTCGGCGCCGCGCAGATCAACGCCACCCTGGGCGATGTCGACGCCAACCTTGAGCGTCACCGCGAACGGATCGCCGAGGCCCACCAACGAGGACTCGAGCTGCTGGTCTTTCCCGAGCTTTCACTGACCGGCTACGGCCTGGGCAACCGGGTGATCGAGGTAGCCTGCCCAGCCCATGACCCGCGCCTTACCGAGCTCGCCCGCGCCGCCGGCGAGATGCAGGTGGTGGTGGGGTTCGTCGAGGAAGCGAGCCCCGGCGAGTACTACAACGCCCTGGCGATCCTGCAGCACGGCAAGCTCCAGGCCGTGCATCGCAAGCTCAACCTGCCCACCTACGGCGGCCTGGAAGAGGGCAAGCTGTTCACGCATGGCAACAGGCTGACCCACCTCGCGGTGCGCCCCGGTTGGTCGGCGACCTCGCTGATCTGCGCCGACCTGTGGAATCCGGGACTGGTACACGCCGCCCTGCTGGACCGGCCCACGATCCTCTGCGCGCCAATCAACTCGGCCTCGGGCATCGTCAGCGACGACTTCTCCAACGAGCGCAACTGGCCTCTCAACCTGCAGTTCTACGCCATGACCTACGGCACCCCCGTGATCATGGCCAACCGCTTCGGCCCCGAAGGCGACAGCCACTTCTGGGGCGGTTCATGCATTCTCGGCCCACAAGGCGACACCCTGGCCGTGGCCGAAGATTGCGAGATGCTGATCGACGCGACTCTGTCACGCACCGCCATCGCCCGTGCCCGCTTCGAGCTGCCTACCCATCGCAACGCCGACACGCCGCTGGTGCGCGAGCTGATGGCCGGCTACCGCTGAGAGAAAGATACTGGCTGCGCGCCGGATTAGCAGACCCAAAACGACACTCGGCGCCTCCCAGGGGAAGGCGCCGAGTGTGTTTGAAGCGGCGTCTAAGTAGTTAAAGACTATTCAGTCACGGCGGTACGTCCCCACCAACCGACTCATGCCCAAGATGTGAGGCTCCAGCTTATTAAGCAGTTCCGGCTGCGTCAGCCCCTCGGGCAGTTCGGTGAGGGTATCCAGCGCCAATACCCAGAAATAGTACTGGTGCGGCCCGTGGCCCTGTGGCGGCATGGGACCACCGTAGCCGTTGGCGCCGCCATCGTTGACGCCGGCGGTGCCCAGCTTCGTGCCCTCCTCCAGCGAGGTGACATCCGACGGCAGGTTGTAGAGCAGCCAATGAACGTAGCCATAACTGCCATCCTTCACCAGCGGCGCATCCGGGTCGTGGCAGATCACCGCGAAGCCCTGGGTGCCCGCCGGCGCATCCTTCCAGCTCAGGGCCGGGGACACATCGTCACCTTCTGCCGAATGGCGCTTGGGAATCGCCCCATTCGGCGTAAAGGCGGGGCTTTCGACGTGCATGCTGGACGGTGCAAAGGGCATAGAGCTTCTCCCATGGAACGTACTGAAAGGTGAATCGAGCGACGCCATTGCGGCGGCTTGTCTTTAGGAAATGATGGCAGCAGTGGGGGATTCAACCCGTCGCGCGGGCGATTGCCGAAGCTCGAGGCCATACACCTAGGCATTGATCTTCCTTTGCATGACGTAACGCTAACCAGCGCTGCGCGGCTTTATCGCGCAGCGTCCCGCGACTGAAAGGAGCGAGATTAAACGCCGGATTAGAGCACGTCCCAAGAGTTACTGTCCGGCTTTCTTTGCGGGAATGCCGAAACCAACACCAAAGTAAAAGTCGGTTTCTGGAGGAGGAGGGAATGTTGCCGACTGAATGCCAGTTCCAAGACAAGAAAAAAATGGAGTTTTCTCTTTCCAATAGATGGCACCAACCTTTCCTGAAGTGGTTACCACAAATACAAGATCTACCCGAGCGGGGCGTTCGAGAGGTGGCTGGTTAAGGCATTTACCTATTATTTGACCGACAGTGTTGCGAAAGGCAGGTTGCATCTTAGTTTGATACCACTCCAGCAATGCGGGATTTGATGATGCCGCTTCTGACTTTTTTTCTGCTTCTTCGTAGGTCTCGGCAAGACAGACAGACGACGCAAGGAAAGCCATGGCGAAAACAACTTGCTGGAAACACTTGAACATACGAGCTGACTCCTGATAAGTACTATAACGTTTGCCATCACCGGTGACAAAGCCGGAGCGAAGCGAAGGCTCTGGCATGAACTTCCCCAATAACTTGGACACGTCCATCAGTAATTCCTTCGAACTCTAGCGGGGTCCGGTAACCTAGGCCACTGTGCATCCGTTGGTGATTATAAAAGCCTCCAATATAGTCATATATAGGTCGTCGTAATTGCCTTAACGTCACAAAGCGGGTCGCATGGAGAAATTCTCCCTTCAGCGTTTTGAAGAAGGATTCAACCTCGGCGTTATCGGTGCATTGCCCGGGGCGATTCAGCGACGGATCTTGAACAACAGATCTGCGTTCCCAGCCGCCCTCTGGCCGGGCTTCCGGTTAGCCCAGGCATAGTAGCCAGATCGCGAGATATTCAGGTGGCGGCATAGTGTCTTTACTCCGTGTTCTCCCCGGTGTTTCCAGGCGAACCGGAACGCTTCCGTCGTTCCTCGGCCTGAAACGTTGAAACTTTTTTAGGATGTCATTTTCCTTCTGAAGCTCCGATACCCGGCGTTTCAGGCGGGCAACCTCATCCTGTTCATGAATCTTCTGCTTGGCGTCGGCTGGTGCCTTCTTGACCCGTTTCATGGCGAACTTGCCCTCCCGGTATTCCTTGCGCCAGCGTGACAGCATGAACGGGTGAATATCCAGCGCTTCCGCGACTCCTTGAACGCTTCGGTGAGCCTGATGGCTCCACTCGACCGCCTTCACCTTGAACTCAGTGCTGTAACGTTGCGTCATCTTCCCGTGATTATTGTGGGCACCGGTTTTCTCCTCCGTGGGAGTTATCGATGCGTGTCTACTAAACCGGGGGAAGTCCATGGTCGGCTTGATTCACTTGTTATCCTGGATTTCCCGGAGTAATAAACACCGTTGAGATCCCTTCAGGATCATCGCTAACGGGAATCTCTCCCTCAAAGCCTCCATTCAACCTACCTGGAAAATCCATATTACGAGAATCGAGATATAAGTAGGTATGCTGCTTCTTGCCCCTGGCGGTCCCCCCTGAAGAGGCCAAAGTCTCGTTTATCAGCACAGTTATTAATCTATCCCAGTCATCAGACATGTTTCCAAGAGTAAAATGCTTCCCCATTGCATTAATAGGTCGAGTAATCATACCGAGGATTGCTTCACTATATGTCTCTGGGTGTGAATTCGGTGGCCACATTGTTTGCCATGAAGGAATTATTGTTGACCAGCGTTTAGCTTTAGCATCCTTGATCTGCAGGAAAGTACAGTGCTGAAGCCGTGAGGTTCCATATGAAGGAAGCTGGAACTCGCAGTTGACCTTTGGATTCAACGGATTCGGACTGCTGCCGGACGCAACAGATGTTTGACTACTGAGTAAAAACTTAGGAGCGCCACCTAGAAGCTGAAGTTCTTTTTTTGTTGATTTATTAGAAACTGAAATTCGGTTATGGCTCTTACCTTTCTTTGCTTGAACAAGGAGAGCCCTGCCAGCTTTCATTCTGTGGTCGTCCCACGTAACGATCAAGAGATCCGCTAGTTCACAACTTGGCTTGTGCCAAGTTCCTCTTTTCTGTGTATACCAACACTGCGGAGTATGGTCGACCCACACAGATGCCACCGAAACAGCTGGATAACCTAAACTCAAAAGCTCAAGATTTAAACTAGTAGCCCACACGTATAACCCGGGTGGATGGTGGACCGCCCGTAAGTAGTCTCTTTCACTAGGGAAAGGGCCGCTAAAATGCGGAGCAATGTGCCATATATGTTCAAATGCAGACTCTAACGGCATATCTCTCCTTAAGGATAACGCTTGCGCAACAGGCGCGAGCTTGCGAGCGCCCTAATTGACGCAATTTTTGTGTAATGATTCGTCATCTCGATTCTCTGCAAGCGCTATATAATGGTATGGTAGATCGTCATTATCTATATTGATTGCAATAATTAAGCTATACTTAACATGATCCGGCTCCAGGCCCAAAGCAGTTGCATGATCAATAAAATCATAACGTTTATCGCTATTCCCGTCTTTAAATAGGACCACAGCCAAAGCGTACTCTGATGATTCTGGCGGCCTATATATAACAATATTCTTATGGCCCTCGGATTGCCACGTTCTATGTACCACCTTGGATAAGTCTTTTATATGCTGAACTAGCTTTCTCTGATCATCTGGCGGGAAGCGATTGAGTATACATCCAATCTCTGTCCAACGTGCGGTAGATCGCTCCTCAAGCTTACTAAATATCTTCGTGAAAAAAGGCGATATTTTGGGTTTAGGCTTATCAATTAATATGCCCTGGTCTTTTGACATATAATATTTATCTAATGGTTCAGACATTCCTGATATTATGACTTCTACTTCATCATCACTAACCATACCCCCAATATTCAGCAAGTTAGTAATGTATAGCCCCATAAAATCGAGCTCATCCCCTAAGAACTTATACTTGCCTTCAAGCTCAGTTCTTCTTAGTAGATAATGGATAATTTGAACAGGGTGTTCGAGAAAATCAAACAAAGTTTCGAAATCGGCAAGGTTCATTGATGGGCAAGGTGCGAAACCATCTGGAATCCACCCGGTTTCATTAAATAGCCTCAAGTTTGTTTGAAGAGTCGCAAAATCTTCTAGAGACACTGAAACCCGAAGCACTTTATTTATAGACCTTATGTCTACAGGGATTTCTTTCAAAAGAGAATCTTCAGGTTCATCTTGAACCCTAAGATTGTTAAGCTTATTTTCTAATCGGTTCGACTGAACTCCTGGCTCTATCAGGACTTCCTCAAGGTGCCTCTTTATTCGGTCCGGCGCGCCTCTTAAAGCAGGCCTCGATATTTTTTGTGATTTCGCCTCAATAATAATTGCATGAGAATCAATAAATGCAATAAGGTCGGTTTCATACTGAGCTTCACCCTGATTCCATTTAACGCCAGAAACTATTTGTGACTCAGGAAACCTTGTCTTAACAACCTCTTCAATCTTTGACTCCAGATAATCAGCTCGCCGTTCGTGAAGAGACTTCTTATCTACCCCCTCAACAATCTCATCTAACGTGTTTATAACGAAGCTAAAGAATAGCTGGGGTAATACGCAATAATACCCACTATCTGATGAAATTATTGGCTTCTTCCACACAGGGTTTTCCAAAAAGAAAAACTCTTTCTTTTCGCCACCGAGATCGCCGAATCTGTATGAAAAATGGGTTAGAATATTATCGATAACACTTTTATCAATTTCGAGCTGCTCCGACAATTCATCACTATTGATAAAGTAGTAGCCAGGCATTCTCATATCAAAATGCGACAAGAGCATGAAGAAAAGATTTTTTCGCGACATCTTTTTTATATCAATATTCTCGAAAAACCTGTCAGCCTGCTCTTCCCCTTGCCCAATCAATTCATGATATTTAACTAGCATATCGTACGGCTTTTTTGTGGACTCTAGATCGGACAAGATATTAAATCTTTTAGAAAGCTTTTTCTCTACAGATTCAGTCAACACCTCAAAAACATCAATGGCATTTGTGGCTGAAAAGCCAAACTTATTATGGACTTGCTCATCAAATGGGCTATATAATTCCTTTGAAATCCCAACTACTTGAGAATAAAACCCCCAATTCCTAACCATTTGCGTATGACTTCGTAGAAACTCTTGGACCTGATTGATAGCCATTTCAATACCGGATGAATTCAACAGATCTACATTCATTCTGCTGAATTTAAAGGCGTGACTTATTTCTATTAATTGATCCCATACCTTCTGAACCATGTCAGGAGTGACAGGGAGCGTGCCGAGTTCGTTCTCTGGTATTTGTAGAGCAAGCGCCTGAACTAGTTCTACATGTGCTTGGTTTAGGCCTCCAGATGATTCTTTTGACTGTACTCCACCATCGCCTGCCCCAACAGTCAAACCATAGGCCGAGAGAATACTTATAAGGGTGACAGGGTCATACTGCCTCAAAATATCGTTCAACGATTCGAACACCTCAACAACTTTGTCTTTCCCATTCTTTCCTAATTCTACAATCAACTCTTTCCTTTGTTCATCAGTGAGACCAGACAGTGGGTTTTCCACCATTGTCATCGCTGGGCCAGAGAAAGGTTGTTTACTAGCAATATTTTTGTTCGGTTTAAGACGGTTGCGGATTTTATTTTCTTTCCTTTTAGCATCTCGTCTGGACTTACTATTTCGGCCCATAATATATCCCTATTGGCAGTACGGAGCGGGCACATAACGCTGCGCACAACGGCGCCCTTGGAATGGAGGCGAAGCCGCAATGTAAAGGGCGTCCGGCGGCCGCAGGCCGCGAATTGATGCGCCTTGTTATATTCAGAGATCCCCGCAACGACCAAGTGCAGCGTCCAATGGACTGTCATCAAGATCAGCGGCCAATCTCGCTAACTCTTGTGCCCGAACATCAAGCTCTGTTAACTGCTCATTGCTCAATTCTTTGAGCTCTTCAGAACAGTCCTCAGAGTAATCTTTAAAAGCATCGCTTTGTCGTGACCCGACAATCATTGTGCGGCAATAATTTATAACCTGAGCCTTCTGAGCAATATAGGCTCGACTAAGGACATCGAATGTTGCTGCATAGACCATGACATTCTTCGGATCTACGATTGACGAAACTACAGTGTCAGCTATGCATTGCTGCTTCTTCGTTAGGGTCTCACCTTGCTCTAGTTTTTCTGAATGTTTTCTGCTGTCTCTTCGCCACAGCCAACCAACATTAGAAATGAAAGAAAAACTAACAGATTTCGCATGATTCTCCTTATTTTTGGATTGAAATATAACAGGTATTAGGTCGCGCGCTCGAATAGCTACTTGAACGAGCACGCGCGTTTAAGATTCTTATGCTTCGCACCCAACCCTTTGATTTACAATAACCATGCGCTTTATCTCACCATATAACACCAATAACCGCGCATGCCACATTTTCCGCCATAGTGACTTCGGGCCGACTTCCGCCCTCCCCACTCGCCCAGTTACTGCTTTGCCCACGCTACCGCCAAGGTGAGGACTACAACCCTCACCGCCTCGCCCATAATTTATGTCGTCAAACCCTTAAGTATCCCTAAACCTATCGCGATTCAGCGCCGAGAGACATGGCGTTACACGAAAGGCTTACACACAAAAACGCCCACGCCGGTGTGAACGGCGCGGGCGTGGTGTTCAACCGTGCGGGTGGCTTACGAGGGGAAGTTGAACTGGGCACTTTCCTGGGCGCTGCGCTGCGGCCAGCGTTGGGAGATGGCCTTGCGGCGGGTATAGAAGCGCACGGCATCGGGGCCGTAGGCGTGCAGGTCGCCGAACAGCGAGTCCTTCCAGCCGCCGAAGCTGTGGAAGGCGACCGGCACCGGCACTTTGATGCCGACCATGCCGACCTCGATGGCATCGGCGAAGCGTCGCCCGGCCTTGCCGTCGCGGGTGAACACGTAGGTACTTTTACGCAACAAAATGAGTGAAGCGAATACACAAAAGGCGCGTAGACTACTGTGACGGCACTTATTATGCAACTTTTGCACTTCAGGTAAAGTCTAGAAAATAATTCATATACTTGGCACACTACCAAAATATATAGAAATAAACACTAGCACCAGCCCTGCGATATTCATTAAAAACGGATTTTTCCCAACATCCCAGTGTTTGATTAAAAACAGGATTGATATAGGTGAAATCAGAAAGCAACCCACCCCCCACGCCACACTAACTTTAAACGCCTCAACCAACAGCCAAACCCCTGAGAATATTACAATAATCACACCAACAGAAAAAACTATATTCATTCGGTTAATCTCCTGACTCCCTTTGATTTCATTGCCTTGCACAACGCTTGCAGTATGCGCGCCAATGAAATGGGGGAAGTCCAGCGTCGGATGGAACCGGTTGTTAGATTGCTATATCTTCAACCTAAATGATTTAAAGAAAGACTTGATTCTTGTACTGGTTGATATGACATCTGCCTCTTTTCCACTAGCACATGTGTTGCAACCATGTGGCCACTGAACCCAAACCGATCCTCCGCCACCATTAGGTGATTCAACAATATATATAATATGGTGCACCGTATAACTCGGCGACCTACCCTGGTAACTACTTTGAGCAGGCATAGCTTGTTCTAGTGTTACTAACATAGCCCTCTTTCCATCCAACCTTGTTTCGATGCGCTGCAACTCCTTAGCCTTACTACCATACCCAGATAGCTGTTGTTTGTAACCTTGCAATAGGCCATTTACCAGTTGATCCAATGTTGGTGATGGCTGTGACTTATCCAGCTTTTTACCTATCTCTACACGATAGAACTCATTTGGATGAACTGAAGTATTAAAGCTCACATACGCCCCTACATTGGCATATTGCTCTTTAACTTCCATGTATTTGTATGAGTATGACCCCTGTTCAAATGGGGTTTTAATTTCAAATGATCCATCCATCGCGTAATAAATACTATTTTCGACTTTACCCTTCATCAATTTCGGAGCGGGAATTAGGCCGCCAATAGTTCCACCTGTAGTGCTGCAACCATAAATGGCGGTGACCCCGAGAAGGAAAAGCAACTTTACAAACCTCATTAATCTCTCCTTAACAATCTAACGCCTTGTTAAGGTGTGAGGCACGCAATACCGATGCCGCCGCATACCACCTTAACCACTGATAACAACGCATACTATACATGCCACGCGTGCCGAATTGCTCTTGAACAACTTGTTATGTACGTTTTACCGAGCGCACTGGTACCCAACCGATTTCACCCGTTGACCTCGAAACTCGATACCACTCATTGAGTTCAAATAGCACTGACAGCTTTTCACCAATGACGGTATTGAGCTCAACATTGTCGTAGTCTTGAAGCAAAATACCTTCAGAGATTCCTTCAGTCTTTTCGATATATTGAACTGGAGCCCAACCCTGCTCCCCTTCACTACTGGTTATAAAGATCCAATTGGGGAACTCGTCGTCAATTGCACCGAGAGCTACTTTATCGCCTTGCTTCAAATAAAACGGATTAGGATATTCTGAGACGTGTTTGTCAGTAGTGACTACTTCCATATTTTCTCCAAAGTACATAACAGATATTAGACAGCGCGCGCGTTTCCCCACTTGAACGAGCAGGCGCGTTCAACAATCTTATCGAGCCAATCTTTTCGCTCTTAAGTTTTTGATTTTAAGAAATACTAAGAAAAGTTCGGCGCGTTATGCAGAATTCGCGTGCCTGCTGCCTTTGCCGGCTCTGGTACCTTGGAGCCAACACCCCCCTGCCCCGCTACCATTTGCCCACGCTACCGCCAGGCGGAGCACTGAACGCTCCGCCGTCTGGGTCATTAAGGTTGTATCGGCAACCTCTAACCAGACTTAACCTATCGCGAATCAGCCTCGCGTAACATGGCGTTACACGAGAGGCGTACACACAAGAACGCCCGCGCCGTTGGGCGGCGCGGGCGTGTGGGTCAGGCTTGCGGGGCTTAGCTTACGAGGGGAAGTTGAACTGGGCGGTTTCCTGGGCGCTGCGCTTCGGCCAGCGTTGGGAGATGGCCTTGCGGCGGGTGTAGAAGCGCACGGCGTCGGGGCCGTAGGCGTGCAGGTCGTCGAATAGCGAGTCCTTCCAGCCGCCGTGATGCGGGGAAGCCGAGCCGCTAGCAGATAGCCACTGCGCCGCTCGACCAGCGTCACCAGACCAGACTCTTTGAGTCCCTTGAGCACGATGACACCCCAGTGTCCGAGATGGCGTCGATGGGCTACCTCGCTGGGATGGTGTTCGTTATCCACACGATGGAGAATGTTGCCCAGGCCGGCGCGCCTGGCAAGGTAGCGTTGATAACGCCGCCGCTGAGACAATCGGAGGGCCTTATAAGCCTGCCACCGCAGGCTTTATCTTCCCGAATCAATCCCGGCTCAGCGAATAGATCCACCGGTGACTCAGGGTGATTCCGTTGGCTTTTGCCATGAAGCCACTGATCTGTACGGGACTCCTTTCGTCCGCCAATCTCAGGACTTTGCGTCTGCGCCTCGGCTTGCGCATGTAAAATGATCGTTTTACACTTCAGCCATGGACATTCGTACACGATTAATCTCGACCGCCGAGCAACTATTCGACCGTCACGGCTTTAACGCCACCGGCATGGACCGGCTGACGGCAGGTGCGGGGATCTCGAGCCGCACGCTCTACAAACATGTGGGCAGCAAGAACGGCCTGATCGCCGCCGTCCTCAACGAGCGGGATCGCCGCTTCCACCGCCAGGTGGAAAAAGACAGCATCGATGCGCTATTCGGCGCGCTGGAGGCCTGGTCGGCCCAGGAGAGCGCACGGGGTTGCTTGTTCCTGCGCGCCTGCCAAGAAACCGGCGGCGACGTTCCGGAGATCGCCGAGGCGATGGCGCGCCACAAGCAGCGCCTGCGGGACCGGATCGGCCAGATCGTCGTCGCGGAGATCGGCCGGCGCGACGACGAGCTCGTCGAGACGATTCAACTGCTGTTCGAAGGTGCGACCCACATGGCCGCGTATCGCGGCATCACGACCGTCGATGTCGCGCGCAGGGCGGCACAGCGTTTGGCCGACGCCGCGCGGGCATCATAGCGACGCCGAGTTCAGTAACACGCTTGCCGCCTCGCCACACATCATAACCAGCGAGTAGCGACGTTAACCGGGCTCGAACCGGCAGCGCCATCATGTCAACGATGAAAACGATCGTTTTACATGCTGAACTACCGAGCCCGGCGCCAGCCCCCTCAGGGAGAGGAAACATCATGACGCCTACCGACTCACCACAGGCACAGGCCACGCATACGTCGACTCCCCGTGAGACGCACCGGGGAGCCGTGATGGCGGATATCCGCAGAGAGTGCGCCTCATGAACCGCATCGAGTTTCGTTTGATCGTCGCCGGTACCATGTTGATCGGTACCACATACGGCCTGGCGCGCTTCGCCTATGGGTTATTCCTGCCCAGCATGCGCGACGATGTCGGGTTGAGCCCGACTCTGGCCGGCATCATCGGCAGCGGCGCCTATGTCGGTTATTGCCTTGCCATCGTGCTCAGCGCGCTGCTGGTGGAACGTTTCGGCTCGCGGCGGATCGCTGTCGCCGCTGCTCTGATTGCAGCCGCCGGCATGGTAGGCGTCGCCGCCAGCACGCAGGCATTGTGGCTGGCCGTCTCCATTCTGCTTGCGGGGACGAGCACCGGGCTGGCATCGCCGCCCATGGCGCAGGCGGTGTCGCGCTCGGTGGCGGCGCCCCGGCAGGGGCGGGCCAATACCGTCATCAACGCCGGTACCAGCCTGGGCGTTGCTGTTTCCGGGCCGGTCGCCTTCCTCGCCACCGGGCAGTGGCGGCTCGCCTACACCGCCTTTGCCGTCGCCGCGTTGCTCAATGCGCTGCTGTTGCTGATCAGCGTGCCGCGCGCGAGCGCCGGCGACCCCGCCCCGGTTGACAGTCATCAAGACGCCGACCGCCCTGGTGGGCTCTGGCGCCCCCACGCGTCGATGCTGATCGTCGCAGCCACCGGCATGGGCACAGCCAGCGCCGCCTTCTGGACCTTCTCGAGCGATGTACTCATCACGTTGGGGCATTTCGAGCAGGCGACGGCCAACATCGTCTGGATTCTGATCGGCGTTGCGGGATTGGTGGGCGGCGCGGCGGGCGACCTGATTACGCGCTTCGGCCTCAACATCGTCCATCGCGGCAGTCTCGCGGCAATGGCCTGCGCGCTTGGCTTGCTGGTACTCAGCCCTTCGAACCTGGCGGCAGTGCTCGTCGCGGCCGCGCTGTTCGGCTCGGCCTACATCATGCTGACCGGTGTCTATCTCGTCTGGGGCATCCGGCTGTATGCGGATCGCCCCGCCATCGGGCTGGGGCTTCCCTTCCTGATGATCGCCGTGGGGCAGATCGTCGGCTCGCCGCTCGCGGGCAACCTGATCAGCAGCCATGGCTATCTCGTCTGCTTCATCGCCTTCGCGCTGCTCGCGGTGGCCACGGCCCTCACCGGGTATAGAACGGCCGGGGCCGTGGCTTTCCAGCCGCCTTCTACGTCACCCCATCATTAGCGCGATTTAACGTCGATCAACATGGCGCCACACGAAAGGCGTACACACAAAAACGCCCGCGCCGTCTGGGCGGCGCGGGCGTGGGGTCAGGCTTGCGGGGGCTTAGCTTACGAGGGGAAGTTGAACTGCGCGCTTTCTTGGGCGCTGCGCTGCGGCCAGCGTTGGGAGATGGCCTTGCGGCGGGTGTAGAAGCGCACGGCGTCGGGGCCGTAGGCGTGCAGGTCGCCGAACAGCGAGTCCTTCCAGCCACCGAAGCTGTGGAAGGCGACCGGTACCGGCAGCGGCACGTTGATGCCGACCATGCCGACCTCGATGGCATCGGCGAAGCGGCGCCCGGCCTCGCCGTCGCGGGTAAACACGCAGGTGCCGTTGCCGTACTGGTGGGCGTTGATCAGCGCGATGGCCTCCTCGAAGGTCTCAACGCGCACCACGCACAGCACCGGGCCGAAGATCTCGTCGCGGTAGATGCTCATCTCCGGGGTGACGTGGTCGAACAGCGTGGCGCCGAGGAAGAAGCCGGGCGAGCCTTCCACCAGCGGATGCTCGAGGCCGTCGACCACCAACTCGGCACCGGCGGCGGTGCCCTGCTCGATGTAACCCGCGACCTTGTCGCGCTGGCCGGCGTTGATCAGCGCGCCCATGTCGAGGCCGCGCTCGGTGCCCGGGCCGATCTTGAGCTCGCGGGCCTGGGTAGCGAGACGCTCGACCAGGGCGTCGGCGGTGGCGTCGCCCACGCAAACAGCCACGGAGATCGCCATGCAGCGCTCGCCGGCACTGCCGAACGCGGCGCCGATCAGGGTGCTGGCGGCGTTGTCGATGTCGGCATCCGGCAAGACCACGGCGTGGTTCTTGGCGCCACCGAGGGCCTGCACGCGCTTGCCCTGGCGGGTGCCGCCCTCGTAGATCTTGCGCGCCACGGGGGTGGAGCCGACGAAGGAGAGCGCGCGCACCTCGGTCGCTTCGATCAATGCGTCGACGGCCTCGCGGTCACCATGGACGACGCTGAACAGCCCCCTGGGCAGCCCGGCCTCGTCGAGCAGTTCGGCCATCTTCACGGCGGCCGAGGGCGCCTGTTCGGAGGGCTTCAGGATGAAGGCGTTGCCGCAGGCCAGCGCCATGGGGTACATCCACAGCGGCACCATGGCCGGGAAGTTGAACGGCGTGATGCCGGCGACAACGCCCAGCGGCTGATGGTTGGACCAGGTGTCGATGCCCGGCCCGGCGTTGTGGGAGTACTCGCCCTTCAAGAGTTCCGGCACGCCGCAGGCGTACTCGACGTTCTCGATGCCGCGCTTGAGCTCGCCCATGGCGTCCTCGAGCACCTTGCCGTGTTCCTCGCTGACCAGCGCGCAGATCTCGTCGGCGTCGCGCTCGAGCAGGGTCTTGAAGCGGTACATCACCTGGGCGCGCTTGGCCGGCGGCATGTCGCGCCAGGCGGGCTGGGCCTCGCGGGCGGCGTCGATGGCGCGCTGCACGGTGGCGGTATCGGCCATCGCCAGGCGACGTACCGGCGCGGCGGTGGCCGGGTTGAGCACCTCGATGGTGCGCTCGCTGGTCAGCCGTTCGCCGGCGATCCAGTGGCCTAGGTCTGTCATTACGTCTCTCTTCATGTCGGGGGATGCGGGCACAGTCGCCGCCTCAAAACTCTCGACCGAGCAGGGCTTCATCGAACGGATAGCGCGAGAGCTTCTCGATGCCGGTGTCGGTGACCAGCACTTCCTCTTCGAGCTTGACGCCATCAGCGGCGCCGACCTCGCCGATGTAGCTCTCCACCGAAACCACCATGCCGGGTTCGAGGACGCCGTCCTTGGAGAAGCGGTCGAAGTCCATGTGGTGGGCGACCAGCGGCGTCTCGCCGTGCATGCCAACGCCGTGGATGATCGACGGGTAGCGACGGTCGAGGAAGCGCTCGGGAATCTTCCAGGCGCTTTCGGCGATCTCGCGGTAGCTCATCCCCGGCTTGAGGATCTGCATGTTGTGATGCACCTGTTCGTAGGCCATCCGGTAGAGGCTCTGCTGGTAGCCGCTGGGGCGGCCCGGCCCAACGTGGAAGGTGCGCGAGAAGTCCGAATAGTAGCCGTGGCAGCCGATGGTATCGGTATCCAGCGCCACCAGCTCGCCGGCACGGATGACCCGGTCGCTGGCCTCGTTGAACCAGGGGTTGGTGCGCGGGCCCGATGAGAGCAGGCGTGTCTCGATGAACTCGCCGCCCTGCTGGATGACGTTGCCATAGAGCGTGGCGAACAGGTCGTTTTCGCGCACGCCGGGCTTGATCGCCGCCTCGACCTCGGCGACCGCCGCCTCGCAACCAGCCATCGACTGCGCCAGGCAGGCGATCTCCTCGGGGGTCTTGATGCGCCGGCAATGCAGGGTGTCCTGCATGCAGTCATAGACGTCCAGCCCCTGGGCTTCCAGCGAGCGGGCCAGGTTCAGCGCGCAGCGGTCCAGGCCGATCTTCTTGTTGCCCTTGCCGTGTTCTTCCATCAGCTCGGCGATCTCGATGCCGAACGGGTCGGAAGACAAGTTGTCGCGCTGGTTGACCGCCGACCACACCACCTTGGAGGTGCGCGCTTCGTCGATGGTCTCGAGCCAGGTGGAGACGTGGGCGCTGCCCGGGTACTCGAACAGGATTATCGGGCCTTCGAGCGGCACGTAGATGTAGCGCGTGGAGTTGCGCAGAAAATAGCCGAACATGTTGCGCGAGCCGGTGGCGTAGCGCTGGTTGTAGGGGTCGAACAGCACCAGCGCGGCATAGCCCTGCTCGGCCATCATCGCGCGCAGGCGCGCCAGGCGCCCGGCGCGCAGTTGCAGCGGATCGAAGGCGGTGGGGATGCTGTCGGTGTTGGCCATCGGCGCCGAGGGGACGACCGGGATGGAGGACGGCTCGCTGTCGCTGAGTCGGGCGGATTCGATACGGTTCATGGCAATCCTTTGGGCAAAAGCAGCGCCCGGCGATGGCCGCCGGGCGTCGAAACAGAGGCGCTTGCGTTCAGTCGGCGAGGTTGTCGCTGCGCTGGGTCCGGCCCTCTTCGAGCATGCGCTCATGAACCGGCGCCATGCGCCCGAAGATACGCTGGGCGCGCTCGGGGCGGCCGACGAAGCCCGGCTCCTTGGCATAGGCGAAGATCACCGTGTGCCGCTCGCGGCTACCCTCGACCGGGGTCACGCGGTGCAGCGAGTAGCGCCCGAAGAACACCTGGAGATCGCCCGGCTGCAGGTCCAGCGTCTTCAGGCGGCTGCGGTCGCCGTCCAGCACCGACTGGACCGCTTCGAAGTTCTCGCCCTCGGGGCTGCGGATGCCCGGCGCGTACTCGAACCGGCCTCCGCCCTCGGATTGGCGGGTCATCATGGTGACGATGAATTCGTTGGTGTCGTAGTGCCACGGGTGCTGGCAGCCCTCGCGCAGCACGTTGACGACCAGGTCGGCCAACGGATCGGCGTATTGGTGAATCGTCTCGATGCCCACCACCGCGGCGATGAAGCGCTGAAAATCCGGGTGCTGATAGACCTGGCGAATGATGGTGTCGCGGTCGATCCGATCCCCGGCGACGAAGCCGTTGGTACGGTCGCCGAAGCGGTTCTTGGGGTGTTCCGCCGGCAGGCCGGGATCGCCGTCGGAGTTGTAGGGATTGGTTTCGTTCTGGTTGTAATGCGCCGCCGGCGAGAGCCGCTCGGTCTCGCGCTCGAGCCGATCGAGTGCATGGTCCGGCACGAATCGCGGCAGCACGACGCAGCCGTCGTCGGCCAGCTGGTCACGGCAACGCTCGATCAGCGCTTGCCCGGCGGAGCTCGCAAGATCGTTCAGTGGGTAACGCGCCAGATCGACGAGTCCCTCCAACGAGGTACTGTCCGGCCGGGTGTCGGCGGTAGCGTGCATGCAAGGTCTCCTGATCGCGGTCTTGACACCATGTCAGCCTAGGGCGTGAAATTTGATAATAGAAATGAATGATTAAGATACGATCAATTTCAGAGGCTCATAGACGATGGATACGGACCTGTTGCGTGCCTTCGTGGGCGTCGCCGAATGCGAAGGCTTCAGTGCCGCCGGCAAGATTCTCTGCCGTACCCAATCGGCGGTCAGCCTGCAGATCAAGCGGCTCGAGGACCGCATGGGTGAATCGCTGTTCGAGCGCACCAGTCGCAGTGTATTGCTCACCCCGTCGGGTGAAAGGCTACTGCCCTATGCCCGACAGATTCTGAAATTGCAGGATGAAGCCCAGCGCATGATGGGGGCCGATAATCAGTGTGAATTGATCAGATTGGGTATTTCCGAGGAACAGGCGAGCGCTTATCTGCCCAGCCTGCTACCGCGCTTCGCCGATTCCCATTCACGGGTACATATCGAAGTCTATTGCGATATCAGCGCCAACCTTATCGCTCGATTCCAGGAGGGGCTTCTGGACCTCGTGCTGGCCGTACGCCATGGACCCACGCATACCGGGGAATTGCTGGGCCGCGAGCCGATGGTCTGGGTCGTTGCCGACAACATCGATCTTGCCGACTGGCAACGCCTGCCATTGGCCTTGAACCCCGAGGGCTGCATATTTCGCGCCCATGCCCTGGCTGCGCTGGGGAGAGACGAAAGGCAGTGGGACGTGCGCTACATCAGCCAATCGCCGACGGGCATCAATGTCGCGGTGCAAAGCGGCCTGGCCATGACCGTCAAGACGCCGCGTAGCGTACCCGCCGGCTGCCGAATCATTGGCGATGACGAGGGGCTGCCCGATCTGGGGTATGTCGAAATCGAACTTCATCGAAGCCCCGGTCAAATGAGCGAGTCCTTCGATAGTTTCTGTACGGCTCTAGCAGCCACGGTGACCGGTATGCAAAGCGTGGAGAGCGTGGATTTACAGGCTTCCATAAGTTAAAGCCACTTGATCGAGTAGCCAACCTGTCGCTCAGTTGCATGACAGGAAGTCCGAGCTTTGTCTTTTAGACTTCAAGCCGCGTTTATACTGGAGCCGCTTCGCCTTTAGGCGGGCGATTCTTCATGCAATCCACGCTTACCACCAGTGCTGGGGATAGCGCCGGTGCCTTGCCAGGTTGTTGATGAGCACGGCGATCGTGAGCATCAGCAGGCAGCCTACGGCTATCGGGAACAGCACATAGCCCCAGCCCAGGGCATGCAGCTCGTCCGAGCCGATGACGGCGATCAGTGCCGCTGCCCCGCCCGGCGGGTGAAGGGTATGGGTCAATTGCATGGCCAGGATTGCCGTCGAGACGGCGACCGCCGCCGCCAGCCAGGTCTCGCCGAGCAACTGCCAACTGAGCACGCCGACGAGCGCCGAGAGCATGCTGCCGAACAGCACGTTGCGGGGCTGGGCCAAGGGGCTCTCCGGGGCCGCGTAAAGCAACACCGAGGAGGCGCCGAAGGAGCCCACCATCAGCAAGGAGTGGGTCTGCAGCGATTGGGCGCTCAACCAGCCCACGCCGGCGATACCCAGGAAGGCGCCGACCCAGGACCACAGGGCGTCGCGCCAGCAGGGCGGCGTGCGTTCGACGCGGGTGCCTTTCATCTTGCCGATGTATGTTCTAACCATGGACCTTCATTGCGCGTTGAGAAAGCCGGCTATCCTGCCAGAGCCTGAGTCGCGCTTGAAATAACCATTGGCTATGGTGGTAGGTCATGCCTGCCGCCCTGAGATGTAGTTCGCAGGCAGTCATGTCAGCGCTTCAGCCGCCCCGCTCGGCGGGATAATTGAGACGAAAGCTCCCGGAGGCGGTTGCAATGACGGTATCGTCATCGCAGCTCATCAACTCGGCCGTGGCGAAGAAGATGCGCCGCCCCCCACCCGTACGCCGCCCCCGGGCGATCAGCCGCCCCTGGCTGGCCTTGGCCATGTAGTGCACCGTCAGCGAGATCGTCGCCGCCCTGGCCCCTGAATCATCGGTTGCAAGGCAAAAGCCGCTGTAGCCGCACGCCACATCCAGCAGCGTGGCGATGATGCCACCGTGCAGCGACCCTTGCGTGTTGAGGTGCTGCGGCCCGATATCCAGGGCCCATTCGCACCGGTCCGTCGTCCATTCGCTCAGGCGCGCCCCGATCAGGTCGATGAACGGATTGTCGAGAACGGCGGCGTCCTGCTCTTTGGATCGTTCGGTCATGATTCATACGCCTTGTACCGGGCGAGAATGGCCTGGGCGCGCGCGATGACCGGCGCATCGACCATCTGACCCTCGACGCTGAACGCGCCCTCCTGGCGGGTCGCACCTTCGACGACCTTGCTGGCCCAGGCCACTTCGGCCTCGCTGGGGGAGAAGGCCCGGTTGACGGGGGGCAGCTGCCTGGGGTGGATGCACAGCATCCCGGCAAAGCCCATCTCCCGGGCACGCGTGGCAGCCTGCGCCACGGCTTCCGTATCCTCGAGGGCCGGATGTGGGCTCTCGATCGGCGGGGCCAGGCCCGCGGCACGCGAGTAGACCAAGAGTTGGTAGCGCGCCTGATCGAGAATCTGCCGGGCGCCCGGGGTGTCGGGTGTCAGCCCCAGCTCGGCGCTCAGGTCCAGCGCGCCGAAGCTCAACCGCTCCACTCCCGAGACATAGACCAGCGTGGGCAGTGCCAAGAGCCCCCGGGCCGTTTCTATCAAAGGCCACAGCGGTTTGTTGCAGATCGCTGCTGTCTCTAGAGACTGGCAGGACTCCGCCTTGGGAATGACCAGGTGCGTGACGGTGGCATGGCGGGAGCACAGTTCCAAGTCGGGCTTGTAATGATAGGTACCGGGGGCATTGACCCTGACCATGATCCTGGCCTGCGGGTTGTGCGCCAGAAACGCATCGAGGGCGTCCCGGGCGCTGGCCTTGTCGCTTTCGGCGACGGCATCCTCCAGGTCGACGATGACGGCATCCGCCGCACTGGCCAGGGCCTTGGCGATGCGCTCCGGCCGGGTGGCGGGAACGAACAGAATGGAGCGCAGGGCAACCGGATTCATAAGGGCTCCGTCAGATGACACTGTGGGCTTTCAGGCGCTGGATCGCTTCGCGTCCGTAACCCAGTTCGGCCAGGATGGACTCGCTATGCTCGCCCAGGGCGGGCACCGGCTGCATCTGCGGGACGAAGTCGCTGTTGCGACCCGGCGGCAGTAGCGCGGGGATCTCGCCGGCGGGGCTGCCGATGCTCGCCCAGCGCTGGCGCGCCTTGAGCTGCGGATGCGCCCAGACGCCATGCATGTCGTTGACGTGGGCATTGGCGATCTGCGCCTCGTCGAGCCGGGCCAGCACGTCGTCCGCGCTCAGCGCGGCAAACGCCTGCACGATGAGTGAGCGCAGCTCGTCACGGTGGGCGGAGCGCCGGGCGTTGGCGGAAAAGCGTTCATCCGCGGCCAGCTCGGGCCGTTGCAGGACCTTCTCGCAGAACACCTGCCACTCGCGCTCGTTCTGCAGGCCCAGCATGACGGTCTGGCCGTCGCCGGTGGGAAACGGCCCGTAGGGATAGATGGTGGCGTGCGCAGCACCCGCCCGCGGCGGCGGCTCGGCGCCCTCGAAGGCGTAGTACATGGGGTAGCCCATCCACTCGACCAGGCTCTCCAGCATCGACACGTCGATGTGGCTGCCGGTGCCGGTACGCCCGCGCAGCAACAGCGCGGAGAGGATGTTGCTGTAGGCGTACATGCCGGCGGCGATGTCGGCGATCGAGCAGCCCGCCTTGGCCATGCCCTCCGGCCCCGGGGCACCGGTCGTCGACAAAAAGCCGCCCTCGCTCTGGATCAACAGGTCGTAGGCCTTCTTGGCGTGATAGGGGCCATCCTCGCCGTAGCCCGAGATGTCGCACACGATCAGGCGCGGAAAATCGGCGTGCAGCGCCTCGAAGGACAAGCCCAGCCGGGCCGCGGCGCCCGGCGCCAGGTTCTGCACCAGCACGTCGGCCTGGGCCAGCAGGCTGTCCAGGACCGTCCGGGCCTCGTCGTTCTTGACGTCGAGCGTCAGGCTCTCCTTGGAACGGTTGGTCCACACGAAGTGGGACGACAGGCCGTGGACCCGCTCGTCGTAACCGCGGGCGAAGTCGCCGACGCCGGGGCGCTCGACCTTGATGACCCGCGCGCCCATGTCGGCCAGCTGCCGGGTGCAGAAGGGCGCGGCGATGGCGTGTTCCAGGCTGACCACGGTAATGCCGTCCAGGGGGCGTTGGGGAATGCCGGGTGCGTTCATGCGTCGGCTCCCTTGTCTTCACGAGTGCTTTCACGCGTGTTCTCGCGCGCCGGGGTCTGGAGTAGCGGCGCGATGCGCGCCTGCTCCCGCAACCGCCAGGCCCAGTCGATCAGGCGCTGAGCTTCGGCGGGCGACGCCGCGCCGGAAAAGGCCGCCAGGCGCCGGAACTTGTCCTCCAGTTCGGCCCGCGACAGGGTATTGTCGGGATCGCCCTTGGGGTCGTCGATCGCCTGGCTGAATGCCTGCCCGTCCCGGGTGGTCAGCGCGACGCGCCCCAGCCACTTCTTCGGGTAGGCCGCGTCGACCTCGGGGTCGAGCTGCATGCTCACCCGCTCCCTGAACGCGAGGACCTGCTCGTCCGCCAGCGCATGGCGCTGGAACTCCTCGAGACCCGCCTGGCCATGCACGGCGATCAGCCCCAGCACCGTGCCCATCGAGAACTTGGCCTGGTGGATCGAGGTGGGCCGGGTCACCGGACCCAGCACGTCGATGGCCGCCTGGTGCACGCGGGCGGTCACGTGTTCGATATCACCATGCCTCAGGCCATGCGTCTGCATCAGTTCGAGCAGCGCATCGGCGGCGGGATGGGTGTGCCGGCACGAGGCATGGAACTTGAACGAGGTCTCCTCGAGTGCCCAGCGCTCGCCCAGCCGATCCGTCAGGTAGCCGGGATCGGCGTCGTGCGACATGCCCGCGGCCATGCCCTGCTTGCCATCCAGGATCCGCTGCGCCCCGGTCAGGCCCTCGGCGGTCAGGTAGGCGGCGAGCAGCCCGTCGGCGGCCGCCTTGGCGGTATGCAGCTGCTTGGAATGCGCACCGTCGCGCAGGAACTCCCAAAGCCCGGCGGCCTGCGTGCCGGCGCTGCCCAGCACGTGGACGAAGCGCGCCTCGTCGAAGCCGAGCAGCTTGCCGACCGCCACGCCGGCGGCCAGCGTGCCCACGGTGCCCGTGGTGTGGAAGGTGGCGTAGTGGGAGCGCCCCAGGAACTCGCCGATGCGGATGCCGGCTTCGTAGCCGGCCACGGCGGCCACGATCAGCTCGCGGCCCGAGGCGCCTAGCTCCTGGGCGGCCGCCAGCGCGGCGGGAAAGACCACCGTGCCGGGATGCAGCACCGAGCTGTTGTGCAGGTCGTCCTGCTCGACGACGTGCGAGGCGGCGGCGTTGACCAGCGCGGCGAAGTGCGGCGACGTCTGCCGCCGGTCGGTCAGCGATTCGCTGGCGCCGTTCGCCGGCCCCATGCGCTGGGCGTAGCGCTCGAACAGCGGAATCGGCGGCTGGTCCCTGCCGGCCAGCGCCGAGCCCAGCCAGTCGAGAAACAGCTCCTCGCAGCGCGACACGACCCGCTCGGGCAGCGCCTCGTAATCTAGATCGGCCAGGAAGGCGGCCAGGGTCCGGGTGGGATGGCTCATCAAACGTCTCCTAGAAGGACCGCGGCAGCTCGAGCAGGTGCTCGGCGACGTAGGACAGGATCAGGTTGGTCGAGATCGGCGCGACCTGGTAGAGCCGGGTCTCGCGGAACTTGCGTTCGACGTCGTATTCGCTGGCGAAGCCGAAGCCACCGTGGGTCTGCAGGCAGACGTTGGCCGCCTTCCACGACGCCTCGGCGGCCAGGTACTTGGCCATGTTGGCGCTGGCCCCGGCAGGCAGGCCGTTGTCGTACTCGTGGCAGGCCCGCCAGCGCATCAGGTCGGCGGCCTCGACCTCGATGTGCGCCTGGGCGATGGGAAACTGGATGCCCTGGTTCTGGCCGATCGGCCGGCCGAACACCTCGCGGCTGCGGGCATAGTCGCTGGCCTTCTCGATGAACCAGCGACCGTCGCCGATGCATTCGGCGGCGATCAGCGTGCGTTCGGCATTCAGCCCGTCGAGGATGTAGCGAAAGCCCTTGCCCTCCTCGCCGATCAGGCTGTCCGCGGGGATCTCGAGATTGTCGAAGAACAGCTCGTTGGTCTCGTGATTGACCATGTTGGCGATCGGCTGCACGGTCAGGCCGTTGCCGATCGCCGCGTGCAGGTCGACCAGGAAGATCGACATGCCTTCCGACTTGCGCTGCACCTGGTCGAGTGGCGTGGTGCGCGCCAGCAGGATCATCAGGTCGGAGTGCTGGATGCGCGAGATCCACACCTTCTGGCCATTGATGACGTACTTGTCGCCCTGCCTGACCGCGGTGGTCTTGATCTTGGTGGTGTCGGTGCCGGTGGTGGGCTCGGTGACCCCCATCGACTGCAAACGCAGCTCGCCCGCGGCGATCTTCGGCAGGAAATACTGCTTCTGCGTTTCGCTGCCGTGACGCAGCAGGGTGAACATGTTGTACATCTGGCCGTGCACGGTGCCGGAGTTGCCCCCGCAGCGGTTGACCTCCTCGAGAATGACCGAGGCCTCGGTCAGGCCCAGCCCCGAGCCGCCGTACTCCTCGGGAATCATCGCCGCCAGCCAGCCCGCCTCGGTCAATGCCTCGACGAACTCCTGCGGAAACGCCTTGCGCTCGTCGACGCCGCGCCAGTAGGCCGCGTCATAGTGGCTGCACAGGCTGCGCACGCCGTCGCGGATGGCCTCCAGGGCCTCGGTGTCATGGGCAAACATCAGCCATTCTCCTTGTAGTGAATTTCCGCCTCGTGCGCCGGGCCCTGCTCGTTGAACGCCCACAGCGCGGCCCGGCCGGCCGCTTCGTGGCGGCCGGCGACCTGGAAGTCACTGTCGGCGATCAGCGGGCGCAGGCCGCGATAGGTCAGGCGCGTCGGCACGGCGTGGGGATGGGCGTTGCAGAAGGCCTGGACCAGCAGCGTGGCGATCATCGGGCCGTGCACGACCAGCCCGGGGTAGCCTTCGGTCGCGGTGGCATATGGCCAGTCGTAGTGGATGCGATGGCCGTTGAAGGTCACCGCCGAATAGCGGAACAGCATGACCGGCGTGGGCCGGATGGACTCCGCCCACTCGGGCTCGGGCAGCGGCGTATCCAGCGACAGCCGCGGCGGCGAGGGCTCGCGGTAGACGATGTCCTGCTCCTCCTGGATGCAGGTCTCGCCCTGCTGGATGTAGTCATGGCGCACCGTGACGAACAGCAGCTTGCCGGTCCGCCCCTGCTTCTCCTCGATGGCCGCGATCGTCGAGTGGCGCGCCGCGGGCACGTCCACGCGCAGCGGTTGGAGGAAGTCCACTCGGCCACCGGCCCACATCCGGTTGCGCCCCTCGGCGGGCGGCAGGAAGCCACCGCGCGCGGGATGGCCGTCCCTGCCTAACTGCGCTGGAGCGACGGGTTCCTGAAAGAAGGCCCAGTGCCATAGCAAAGGCAAGGGCTGCCCGCTCGCGGGACATGGGAGATCGAACGTCGCCGCGACGCGCGTGACCAGGGCCGCGCTCAGCCCGTCCTCACTGTGCTCCTGGTTGCCGACCCAGTCGCCGACCTCAGCACCCACCATGTCCTGTCCTCCCGTTGTCGTGCCATCAGGATGCGCAGGGATGGGACCTTTAGAGAATTTGCTTTTGCATAAGGCGGTGTTTTGCTGAGCCGAAAGCCCGAGCTATCGAGCGACTTGGTGAGCAATGCTCAGGAGAAAGGTACATGCACTTCGATTTGCCTGACTTGCGATTGTTCATCCACGTCGCCGAGGCCTGCAGCATGACGGGGGGCGCCCAACGCGCTCACCTTTCGACGGCGGCGGCCAGCACCCGCATGAAAGCGCTCGAAGGCCAGTTGGGAAGCCGCCTGTTCTATCGCAGCAGCCAAGGCGTGGAACTCACCCCGGCGGGAGAGCGCCTGCTCCGTCATGCCCGGACGATCCTGCGTCAGGTCGAGCACGTAAAAAGCGATTTCTCGGAATATGCCGATGGTGCCGCTGGCCACCTGCGCATCTTCGCCAACACCACGGCGGTGACCGAGTTCATGCCCGAGGTGCTGGCACGCTTCCTGGCCACCCGCCCCGGCATCACCGTCGACCTTCAGGAACGCCTGACTCGGGATATCGTGCGGGGCGTGCTGGACGGCACGGCGGATCTGGGCATCGTGGCGGGGGTGGTCGAGGCCCAGGGACTGCAGTTGCTGCCGTTCAGCCTGGACCGGCTGGTCCTGGCCGTGCCGCGGGGGCATGCGCTGGCCGACAGGCCACGGGTCAGCTTCCACGAGACGCTGGATTACCCGCATGTCGGGCTACACGACGGCAGCACCCTGCTGCAGTTCCTTCAGGATCAGGTCAAGGACATGGGCCGCAGCCTGCCCCTGCGCATCCAGGTGCTCGGCTTCGAGCCGGCCTGCCGGATGATCGAGGCCGGGGTGGGTATCGGCATTCTTCCCGAGTCGTGCGCGCTTCGCTATCAGCGCACCCTGGCCATCCAGTTGATCGAACTGGAAGATGCCTGGGCCCAGCGTGAGCGCAGTATCGTCGTCAGGGAGTTGGAAGCCTTACCGAGCTGTGGCCAGGAGTTGCTGCAGGCGATCTTCAGTTACGAAGGTTTTACCCCCACCCAGCAAGGTTTCAGCGTAGGCTAACCCTGGTTTGCTCAAATATTAATACTCGCCGTTATGGAGCTATGCCAGCATCAAAAAAGTCCATTGGGCTAACCAACACTATTACAATCACAAGGATTTATGGCATGTCTACCTACAAGCTCGCTTCGCTCACCTCGCTGGCCGCCGGCATCCTGATGGCCGGCTCGGCCTTCGCCGCCGACCCGATCACCATCAAGTTCGCCCACGTGGTCGCCGAGAACACCCCCAAGGGCCAGATGGCCGAGAAGTTCAAGGAGCTCGTCGAGAAGAGCTCGGTCGGCGACCAGGTCGACGTCGAGGTCTATCCCAACTCCCAGCTCTACGGCGACGACCAGGTGCTCGAGGCCATGCTGCTGGGCGACGTCCAGCTCGCCGCACCCTCGCTGTCCAAGTTCCAGAAGTACACCAACCAGCTCCAGGTCTTCGACCTGCCGTTCCTGTTCAAGGACATGGACGCGGTCGAGCGCTTTCAGAACAGCGAGACCGGCGAGCAGTTGCTGACCTCCATGCAGGACAAGGGCCTGATCGGCCTCGGCTATCAGCACAACGGCCTCAAGCAGCTGTCGGCCTCCGAGCCGCTGCGCGTGCCCGAGGACGCCGCCGGCAAGAAGTTCCGCATCCAGACCTCCGACGTACTCCAGGCGCAGTTCGAGGCGGTCGATGCCGCGCCGCTCAAGAAGCCGTTCTCCGAGGTCTTCATCCTGTTGCAGACCGGGGCCATCGATGGCCAGGAGAACACCTACTCGAACATCTACTCGCAGAAGTTCTACGAGGTGCAGCCGTACATCACCGAGTCCAACCACGGCGTCATCGATTACATGGTGGTCACTTCGGATCGCTTCTGGAACGGCCTGCCGGATGACGTGCGCCCCGTGCTGGAACAGGCCATGCATGAAGCGCTCGACTACGGGAACTCGATCGCAGCCCAGGAGAACCAGGAGGCCAAGCAGGCGATCGTCGACTCCGGCAAGTCCGAGATCATCGAGCTGACCCCCGAACAGCGCCAGCAGTGGGTCGACGCCATGAAGCCGGTGTGGAAGCAGTTCGCCGACGAGATCGGTCAGGACGTGATCGACGCCGCCCAGGCCGCCAACGAGGGTTGAGGCAGCGGCTATGTGCAAGACGGCGAGCCCGAGGGGCTCGCCGTCTTGGCGATCGAGCGAGCTAGAACCAGCGATCGCTCTAAACGGATGATCGCGAGCGTCCGCCGCTCATCTCTTCCGCGTCAATCCTGGAGTGCTTGCAGCGCCGATTGATACGAAGTCCGTTCACGCTCGGCGTAGAGCTCCAGTTCATCCAGGACCGTGCCTTGCAGCGCCGCTTCGAAGGCTTCGCGGTTCGCGTTGCCTTCATAGGCGTCGCTCTGACCGCCGCCGAGGTTCGACTGGAAGATACCTGCCGCACTGACCGGGAGGAAATCCTCGTAGGTGATCGGCCGAGCCTCCACGAGGCCCTGCTCGATCAGCGTCTCGATATCCGCATCCCCCGCCCTGCCCGGCTGACGGCCGGCCTCGGTCAGCCGGTAGTCGAAGAAGGCCAGCTTCTGGCGACGCAGTTCCGCTTCCGTATCGGGGAACGCGGTGAAGACCTCGGCCAGGACCCGCTGATGCTCGTCGTTGGCCAGCCCCGCCGTACGGCGACGCGACTCGCCGAGCAGACGGTCGTAGAGCTCACGACCTTTCGCGGTCAGCGCCACCCCACGCTGCTCGATCTCACCGAAGCGGGCGGTATGCGTGCCTTGGCGCTCCCCCGCGAAGCGGATCGATTCCTCCAGCGCCTTGAAGCTGGTCTGGCGCAACAGGATCGGGCAGTCGCGGCGCGGCGGCCCCTCGATCACGTCCTTGGGGTTCATGCCTGCCTGCGGCATGCGGCGCTGGGCCTCGTCGATGTCCAGGGTGCGCGGCGTCAGGTGGTTGATATGCGGTCCCCGGAAGCAGACCACATCGGCAATCAGCCGATGCTCGGCCTGTAGCGCCTCGTAGGTCTCCAGATCCACCGTGGCATCCTTGTGCCAGCGGAAGGTCTCCAGCGCCTCGTTCACGAAGCGCTCGGCCTGCTCGTCGGTCAGTCCACCCTGCGATTCATGCAGCGCGACCAGCTCACGGGCCTCGCGGGTGAAGATGTCACGCTCGCTGAGGATCTTCGCGGCTCGCTCGCGCAGCGTATCGCTCTCGATCAGCTCGAGGCGCAGCAGCGAGGTGAAGATCCTGAAGGGGTTGTAGGCCAGGGCGTCGTCAGCGACCGGACGAAACGCCGTGGAATGCACGGGAACGCCGGCTTCCGACAGATCGTAGTATCCGACCGGGACCATGCCCATCACGGCGAATAGCCGACGCAACATGGCCAGCTCATCGGCCGTCCCCACCCGGATTGCGCCATGGCGCTCCACGCCGAGACGGTTGAGTTCATCGAAGTTCGAAAGCCGCCCGGCCATTGCCGGATCATGCTCTAACGTTTCCCGGTTCACCTGATCGACCAGCTCGAGCAGCGTCTCGTACTGCGGCACCTCGGCCTGGTACATGGCCGACATGGCCTTGGAGAAGCGATCGCGGATCTCGTTCGGTGAAACGTGGGTAGGGTGACTCACAGCCTGCCTCCTTGGGTTTCCTGTTGATGCTCGCTGGCCGCTGGTAGCGCGCAGACCGTCGAGCAGGCCCTGCGGCGCATGCGTCAAGAGCATGGCCGAGAGCCGCAGGGCCTGGCTGCAACAAGAGTAGCCGGTAGCCGACCACTTTCCGGCATTGAGGACGGGATTGGCAATGGCCGGGCTTAACTCGATGCTTCAAGCATCGCTCGAAGCACTGAGGCCTTACTGGCTGTCGCCCTGACCCTCGTTTTCCATGGCATGCAGCTTATCCACCCGCCGGCGAAACTCCTCGCTGGTGGAAAACTCGGCTTCGAGATAGGCCTTGATCAGGTCATTGGCCAGCCAGGGCCCGACGATCTGCGCGCCGATGCACATCACGTTGACATCATCATGCTCGACGCACTGATGGGCCGAGTAGATGTCGTGACACACCGCCGCGCGAATGCCGCGGATCTTATTGGCGGCAATGGATGCCCCCACGCCGGTACCGCAGACCATCAATCCTCTGACCGCTTCGCCGCTGGTCACCCGCCCGGCCAGCTGTTTTGCGATATCCGGAAAATCCACCGGGGTGTCATCGTGTGATCCGACATCGATCACCTCATGGCCGAGCGATTCCACGAACGCCACTACCGAGGCCTTGAGTCTGTAGCCCGCATGGTCCGAGCCTATGACAATCTTCATACATCTATCTCCAAGTTTGTTTAGCGAAGCATGCCGGGCAACCAGAGCACGAGATCCGAGGCAAAAGTGATGATCGCTAGCGTCATCAGCAGCGGCACGTAGAAAGGAATCAGCGCCCAGAGCAACTGGCGCAGGGATACTTTGGCGATTGAAGATATCAGGTACAAAGACAGCCCCATGGGAGGCGTCAATAGCCCGATCATCAGGTTGAATATCGCAACGATGCCCAGATGCACGGGGTCAACGCCGGCCAGCACCATGGGCGGGGCAATCACTGGCACCACCAGCAGCGTAGCGGTGGTGGAGTCCAGAAACATCCCCACAGCAAAGAAGATCAGGTTGGCAATCAGCAGTAGCACCAGCGGATCCTTCGAGACCTGCAATATCCAGCCGGCAAACTCCTGAGGGATCTGCTCGACGGCCAGAATCCATCCAAAGAGCGAGGCGGCGGCCACTATGATCAATATGGCACTGGTACTGCGAATCGTGACCATCATGGCATTCCACAGGTGGCGCCAGGTCAGTTCCCGGTACACCAGCCCGCTGATCAACAGCACATAGCCGGCCGTGACCGCCGCCGCTTCGGTCGGGGTAAACAGACCGCTCATCATGCCGGCGATCATCAGCACCGGTGCCAACAGGGCCGGCAGGGCCGGCAGCAACGCCGCAACGACCTCCCAGAAAGTGGGCCAGCGCGCGGCGCGCGGCATGCTGCCACGCAACGCCAGAAGGGCCGCAGTCACCATTAGCAGCGCGATACAGATCAAGGCCGGAACGATGCCGGCAATCAGCAGTTGTACGATGGATACGCTGGTCACCGAGCCATAGACGATCAGCGGAATGCTGGGCGGAAAGATCGGCCCCACAACCGCCGAAGAAGCCGTGACGGCTGCGGAAAAAGGCGCCGAAAAGCCGCGCTTGCGCATAGCTTCGATCTCGATCCTGCCCAGCCCGCCGACGTCGGCCAGCGCCGCGCCGGACATGCCCGAGAAGATCAGGCTGGAGAAGATGTTTACCTGCGCTAGACCGCCCGGCACCCGACCCACCAGGGTATCGGCGAAGCGAAAGATTCGCTCGGTCACACCCGCCAGATTCATGAGGTTGCCCACGAAGATGAAGATCGGCACGGCCACCAAGGGAAAGCTGTCGAGTGCGTAGGTGATGCGCTGGGCCAGTAGTCCGCTGGGGAAGCCCTCGATCAGGACATAGCCAATGGATGGGATCAGGATGGAATAGACGACCGGAAAACCCAGAACGAACAGAGCCAGAAAGCCGATGATCAAGGCAATGCCCATGATTACCCCTTATTGGTTTGGCCCGATTTCAGCGGCGGGTGGTTTGATGCCATGGGCGATATGCAACAGGCATGCGGCACTGAATCCGAGGGCTGTCGAACCCAGGAACAGCCAGAACGGAATCTTGAGGGTCGGTGTGGTATTGCCTAGATTCGCCTGAATGGTAATGACCGTGGCATAGGCGATAAACACGCTGGCCGCGACCGTGCACAGCAGAGTCAGCGTTATCACGGCCCGTTGTAGCTGTGCCGGCAGTGACTCGCGAAGCTCGGCCATGACGATGTTCTCGCCATTGTCGACCACCAGCGGATAAGCCATGAACACCAGACAGACCAGCAGGAATCGGGTGAACTCCTCGGCCCCGACCAGTGGACTAACGAAGACTTCCCGCAGAATGACCTGCAACAGCGGGACCAGCACGATTCCCGCCAGCAGCAAGGCGCACAGCCCTTCCAATAGCCGCCTGACCAGATGCATGCCGAAACTCCTTTACCGACCGTTTGAATCACCACGCCAAAGAGCCCCTGTCCGGGGCTCCTGGCGCTAGCTCACTTCACCTGAGAGATCATCTCGATGTAGGGCTTGAAGTTCGGAAAGTCCTTGTCGATCTGAGCACTCACCTTGTCGCGGAAGGCATCCACATCCAGTCCATCCTCTTCGCTAAGGACCGTCATGCCCTTGTCCTTCAGCGTCTTCACCAGATCGGCTTCCGAGCTTTGTGCCCACTGAAGGGACTGTTCGGCCTTCTCATCGAGGACCTTCTTTATGGCGATGCGATCCGATTCATCCAGCGACTGCCACTTCTGCTCGTTCACGAACACCGCCAACACGGAATCCATGTGACCGGTGAGCGATACATGCGACTGGACTTCGTAGAGCTGGTTGGCGTTGATCATGGTCAGGGGGTTTTCCTGGCCCACGACTAGCCCGGTCATCAGTGCCGTTGGCAGCTCCGAGACGGCCACAGGCGTCGGGGTGGCGCCAAAGCCCTTGACCATGGATACCCAGAGGTCCAGCGGCACGGCCCGGAAGGGCTTGTTCTTGAGATCCTCGGGGGACTTGACCGCGAAGTTGGAGGAGATGTGCCGCTTGCCCCGGTAGATCCTGCCGATGATGCGCACACCGCCCTTTTCGATCAGTTGCTGGTTGATCTTTTGGACGGCTGGTGAATCCGGATCGGTCGCGTGCAACGCATGTTCGGCGTCGCGATATACGTAAGGGGCATTGAAAACCGCCGCCTCTGGCACGATCCGCGCCAGCGAGGCAAAGTCATGATGGCCCATGCTAATAGAGCCCATACGAACCCCATCAACCATTTCGGCCACGCCGCCCAACTGGCTGGCAGGGAAAACCTGAATGGTGATGTTGCCTTTGGTCGCTTCTTTGATCTCTTGCGCGACTTCCGTCGCGTAGCGGGTTTGCAGATCGCCTTCCGCCCCTACGTGGGCGTAGCGCAGGGTTTCAGCGGATGCCGTGGTGGTCAGGCCCAGCGCCAATGCCGCGGTGGCCAGCCCCATGCCGATTTTCGTGAACATGCGTGCCTCACTTGTACTTGTCGGTTGAGTACGTGCTGGAACTGCCCTTGCTATGGGCAGCGATGATACTTCGCCGGCGCAGCTCGTCGCCTATCGCGAAGTGTTCGCGGAGCCTCTGATGGGCCAGGTCGCCATCGCCCTCGACTATCGCCAGGAACACCTGGCGGTGGGAATCGATATGGCTCTCGATAATTTCGGGTACGTTCGCCGTCGTCTTTCGCCGCTCGACGTGACTTTTCAGCAGCATGGTGGAGATGGCGTGATAGAGGGTTATCAGCGTCTGGCTGTGACTCGCCTCTACGATGGCGACATGGAATTCATAGTCCGACCGTCCGCCCCGCTCCGGATCATCCACGGTTTCCGTCAATTGCGTGAAGCAAGCTTCTATGCGGGATATGTCGGCATCCGTGGCTCGTTCGCAGGCGAGGCGGATGGCCTGGCACTCAATGGCGATGCGGGCCTGCATGACGTCATCGAGGGCGCTCTGCTCCTGGGCCAAATAGAAGGTGAAGAAGTCCGACAGCATCCCGAAGCTAGCGCGGGCGATGAAGGCGCCCTTGCCATGGCGAATGTCGAGCACGCCCAGCATGTTGAGCGAGCGCATTACTTCGCGCAGCAACGGTCGCCCCACCCCCAGGGTGAGAGACAGCTCCCGCTCGCTGGGTAGGCGATCTCCAGGTTTCAGAGCCCCCGATAGAACCTGATCGCGGAAATAGCCGAATACCTTCTCGCCGCCGCGCAGTTCCTCACCCTCTCTTGGGGTAGTCTCTTCAGCCATGTGCCCTCCACTGGTCTTACCTCTTGATACCGCTTATATGCTTCAGCTGAGCGGCACGAAGGAGTCGAACTCTGCAACCTAGGCGTCGCTGAGACTAAGCCCATTGCCCTCAGCTGCAGTTAACATTATGGAGGCTTCAAGTGGTCAACAATTAAACTTTCGTACGTAGCAACTGGTCTTACCTCTTTGAACTGCTCAGGCCAACAGCTGCTCCGGCCACTACGGCGGGGACAGTGGATAGCAACTACTTCTCGTGCCAAGCAGAGCCCGGTGGGGTAATGGGGGTTTTTGCGCTATCGATCTTTTCCAGGCTTGAAGATGCTGGTCGCAGCATGATCAAAATTGACCGCAGAAAAAACAAAAGGGCCTGCGATCGCTCGCAGGCCCTTTTCGATGTTCTGGCCCGCCCTGAAGGATTCGAACCTTCGACCTTTGCCTCCGGAGGGCAACGCTCTATCCAGCTGAGCTAAGGGCGGTTTTTGGTTGCGCGCCGTAAGCGCCATCAACGCGCCGTATCGTACCTTCTCGCCCCCGAGGTGTCCATAGCGGGGCCGCCGCCGAGGCGCTACAGGGCGAAGATCTGGCGCAGGTCGGGAGCCTCGTCGCGCTCCTCCTCGATCGACAGCGAAGCCTCGATCGCCTTGAGGTGACGCCCCATGAATGCCGCCGCCCGCTCGCCCCCTCCGGCTTCGAGATGGCCGATCAGCTCGTCGTGGTCGTGCGACTCGCAGCCCAGGTGACCGGAGCTGCCATAGACCGCGAGGATCAACGACGAGCGCGAGCACAGCCGTCCGACGAACTCGGCGAGCGTGGCATTGCCGCACAGCCCGGCCAATCGCTCGTGGAACTCGGCGGAGAGCTTGATCGCCACGCTCTGCTCGCCTTGCTTGAGCACCTGGCGTTCGCGGGCGGCAAGCTCACGCAGTGCCCGCGCATCGTCGGGGGTCATGCGCTGGGCGACATCCGCCATGATGCCGCACTCGACCAGTTGCCGCGCGGCGAAGACGTCGCGGGCCTCCTCGGCGGTGGGCCGGGTCACGCTGGCGCCGCGCCGCGGCGTCAATGTCACCAGTTGCTCGTGGGCGAGGCGCTGGAGAATCTTGCGAATGCCGGTACGGCTGATGTCGAAGACCTCGGCCAGGGCATCTTCACGCAACCGCGCCCCGGGGCGCAGGCGGTGCTCGACGATCGCGTTGCTGATGGCCCGGTGGATGACCTCGTGGCGCTGTGCACCGTCGCCGTCCTTGCCGCGTCGACGCTTTGCCGGTCCGTCACGATCGGCCACGGCATCGGGCGATTGCTGGCGCTCGGTCATGCTCGAAGTCCCCGTATCCGTCATCGTCGATGCAAGCCATTGTATACGGGTCGGTCCCGCGGAGGCGACCTGGCGAACTCGTCAGCTGCCACGGTAGGTGGAATAGCCGAACGGCGACAGCAGCAACGGCACATGATAGTGCTGGCTGGCATCGGCGACCCCGAAGCGCAACGGGATGCGATCGAGAAAGCGCGGCCGCTCGCCGCCGGAGCCCCGCGCATCGAGATAGTCTCCGGCGTGGAACAGCAGTTCATACTCGCCGGGCGTGAAGGACTCGCCTTCGAGAATCGGCGCATCGCAACGGCCGTCGTCGTTGGTGATCACCTCGCCCAACGGAATCCGATCGTCGCCGTCGAAGCGGAAAATCTCGATGCGCAGGCCATTGCCGGGCCGCCCCGAAGCGGTATCCAGAACGTGCGTGGTCAAGCGTCCCATCGGTCTTGCTCCTGTTATAGCGGCTCGTGGACGAGCGGCAGGCTCGCGACACGTTTCATAACGGATTTGTATACCGTTTAATGGTGGCCTGTCCCACACCGGACAAGCAACCGCTGCCAGCGATTGCCGGTACAGTGCGCCCCGACACAGCACGACCCGAGACAATACGAATAGGGAGACCCGAGATGAGCGCCCCGCTTCTGACCCCCCGCCCCAGCACGCTGGGGCGCGACGCCTTCGTCAGCCACTACGGCGAGGTCTACGAGCACTCGCCGTGGATCGCCGAGGCGGCCTGGGAGGGCGGGCTGGATGCCGGACAGGACACCCCCGAGGGCCTCGCCACGGCGATGGCCGCGATCCTCGAGGCGGCCCCGGCCGAACGCCAGCTGGCGGTGATCCGTGCCCATCCCGACCTGGCCGGCAAGGCCGCCGAGCGTGGCGAGCTGACCGCCGACTCCACCCGCGAGCAGGCCGGCGCCGGGCTCGACCAGTGCAGCCCCGAGGAGTACGCGCGCTTTCACCGCTACAACACGCGCTACCAGCAGCGCTTCGGCTTCCCGTTCGTGATGGCGGTCAAGGGCAGCGACCGCCACCGGATTCTCTCCGCCTTCGAGCGCCGCCTCGAACACACTCCCGAGCAGGAGCGGCGCACCGCCATCGGCGAGGTCAATCGCATCGCCCGGCTGCGCCTGGAGGCCCGCGCCGGGTCGTGAGCCAGCCGCCGAGAGGGCACGCCGCAGACGAGATGGAAAGCGATTCCGCAACGGCGGACAGGGTCCCTGCGAGCGTGTATTCTGGGTCGCCAGAATCGGTGACTTCGAGCGACACGGAGAACGGGGCGTGACAGTAGAGAGCAAGCGCAAGCCAGTCGGCCGCCCGGCGAGTTCCGCCAAGAGCGGCGGCGGTCACAGCCAGTCGCTGGTCCGCGGCTTGAATATCCTCGAAGGCCTGGCGGCGGCCCCGGGCGGGCTCGGCCTGTCGGACATCGCCCAGATCGTCGGCCTGGCCCCGTCGACCACCCACCGCCTGCTGCAGGCCCTGCACAAGCAGGGCTACATCATGCAGGACGCCGAGCTGGGGCTCTGGAAGATCGGCGTCAAGACCTTCCAGGTCGGCAACACCTTCCTCGAAGCGCGTGATTTCGTCGCTACCGCCCGCCCTTACCTGCGCCGGCTGACCCAGGACAGCGGCGAGACCGCCAACCTGGCGATCCGCGACGATGGCATGGCGGTGTTCCTCGCCCAGAGCGAATCGCCGCAGATGATGCGGATGATCACCCGGCTGGGCTCGCGGGCGCCACTGCACGCCTCGGGCGTGGGCAAGGCGCTGCTCGCCTGGCTGCCCGAGCGGGAGGTCGAGCGCATCCTGCAATCGCGCGGGCTCAACCGCGTCACCGAGAACACCCTCGATACCCCCGCCCGGCTCCGCGAGAGCCTGGCCGCCATCCGCCGCCAGGGCTACGCCTGCGATCGCGAGGAACACGCCATCGGGCTGAACTGCGTGGCCGCCTCGCTGCACGACCAGGACGGCCTGCCACTGGCCGCCATCTCGGTATCCGGGCCGGTGGCGCGGATTCCCGAAGCGCGCCTGGTCGAGCTCGGCGGGCTGGTCAGCCGCGCCGCGCGCGAGATCAGCGAACAGCTCGGCGGCTACGTGCCGCAGCCCTGACCGGGCAAGCGCTCGCCCGGTTTCAGCGCCCGGCGAGTGCTTGCCGGGTGAGCAGCGAGAGCGATTCGCGCTGGCGCCCCGACGAGTCGAAGTTGTCCGGCGCCAGCCAGCGCTCGAAGGCCGCCTCCAGGGCCGGCCACTCCCCATCGATCACCGAGAACCAGGCGGTGTCGCGGTTGCGCCCCTTGACCACCGTGGCCTGGCGGAAAACGCCCTCGAAGCGAAAGCCCAGCCGCTCGGCGGCACGCCGCGACGGCGCGTTGAGCGCATCGCACTTCCACTCGTAGCGTCGGTAGCCCAGCGCGAAGGCCTCGCGCATCATCAAAAACATCGCCTCGCTCGCCGTCGGACTGCGCTGCAGGCGCGGCGAGAAGTGGATATGTCCGACCTCGATGCTGCCGGCGGCCGGGGCGATACGCAGGAAACTCGCCACGCCCACGGCCTGGCCGCCGGCAAGCTCGACGATGGCGAAGAACTGCGGGTCGCGCTGCTCGGCCATCTCGCTCAGCCAGTCGCGATAGGTGGCCTCGTCGGCAAAGGGGCCGTAAGGCAGGTAGGTCCAGTTATGCTCGCCGCCCGGCAGGGTCG
Source organism: Halomonas sp. HP20-15 (assembly GCF_033446685.1). Taxonomy (NCBI): domain Bacteria; kingdom Pseudomonadati; phylum Pseudomonadota; class Gammaproteobacteria; order Oceanospirillales; family Halomonadaceae; genus Halomonas; species Halomonas sp. HP20-15. Next base: position 243,009 of record NZ_JAWQLY010000002.1, on the reverse strand, counting down.
TCGCCTGCCACAGCGCTTCGCCGTGCACCGCGGCGTCGAGGGGCTCGAGGCGACAAAAATGCCCGCCGAGCCGCCGCCGCTCGGGCCAGGCGGCACCCTGCCAACCCGATACGGGCTCGCCGACCGGGTGGCTGTCTTGCAACTGGGACATGGCGCGTCTCCGTGTGAAGGTTCACGCAGTCTACGCCATCGGGGCGGTCCAGCGCGCCGGGGTCAGGTGTTGAGAATCACCCCGCCGTTGAGGTGCAGGGTCTGGCCGGTCATGTACGAGGATTCCTCGCTGGCCAGGTAGACGTAGGCCGGCCCCATCTCGCTGGGCTGGCCGGCGCGATCCATGGGCACCTGACCGCCGAAGCCCTCGACCTTCTCGGCGTCGAAGCTGGCCGGAATCAGCGGCGTCCATACCGGCCCGGGCGCCACCGCATTGACGCGGATGTCACGATCGACCAGCGACTGCGCCAGCGAGCGAACCAGGCCCTGGATGGCGCCCTTGGTCGACGAGTAGTCGATCAGCGTATCGTTGCCCTTGAAGGCATTGACCGACGAGGTGGCGATGATCGTGTCGCCCTCGTGCATGTGCGGCAGCACCTGCTTGATCATGTAGAAATGGCTGAAGATGTTGGTCTGGAAGGTCCGCAACAGCTGATCGTCGGGGATCTGGGTGATGTCGTCCCAGTCGTACTGCTCGGCGGCGTTGTTGACCAGGATGTTGACCCCGCCCAACGCGCTGACGGTGCGCTCCACGGCCTCGCGACAGAAGGCCGGATCGCCGACATCGCCCTTGATCAGCTCGCAACGCCGACCTTCGGCCTCGACCAGTGCGCGGGTGTCCTGGGCGTCGCGCTCCTCGTCGAGGTAGACAACGGCGCAATCCGCGCCCTCGCGGGCGAAATGCAGGGCCACGGCGCGACCGATGCCGCTATCGCCGCCGGTGATGATCGCCACCTTGTCCTTGAGCTTGTCGGTACCGCGATAGCTGTCGCGGATGAACTCCGGCTCGGGTTGCATCGCGTATTCATCGCCGGGCTGCTTCTGCTGTTCCTGGGGGGGTTGCTTCTGATCGGCCATGTGCTTTCACTCCTGTGTTGCACGTCACTCGGCAGGTGCGCCGCCATCCCGCGACGCTTGTGCTTTCTACCAAGGTAGAAGCTCATGCCAGCCATCGGCAAGCCGCTCGACTGGGCCTCGAAGACGGATGTCCCCAGCGATGGATGTACGCAACGATGTACGCAGCGTAGTGCCGCCCAACGGATGCCGCGGCCGGCGTTCGCCGCTACACTAACGGCCATTTCTCCCGGCACACTTCTTCCCGGCATACTGCGAGGCCCGCGATGAACACTCACCTGCTGTCCGTCGATTCGTTGTCCAAGGATCAGGTCGATCACCTGCTGCGCGTGGCCAGCCGCATGGAGCCGATCGCGGCGCGGCGCAAGGTCACCCGGGTGCTGGAGGGCGCGGTGCTCGGCAATCTGTTCTTCGAGGCCAGCACGCGGACCCGCGTCAGTTTCAATGCGGCGTTCTGCCGGCTCGGCGGCAGCGTCTGCGACACCACCGGCTTCACCTTCTCGTCGATGGCCAAGGGCGAATCGCTCTACGACACCAGCCGGGTGATGAGCGGCTATTGCGACGCCATCGTCATGCGTCACCCGGACCAGGGCTCGGTGGCCGAGTTCGCCGAGGCCACCAACGTGCCGGTGATCAACGGCGGCGACGGCCCCGGCGAGCACCCCAGCCAGGCGCTGCTCGATCTGTACACCATCGACAAGGAATTCACCCGGCTCGGCAAGCACCTGGGTGGCGCCCACCTGCTGCTCACCGGCGATCTCAAGCACGGCCGCACCGTGCATTCGCTGATCAAGCTGTTGTCGCTCTATGAGCCGCTGCGCATCACCCTGGTCTCGCCGCCGGGGCTGGAGATGCCCAGCCCGCTGGTCGATCTGGTCGCCTCGCGCGGGCACCGCGTCGAACAGCGCGAAAGTCTCGACAGCGACTTTCGCGACCTGGACGTGGTGTACACCACGCGCATCCAGAAGGAGCGCTTCACCGACGAGCTGTCGGAAAGCTTCGCCGGGGTTTCGCAGGACTTCCGCGTCGACCGCGCCTTCCTCGACAACCACTGCAGCGCCACCACCATCGTCATGCACCCGCTGCCGCGTGACAGCCGCCCCGGGGCCAACGACCTGAACGTCGACCTCAACGGCGATCCGCGCCTGGCGATCTTCCGTCAGACCGACAACGGCATTCCGGTACGCATGGCGATCTTCGCCACGCTGCTCAAGGTCGAGGATCTGATCGAGAAGGAGATGCGTGACGTGCGCTGGTTCGTGCCGGCACAGTTCGGCGCCGACGACCGTCAGCTTTAAGCCTAGCGGCGCGCCTGCCAGAACAGCGAGAACAACTCCGACTGGGAGTTGATGCCCAGCTTGGCGTAGATGTGCTTCTTGTGGGCGCGCACGGTTTCCACCGAGATCGCAAGGCGCCGGGCGATCTCCTTGGTCGAGCCCCCGGCCAGCATCAGCTGGCTGATCTCGCGCTCGCGCTCGGTCAGCGCGGGCCGCGTCTCCAGGGGCTGGGTGGGCTCCGGATCGGGATGCCACGGATGCGGCCCGGGTCGCGACCCCGGCTCGCTCTCGAAGTGCATGCGCTGGCGCATCAGCGCCAGCAGCCAGGGCTGGATCAGGCTCAACAGCCCCAGCGTGGCGTGGTCGAATGCCACCACCGAGCCCAGCGACAGGCACAGGGTGCGCTCGTCACCGAGCACGCAATTGAACTGGATCTCGTCGGCGACGATGTTGCGTCGGAAGTAGCGCTGGTAGTACTCGGTGTGAGTGAAGCGCTGCGGGGCCACGTCGGCCAGGGTGTAGAGCCCCGAACGCCCGCGTCCCTTGGCGTCGATGTAGAACGGGTCGAGCAGGTAGAGCCCGCGCTGGTAATCCTGGAACAGCGTCTCGTCCGAACCGTCGTCCTCGTCGCTCTCGGCGAGGATGCGCGGTGGCTGGCGAGGGTCGAAGATCAGCGCCACCCAGGTGTTGAAATCGACGTGCGCGGCCAGCGTGCGCACCACGGCGAGCCAGAAGTCGCCACTATCCAACCTGTCGACCAGCCCGGCGAAGCTGCGATGCCAGGCGAGGCTCTCCAGGCTGGTCGCCGGCCCGCCGGGCCGATCCTCTTGCGCGTTACGCCCCGTCATCTCCCACCCCGTTGGTCCCGTCCCGCTGCAATGCGCCAGCCGCCTCCCCCATCGGGGGTAACCCGTTCATGGGATAGGCAGCGACGCCTGAGTCCGGATACTGAAAAAGAACCGATCATCGCACAGCAATAACACGTCGGAGCCCCCCATGCAGATAGCCTTGGCCCAACTGGCCAGCCGCGAGGGCGATATCGCCAGCAATCTATCACGCGTCGTCGACTGCGTTCGCGACAGCGACCCCGCGACAGCGCTGATGGTGTTTCCCGAGACCCAACTGACCGGCTTCGCCGAGCCCGGCCACGTCGCCGACCGGGCGCTGACCCTCGACGGCCCCGAACTGGCCACGCTGGTCGAGCTCAGCCGCGAACACGACACCGCCCTGGCGCTGGGCCTGCTCGAACGCGCCGGGGACGCCGTCTACAACACCACCGTGCTGATCACCCCCGAACAGGGCCTGGCGCTGCGCTACCGCAAGACCCACCTGTGGCCCGACGAGCGCGAGCTGGTCAGCCCCGGCGACAGCGTGAGCTGCGTCGCCTGGCGCGGCTACCGCCTCGGCCTGCTGATCTGCTACGACCTGGAATTCCCCGAACCGGCGCGCGCGCTGGCCACCATGGGCACCGATCTATTGGTTGTCACCAACGGCAACATGGACCCTTACGGGCCGGTGCACGCCCGCGCGGCCCAGGCCCGCGCCCAGGAAAACCAGTGCTTCCTGGCCATGGCCAACCGCGTCGGCGAGGGCGCGGGGCTGACCTTCGCCGGCGAGAGCGCGCTGGTAGCGCCCGACGGCGAGCTGCTGTTCCGCGCCGGCCGCGAGGAGTGCGTGACCAAGCTGACACTCGACCACGCGCGGCTCGAGCGCGCCCGCCGCGACTACGACTATCTCCGCGATCGCCGCCTCGCCCTGCCGGGGCACCGTGAAGAGACACCACTGGGCCGGGTCTGGCACTTCGCCTGAGCCCGCTGCCCTCCATCCAACCGCAGCAAGCTGCACCTACAACAACCTCAGTCGCGACAACCACAAATAGGAGGCGACGATGTCAGAGATGAAGAAGACCCTTTCGCTGGGCCAGGTAGTGCTGTTCGGCCTGGCCTACATGACCCCGATCATCGTGCTGGGCACCTTCGGCGTGCTCGCCGTGATCACCGATGGCGCGGTATCCGGCGCCTATCTCGCCGCGCTAATCGCCATGCTGTTCACCGCCCACAGCTATGGCCGCATGGCCAGCGCCTACCCGGTCGCCGGCTCGGCCTATGCCTACGTCCGCCACGCCATCGACGACCGGCTGGGCTTCATCGCCGGCTGGGCGATCCTGCTCGACTACCTGTTCCTGCCGATGGTGATCTGGCTGATCGGCGCCGCCTACCTCAATTCGGCCTTTCCGGCGATTCCCCAGGCGGTCTGGCTGCTGGCGTTCATCGGCGTGACCACGGTGATCAACGTGCTCGGCCTCAGGCTCGCCAGCCTGGTCAACAGCGTGATGATGCTGGTGCAGGTGCTGGTGCTCGTCGCCTTCGTCGGCCTCGCCGCGCATTACGTGCTCGGCGATGCCAGCCAGCCGTTCTGGAGCCTGGCACCGTTCCTCGGTGCCGAGTCCTCGGCCTCGCTGGCGACGCTGATGGCCGGCGCGGCGGTGGCCTGCTACTCGTTCCTCGGCTTCGACGCGGTGACCACCCTGACCGAGGAAACCAAGGACCCGCAGCGCAACCTGCCGCGCGCCATCCTGCTGATCACGCTGATCGGCGGGTTGATCTTCATCGTCGTCTCTTACGTGGTGCAGCTCGCCGCCCCGGGCACCGACTTCGCCAATCCCGACGCCGCCGCCTACGACATCGCCCGCAACATCGGCGGCGACATCTTCGTCACGGTCTTTCTGATCGGCCTGATCGTCGGCCAGTTCGCCTCGGGCATCGCCGCCCAGGCCAGCGGCGCCCGGCTGATCTACGCCATGGGTCGCGACGATGTGCTGCCCAAGCGCTGGCTGGGCCGGCTGGGGCGCTTCGGCACTCCAATCGGCGGCCTGGTGCTGAGCGGCCTGGTGGCCCTGCTGGCGCTGACCATGGACGTGCTCTCGGCGGCCTCGTTCATCAACTTCGGCGCCTTCCTGGCCTTCGCCCTGGTCAATGCTTCGGTGATCTGCCACTACTACCTCAAGCAGCGCCGCCGCGGCGGTCTCGATACGCTGTGGTTCCTGGTCTGCCCGCTGATCGGCCTGCTCGCGATCCTGTGGCTGATGGCCAGCCTCGATCACCTCGCCGTCACCCTGGGCAGCATCTGGCTGGCCTGCGGCCTCGCCTGGCTGACCTGGCTGACCCGCGGCTTTAGCCGGCCGACCCCCGAGCTTCACCTGGATAGCTGATCGGGTGGCCAGCTAGCCGCCCCGAACGACCACGGCCGGCCCCCAGGGGCCGGCCGTGTCGCGTCTGCGTGCCGTGCGTAACGTGCTGTGCGGTTCAGCCAAAGGGCCGCGCCGGCAGCCCCTCGTCCCGGGCAAACCAGCTTTCGAGGATCAATTGCGCGGCCAGGCCGTCGACGCTCTCCTCGCGGTAGTTGCCGCGATGGCCGAAGTCACGTGCGATGGTCTTGGCCTCGCGGGTCGAACCGCGCTCGTCGACCATCTCGCAGGGCTTGCCATAGCGCCCGTAGAGCCGCTTGCCGAACTTGCGCGCGCGCCGGCTCATGTCGGATTCGCTGTCGTCCATGTTGAGCGGCAGGCCGACCACGAACAGATCAGGCTGCCATTCCTCGACCAGCCGGGTGACCACGTTCCAATCGGGAATGCCGTCGCGGGCGGGCAGCGGGTCGAGCGCCGTGGCGCGGCGAATCAGCTCGTTGCCCACCGCCGCGCCGATGCGCCGGGTGCCGAAGTCGAACGCCAGTACCAGCCGCTGCCCCGCCGCGGCCATCAGCTGTGGCCGGCCTGGCTGGTGAGCAGGCTGAGATCGACCCCGAGGATGCCCGCCGCGGCGTTGAGCCGCTGCTCGGCCGGCAGGTCGAAGATCACTCCCGGCTGGGCCTCGACGGTCAACCAGGTATTTTCCTTGAGTTCCTGTTCGAGCTGGCCGGCGCCCCAGCCGCAGCAGCCCAGGCAGACGATGAACTGCTCGGGACCTTCGCCGGCGGCGATCGCCTGCAGCATGTCCATCGAGGTGGTCAGCGCCACGTCATCGGCGACCTGGATGCTGGAGTCCCACGGTGCGCTGCTGCCACGATGCAGGATGAAACCGCGATCGCGATGAGTCGGTCCGCCATAGTAGACCGGCTGGTCGCGCATCGGGCATTCCTCGGCATCGAGCTCGAGCTGCTCGAGCAGCGCATCGAGGGTCAGCTCCAGGGGATGATTGACGATCACCCCCATGGTGCCGTTGTCGTCGTGATCGCACAGGTAACTCAGGCTCCCCGCGAAATTGGGGTCCTCGAGATGAGGCATCGCCAGCAGGAAGTGATTGCGCAAGCTTTGCATGGGTCTCCCGGGCGTCAACGCACGCCGAAATTATTGCCTTTCCCGTACTGCCAGACCCGCGTAATGGTAAGGCTGTCGCGCTCGCCCATGCCCCGGTCGAAGGGCCGGTAAGGCGCCGCGCCGCGCACCGTATCGAGCGCGGCCTGGTCGAGTTCGGGCTGTTGCGATGATTGTATCACCTCTGCCTGGCGTAGCTGACCGTCGCGGCCGATCACCACGCGGATGCGCAGCTGGCCGTCCAGCGCCTCGGGGGCCGGATAATAGCGGTTGCCGTACTCCTCGACGCGACGCGACCAGGCATCGATATAGCGCGCCTTGGCGGCCCGTTGCGCGGCCTTCTGGCTGTCGCTGGCGTTGTCGTCACCCTCGCCGGCCGCGCTCGAATCGAAGCCGCGCTCGCGCACGCTGGCCGAGGCCTGCGCCAGCAGCGCCTGGGCATCGGGCGTTGACGAGGCCTTGGGCGGCGCCGTCGGTTCCGGCGACGTTTTGGGCCGAGGAGCTGGCTCGGGCTTGGGCGTCGGCTCGGGCGTCGCCGGCTGCGGGGCGGGTTCGGGCGCCGGTGGCGGCTCGGGTGTCGCCGGCTCGGGGGCGGGTTCGGGCTTCGGCGCCTCCTGTGGCGCGGGCGGCGTCTCGGGATTCGCCGGGGCCTGCGGTTGCGGCGGGGCCGCTGGCGCAGCGACCTGCGAGGCCACCTGCTCCTCGACCGTGCGTCCCGTGGATTTCGGCCCCGAGGCCTGCTGGGCGGCGGCGGCGATCGCCTGGGCCGCCTGCGGCTCGACCGATGGCTGCCGGGCCAGCACCACGTCGATGCTGACCGGCTCACGCGGCGCTTTCGCGGGCGCCCACTGCCATTGCGTGGCGGCAACGATCACCGCCCCATGCAACGCCACCGCCAGCGCGCCCGCCAGCCACTGGCGGTAGCCGCGATTGACCGGGGCATAGCGGATCGGATCGGTGACGAAAGCCATGACGCTATTCTCTCTCTTCGTCCTCTGCGCCCCCTCGCCTTTCCGGCGACAGCGAGCCGGCCGTTACTCAGCCTTGCCGGCGTTCGCCGAGGTTTCGCTCGATGGCGTCCATCAACAGGCCGGCGATGTCGGTGCCGCGCTGGTCGTCGATCTCGCGCACGCAGGTCGGGCTGGTGACGTTGATCTCGGTGATGTAGTCGCCGATCACGTCGAGGCCGACGAACATCAGTCCCTTGTCGCGAATCATCGGCTGGACCTGCTCGATCAGCCAGTGATCGCGCGCGGTCAGCTCCCGCGAGCGGCCCTGGCCGCCGGCCGCCAGGTTGCCGCGGGTCTCGCCGGCCATCGGTACCCGCGCCAGGCCGTAGGGCACCGGCTCGCCGTCGATCAGCAGGATGCGCGTATCGCCGTCCTTGATCTCGGGCAGGTAGCGCTGGGCCATGATCTGGCGCTGGCCGCGCTCGGTCAGCGTCTCGATGATCGCGCCGATGTTGCGGCCCTCGGGCTGGACGTGAAAGATCCCGGTGCCGCCCATGCCGTCGAGCGGCTTGAAGATCACGTCGCCGTGCTCGGCGTGGAAGGCGCGCAGCACCTTGTCGTTGCATGCCACCAGCGTCGGCGGCACGCATTGCGGAAACTGCTGGGCGAAGAGCTTCTCGTTGCACTCGAGCAGCGCGCGGGTCGGGTTGACCACCAGCACGCCCTCGCGTTCGGCGAAGCCCAGCAGGTGCACGGCGTTGAGGAAGTGGCTGTCGACCGGCGGGTCCTTGCGCATCAGGATCACGTCGAGCTCGGCCAGCGGTGTGGCCTGCGGCTCGCCGAGCTCATACCAGTGCTGCGGGTCGCGAAAGGCGTTCAGCGCGCGCAGCCGGGCCATTGCGCGGCCCTGCTCCAGGTAAAGGTCCTCCTGCTCCATGTAGTATAGCGAGGCGCCGCGTGACTCGGCGGCCCACAACATGGCCAGCGTGGTGTCCTTCTTGTAGGTGATGTCGGCGATGGGGTCCATCACCACCCCGATCTTGAGGGCGCGTTCGCTCATCGGTGCGGTCTTCCATGGGTAGGAAATGATTGCGGCAGTATGCCGTAGCGACCATCACATGACCAAGCGGCGGCGCTCAGTCGCCCGCAGGGGCAGTACCGGGGTCGGCGTCGGGCTCCAGGCGGCGGATGCCGTCGGCCTCGAGGCGAATCCGGCGCTGCCGATAGAGCCCGCCGATGGCCTGCTTGAAGGCGCTCTTGCTGATTCCCAGCCGCGCCTTGATGGCGCTCGCCGGGCTCTTGTCGTTGAGCGCCAGGAAGCCCTGGCCATCCTCGAGCGCCGCCATGATTCGTTCGCCGGCCAGGTCGCGCCGCGCGCCGCCCAGCGGCTGCAGCGTCAGATCCAGCCGGCCGTCGTCGCGAATGCGCTTCACGTAGCCGGTCAGGCGCTCGCCACGGCGCGGCGGCCGCGAGCCCACCGCCTGGTATTCGTCGTGATACAAAAGGCCCCAGAAACGATGCTCGACCACCGCCTTGACACCTAGCTCGGTGCGATCGCCGATCACCAGCGTCACCGCATCGCCCGTGGCCAGCCCCTCGGCTTCGTCCGTGATGAAGCGGTTCAGGCGCATCGAGGCCACCGGCCGGCCGCTATCGTCGACATTGATCTTCACCAGCACCGACTTGCCGACCGCCGGGCGGAGATCCTGCTCGCCGAACGGCAGCAGCAGGTCCTTGGGCCGCCCCCAGTCGAGAAACGCGCCGGTGGCGTTGACCGTGACTACCTTGAGCAGCGCCACCTCGCCGACCTCGGCAATTGGCTGGCGCGACTCGGACGGCGAGCGCCGACCGGGGCCGGGTGAACGCGGGGAGGAATCCTGGTAGCGGGACATAGACAATCACCAACGAGAGATAGACGCTCATTATCACGCCGGGCGGCGGCACGGGCAAAGGCCGTTGCCGTCGGGCATACAGAATGTAACCATTGCCCGAACCCTTGGCTTGGCAAATAGTGAGGAGAGGATAACGCCGGGCTCTGGGACTTCCCTAAGATTTGCTTCGGAAAGTCTAGCAGAGCTATGTTATTTAAAGTTTTTCTCAGCTGTGGTTAAGAATACTAATGTTGACGCCGTCATATGAAGCATATATGCAACAAGATAATCTGGCACCACAGTTGGCGTTGTCCCCTGGCCATGCCCGCTTAACTTATTCCTCCCTGTTGGGATGCTGCTCTCCAGCATACTGCGTAAGGAGCTAAGCTGTTGTTGCCAAAATGAAGGAACCAGATCGTGATCAAAGCAAACTTGAATTAGAGCTTTAGCTGTAGCATTGGGCTGATAGGGCCATTTGCGCTTATCACAAATAGCCTTCATGGCACTTTCAAAAGATTTTAAACAATCATTTAGGGATTCTTTATATTTCCCGTGGCGGTAATGTTCATAAGCGCTCAGAAACTCCTGTTGCGCACCTTGGTAATCTTTTTCGTTTAGCAATCTAAGTGCAGGTTTTACGGCCTCAATATGGAGTAGCTCTGAGTCCACCCTAATAACTTCACCTTCAATAAACTGAAACCCAACCCCATGCTCTTTGAATCGGCTATTAAGTTCATCTATCGCGTTATCTGCGATTTTAGACGCATCATCGCGATACAGATAATACTCTCTGGTTAGGCGATCTATATATCTAAAACTCAATTCTACAACGTCTAACTGTCTCTCAACATCTTCCTCTTGAAGCAAGAAATTTGCTAGCTCTTTCAAGTACATTCTATCTTGGTACTTTTCAGCCGTAGGCAATTGAAAAATTCCGTATTCGCGGCACAGGGTATCAACGATAAACTTATATCCCGACCTGACTCTATCTCCATGAGTGTAGTCATAGTAATCGCTATCACCACCAATAGAATCAGCCCATATGTGTACTATTTGGACTCTCAAGGGGCTTGGCAAATAATCATAGACATATACATCTGGGACGTCGCCTCGCAGAGCTTTCTGCCTCTTTGAAAAAAGATCAAAAATCGCCACTTGCTCAAAACTCCTTATTTGCGTAGCGCTGAAACTAGCCAACGGTTTGGAGCGGCAGCGGAACCGATCAATTGAGCTTTCTAAAGCCGCCTTTCTGAAGAATTTGTCACAGATTGTTTCCAAATCCTAGCGCGGCATCTAATCCTTTCCTCCTAGAACCATCGAAATGCACGATCTGCTTCATGCGGTGCATGACTGCAGCTCGGCCTCCGTGCTCGCGCAATCTGGAGTTCAGAACCCAGGATGCAACCGGGTTAGCGCGCGGGCGGCTAATCGACAGCGCGCCGAAGAGGTACACCGATGCCGAGGGTGTCGGATCTGGTATCAGGTCAGGAAAGGCTACGGCCGTCGATTCACCCGCGAGCGCTGGAGAAGGCCTACCACTTACCCCAGATCGCCGAAATGATGCTGGAGCAGCGTCAGGGCAACGACGGGGGCGGTTTCGGTGCGCAGGATGCGCGGGCCGAGGGTCAGCGGAGTGAAGCCGGTCGCGGTGGCGGCGTCGACCTCGGCGGTCGACAGGCCACCTTCGGGGCCGATCAGCAGCGCGGCACTGGTGACCGCGCCGGCCTGTTGCCAGGTGGTGTCGGTGGCCGGGTGCAGCACCAGCCGCAACGCTTCGTTGCGGCTGGCCAGCCACTCGCCGAGCGGCTGCGGCGGGTGAATCGTCGGTACGGTGGCGCGCCCGCTCTGCTCGCAGGCGCTACTCGCCACGCCCTGCCAGTGGCCGAGCTTCTTGGCCTCTCGCTCGCCCTTCAAACGCACGTCGCCGTGCTCGGTGTAGAGCGGGGTGATCGCCGCCACGCCCAGCTCGACGGCCTTCTGGATTGCATAGTCCATGCGATCGCCCTTGGAGATCGCCTGGCCCAGATGCACCGCCAGCGGCGATTCGCCACGCCCCGCCGTCACCGTGTCGATGCGCGCGACGACGCGCTTGCGGGTGGCCTCGACGAGCACGGCCGTGGCCTCCTGGCCACGGCCGTCGAACAACGTCAGCGCCGCACCCTCGCGCAGCCTGAGCACCGCCGCGACATGGCGCGCCGGACCTTCGGGCAGGGTCAGCTCGGCGCCCGCGGTGAGCGTGGCGTCGAGATGGATGCGCGGGACGCTCATCGCGGTGTCGCCTTACTGGTTACTAACTTACTGGCTGACTGACTTACTGAGTAGTCTCGCTGCCTTCGGCCTGACGCTGCTTCTTCTGGGCGTACATCGCCTCGAAGTTGACCGGCGCCAGCATCAGTGGCGGGAAGCTACCGCGGTTTACCAGGTTGTCGATGCACTCGCGGGCATAGGGGAACAGCACGTTGGGGCAGAAGGCGCCCAGGGTGTGGTCGAGCTGCTCGCCGGCCAGCCCGGCGATGCGGAACAGGCCGCCCTGCTCGACCTCGACCAGAAACGAGGTGGTGCCGCTTTCGGCATGCGCGACCTGGGCGGTGACCTTGACCACCACCTCGTAGAGGTTCTCACCGACCTGCTCGCTGGTGGTGTTCAAATCCAGGCTCACCTTGGGCTTGAACGGCTGCTGAAAGACCGCCGGCGCGTTGGGCGACTCGAAGGAGATGTCCTTGACGTAAATACGCTGCAGGGAAAATTGCAGTTGCTGTTCGTCGCCCTGGGCGGCCTGCGGATTGTTGTCGTCTGCCATAACTGTGTCTCTTGTCTTGATGGGATTGTTCGATGAACGCGGGCGTGCCGGTTACTTCTTGACCACCGGCATGTTGTCGGCCTGCCACTGTGCCATGCCGCCCTTGAGTTTGACCGCGCGCGCGAAGCCGGCCTGGGTCAGCTTGGTGACGGCGGCGCCGGACGACTGGCCCTGCTTGCAGACCACCACGATCGGCTTGTCCTTGAACTTGTCGATCTCGTTGATGCGCTCGTCGAGCTTGCCCTGGGGAATGTTGCGGGCGCCGGCGATGTGCCCGGCCTTGAACTCCTTGGGGTCGCGGATATCGACGATCACCGCGTCGTCGCGATTGACCAGCTTGGTGGCCTCGCCGGTATCGACACCGTGGTTGCCGGTCCTGGCCTCGTAGGCCAGCCAGGCGGCGAGCACCGCCACGAAGGCACCCACCAGCAGCGGGTGGTTCTGCACGAATTCGAACAATTGATCGATCATGGGTCTGGGTAACTCTGCCGGATAGCGCTAGTTGATAGCTCGGGTTGAAATCGGCCCGCGCGTACGGGCGGCGCCCAGTATACACAAGCCTTGCGGATGCGTCCGTCGACCATGGGTGGGGTTTGTGACGCCCGCCCATGCGCTGCGGTATGATGCCATCCGAAGACGTGAGTCGCGAAGCCCGGAGGCTGGTGCAGCCAGTGCCACCGGCCGATTCGCCACAGCAAACACGAGGCCCTTCATGTCAGATGCTACAGCCATGTCAGATGCCAAAGCCGCCCGTCCGCGCCCGGTAGCGCTGATCATCCTCGATGGCTACGGCCACAACGAGTCGACCGAACACAACGCCGTCGCCGCCGCCCACACACCGGTGATGGATGCGCTCAAGTCACGCTACCCGCACGGCCTGATCCACACCGACGGCGGCTACGTGGGCCTGCCCGACGGGCAGATGGGCAACTCCGAGGTGGGCCACATGAACCTCGGCGCGGGCCGCATCGTCTACCAGGATTTCACCCGCATCACCAAGGCGATCGCCGACGACGAACTGGCCGGCATCGCCGCGCTGACCAAGCCGATCGATGCCGCGGTCGCGGCCGGACGCGCCGTGCACCTGCTCGGGCTACTGTCGCCGGGTGGCGTGCACAGTCACGAGGATCATATCCTGGCGATGGCCGAGCTGGCCGCGACGCGCGGCGCCCAGCGCATCTACATCCACGCCTTCCTCGACGGCCGCGATACCGCGCCCAAGAGCGCCCAGGCGTCCCTCGAGCGCGCCAACGCCAAGCTCGCCGAGCTGGTCGGCGCCGACAACGGCTTCGTCGCCTCGATCGTCGGGCGTTATTTCGCCATGGACCGCGACAACCGCTGGGATCGCGTCGAGCAGGCCTACCGCGTGGTGACCGAAGGCGAGGGCCAGTATGTCGCCGAGTCCGCCGAAGCCGGCCTGGCGGCCGCCTACGAGCGCGACGAGACCGACGAGTTCGTCGCCGCCACCAGCGTACGCCCGGCGGGTGAGCCGGTGGTCATGGCCGACGGCGACGCGGCGATCTTCATGAACTTCCGCGCCGACCGCGCCCGCGAGCTGACCCGCGCCTTCGTCGAGGACGACTTCAGCGGCTTCAAGCGCCAGGCGCGCCCACGGCTGGCCGGTGACGGCCTGGTGATGCTGACCCAGTATGCCGCCGACATCCCCGCCCCGTGCGCCTTTCCGCCCAGCGATCTGGTCAACACCCTCGGCGAGGTCGTCGCCAAGCGCGGCATGCGCCAGCTGCGCATCGCCGAGACCGAGAAGTACGCCCACGTGACGTTCTTCTTCTCGGGCGGCCGCGAGGCCGAGTTCGAGGGCGAACATCGCGAGCTGATCCCCTCGCCGCAGGACGTCAAGACCTACGACGAGAAGCCCGAGATGAGCGCCTTTGAACTCACCGATACGCTGGTCTCGGCGATCGACGCCGGCAGCTACGACCTGATCGTCTGCAACTACGCCAACGGCGACATGGTCGGCCACAGCGGCGACTTCGACGCCGCGGTCAAGGCCATCGAGGCGGTCGACGTCTGCCTGGGCCGGGTGGTCGAGGCGATCGAACGCGCCGGCGGCGAATGCCTGGTCACCGCGGACCATGGCAACGCCGAGCAGATGGTCAACCCCGAGACCGGCAATCCACAGACCGCCCACACCACCTTCGAGGTGCCGCTGGTCTACGTCACCCAGCGTCAGGCCAGCCTGCGCGACGGTGGCCGGCTGTGCGATCTCGCCCCCACGCTGCTGGCGATGATGGGCGAGCCGATCCCCGACGAGATGACCGGCAACGTGCTGGTCGACTACCGCTGACCGGCGGGTGGCTGTCGGCACGCTGAGCGGCATCGTCCGCGTCTTGTGCAACGTGGCGCTGGCCCTGGTGGTCGGCGCCACGTTGCTGGCAGGCGGCCTGCGCGAATCGGCGGCGGCGCAGCCCGCCAGTCAAGCCGACGCCCAGGCCGCAAAAGCGCGTGTCGATGCGCTCGGCAAGGATCTCGAGGCGCTCAACCGACGCCTGGCGGCGACTCGCGAAGCGCGCAGCACCGCCAGCGAGGCGCTCGCCAAGGTGGAGACCCGGCTCGCCGAACTGCACCGGCGGCTGGCTTCGCTGGAAGGCGAGCAACGTCAGCTGGATGGCGAGATCGCCGAACTCGAGAGCCGCCGGCAGGCGCTTCGCGAGCGTCGCCGCGAACAGCTCGCGGCCCTGTCGAAGCAGCTCGACGCGCTCTACCGGCTCGGCGACTCGCCGCAGTTGAAACTATTGCTCAACCAGGACGAGCCGGGGCGGCTCGATCGCCTGCAGACCTACCTCAACCATCTCTCCCGGGCCCGGGCCCGCCAGCTCGACGAACTGGCGCGGCTCGACGCCCAGCTCGCCGAGACCCGCAGCGCGCTCGATAAACGCCGGCAGCGCCTCGCCAAGCTGGCCGCCGACGTCGCCGAGCAGCGCGAAGCTCTGAACCGCGAGGCGCAGGAGCGCGAAAAGCTGCTCGCCAAGCTCGATGCGCGCTACGGTGACGAGCACAGCCGCCAGCAAGCGCTGGCGAGCGCGCGCCAAGAGGCCGAGAAGCGGCTCGCGGGCATCCGTGAAGCGCTCAAGCGGCTCGAGCAACCGCCGCCCTCCACCGCCATCGACAAGACCCAGGGCGACCTGCCCTGGCCGGTGCAGGGCCGGATCGTCTCGGCCTACGGCAGCGGCGAGGGCGTCAACCGCAACGGCCTGGTGATCGCCGCCGCCGCCGGCACGCCGATCAAGGCGATCCATGCCGGGCGCGTGGTGTTCGCCGACTGGATGCGCGGCTTCGGCAACCTGTTGATCATCGACCACGGCGACGACGTGATGTCGCTCTACGCGCACGTCCAGCGTTTCGACGTCGCGGTCGGCGCCCGTGTCGCCAACGATCAGACGATTGCCGCCGTCGGCGCCAGCGGCGGGCGCAGCGCCCCGGCGCTGTATTTCGAGATACGCAAGGATGGCGAGCCGATCGACCCGCGACGCTGGATCAGCCAGCGCTGACGCGGGTAGCACTGGCCCCGCCGCTAACGCTATGCTGAACCCTCGCCCGACGCGACCCGGAGTAAGCATGCGCGTTCATTGTCTTCGCTGGCTGCTGCCAGTCCTTCTCATTTCTTTTACGACGCCGACGCTGGCCGCCCCCGAGGCGCCCGACGACGACCTGCCGGTGGCCGATGTCCAGACCTTCGCCGAGGTCTTCGAGCGCATCAAGCGCGCCTATGTCGAGGAGGTCGACGACAGCACGCTGATGCGCAACGCCATGCGCGGCATGCTCAGCGAGCTCGACCCGCACTCCAGCTATCTCAACAGCGAGGATTTCGAGGCCCTGCGCGAGTCCACCGAGGGCGAGTTCGGCGGCGTGGGCATCGAGGTCGGCATGCAGGATGGCCAGTTGACGGTGATCGCGCCGCTCGACGACACCCCGGCCGCAGCCGCCGGGCTCCAGCCCCGCGACACGATCCTGCGCATCGACGAGACGCCTACCGAGGGCATGTCGCTGCAGGAAGCCGTGACGCTGATGCGCGGCGATGCCGGCACCGAGATCCAGATGACCATCCTGCGCGAGGGCGAAAGCTCGCCGCGTACGCTGACGCTGACCCGTCAGATCATCCGCAGCGACAGCGTCAAGCACGAGATGCTCGAACCCGGCTACGGTTACCTGCGCATCAGCCAGTTCCAGAGCCGCACCGGCGAGCAGGTCAAGGACGCGCTGGCCGCGCTCAAGCAGAAAGGCCAGTTGAAGGGGTTGATACTCGACTTGCGCAACAACCCCGGCGGGGTCCTGGACAGCGCCGTCGAAGTCGCCGATGCCTTTCTCGACAGCGGCCTGATCGTGTATACCGAGGGCCGCCTGCCCGACAGCGACATGCGCTTCACGGCGCATGCCGATGGCGCCCTGACCGACGTGCCGATGGTGGTGTTGATCAACGGCGGCAGCGCCTCGGCGGCAGAGATCGTCGCCGGCGCCCTGCAGGATCAGAGCCGGGCGGTGGTGATGGGCACCCAGAGTTTCGGCAAGGGTTCGGTCCAGCAGGTCATGCCGCTGGGCAACGGCGACGGCCTCAAGCTGACCACGGCGCTCTATTACACGCCCAGCGGTCGCTCGATCCAGGCCCAGGGCATCGCCCCCGATGTCGAGGTGGTGCGCGGCCGGCTCGAGATCGCCGAAGGCAACGACTTCGGCCTGCGCGAATCGGATCTCGCCGGGCGACTGGCCAACCCCAACGGCAGCGCGCCGCAGGACAGCGAGTCCAGCCAGCCGGTGCAGGATTACCAGCTCGGCGAGGCGCTCAACCTGCTCAAGGCGCTCAACGTGCTCGAGCGGCGGTCCGCCCGGACCGAGGACGCGTCGGGCGAAGCGCCCTCCGGCTAGCCGCAGCGGCGGCGGCTAGCGGCAGCGCGCCGGTAGCCGCCCGCGTTCGCCGATCGCCTGGCGCATCATCAGCCGCTTGACCGGCACCAGCCGGTCGGCCCCGCTCAGCCCCACGTTGCGCAGTAGCCGCAGCGCCGGGGCTTGGGCGCCGAACAGCACCCTGAAACCGTCCATCAGCGCCAGCATCAGGCCGTTGTCGCCGCGCCGGCGGCGTTCATAGCGCGACAGGATGCGCACGTCGCCCATGCCGGCGCCGCGGCGGCGTGCCGCGAGCAGCTCCTCGGCCAGTACCGCGGCGTCCATCAGCCCTAGGTTGACGCCTTGCCCGGCCAGCGGATGGATGTTGTGCGCGGCATCGCCGATCAGCGCCAGCCCAGGCTCGACGTAATGCGCGGCGTGACGCTGGGTCAGCGGAAAGCGCGCCGTGACGCCGGTCACCGTCACGCGGCCCAGGCGTTGCTCGAAGGCCTCGCCCAGCGCCGTCGCCAATGCCTCGTCGGGCAGCGCGGCGAGGCGCTTGGCCTCGTCCGGCGTCGTCGACCAGACGATCGAGCAGTAATGCGCATCGCCATCCACCGTCAGCGGCAAAAACGCCAGCGGTCCGTCGGCCCGGAACACCTGGCGCGCGACGCCGCCGTGTGACCGCTCGCAACGCACCGTGGTGACCAGCGCCGCCTGGCCGGTGTCGCGTTCGCGCACCTCGATCTCGGCCAGCTCGCGCAACTGCGAGCGCGCCCCGTCGGCGGCCACCACCAGCGGCGCCTGCAACTGGCGGCCATCGTCGAGTATCAGCCGGCGGCCACTGGCCGGACTCTGCAAGGCCCGTAGCCGTACGCCGTAATCGATGCGCACCGAGGGCAACGCCTGCAGGCGCGCTTCCAGCGCGGCGAGCACCACCTCGTTCTCGACGATGTGCCCCAGCGTCGCGACCCCCACCTCGTCGGCATGGAAGCGGATCTCGCCGCTGCCTTCCGCCTCCCATACCTGCATGCCGGTATAGGGCGTGATGCGTCGTCCGGCGATCGCTGCCCAGACGCCGAGATTGTTGAGTAAGCGCTCACTGACCGGCGTCAGCGCGCTGACCCGCGCCGCCGGCGGACCCTTGCCGACCGCCTCGCCATCGAGCGGCTGCGCCCGGGTCTCGAGCACGCGCACGGCGACGCCCGCCTCGCCGAGCAGCAACGCCAGCGTGGCGCCGACCAGGCCGCCGCCGACGACGATCACCTCCGCGGTGAAATCCGTATCTCGCGGCGGAGCTTGTCGATCCGCCGAGACATCGCTGTCTGTCATGAGTCGTTGTCCTTTGCCATGTGACCGTTGCCGGCAACCTTAACGTTCGATGCCCATCGCTCGGCGCGCCAATGTCCGGCGCAGCGGCCCGGCGAGATTGAGCCCCGTCAGACCCGCCGCACGGGCGTGGGAGAGCAGCGGATGATCGAGGCCGAACAGCCGGATCAGGCCGTCGCTGAAGCGGATCACGTTGTGGCGGTCGCGCTCGCGGCGCGCCTCGAAATCCTGCATGACGCGCATCTCGCCCGGACCCTGGCCATTCGCCAGCCCCGCCTCGAGCGCCGTCACCAGGTCCATCACCCCACGCAGCGCCAGGTTGAAGCCTTGGCCGGCGACCGGATGCAGCGAGTGGGCGGCATTGCCCAGCACCGCGAGTCCCGGACGCGCGGTTTCCTGCGCGGTAACCAGCGACAGCGGATAGACGTGACGCTCACCGACCCGGCGAAAGCGCCCGACCCGCTCGCCGAACGCCGCCTGCAGGCGCGCCAGGAAGGCCGCGTCGTCGAGCGCCAGGGTCGCCTGTTCGCGGCCCTGCTCATGAGTCCAGATCAGCTCCATGCGGTTGCCCGTGAGCGGCAGCAGCGCCAGCGGACCATCCGGCGCGAAGCGCTCGAAGGCCACGCCGCGATGCGGCCGGCTGACCTCGAGGGTGGCGATCAGCGCGCTCTGCTCGTAGGGGGTCGTCTGGCTGGCGATCCCCAGGCGCTCCTTGAGTCCCGAGCGACTGCCGTCGGCGAGCACGGTCAACCCGGCGTCGAGGGTTTCGCCGTTGGACAGCGCCAGACGGTGCCCGTCGGACTGCGGGGCGATCGACTCGACCCGCGCCGGGCACTGCCAGTCGAGTTCGAGTTCGCCCAGCCGCGCGTGCAGCACGCGGCCCATCCAGGCGTTGGGCATTACGTAACCCAGCGCCTCGGCTTGCATCTCGCGGGCCGTCAGCCGGGTCGCCCCCAGTCGGCCACGCTCGCTGACGTGGATGGTCTCGATGGCCGTGGCCTCGCGGGCCAGGTCCGGCCACACCCCCAGCGCCTCGAAGTGCCAGCGCGAGCCCAGTGCGATGGCACTGGCACGCACGTCGAAGCTGGGCTGGTAGGCCTCGAGCAGGTCCGATCTGGAGGGCGTCGCCAGCGGCGCCGCCTCGATCACCGCCACCCTGAGGCCATGGCGCTCGATCAGCGGAGCCAGCGCACAGCCCAGGCTCGCGCCGACCAGTCCGCCGCCGACGATGGCGATATCTACCGTGGTTACGCCCATGGACTCTCCCTAATGTCCTGTAGCTCCTGTAGCGCGTCCTGCAGTGCGAGCCTACGGCAGCGCTTTACGTAAATTACGTATGGTTAAAAATCGCGCACTCGCGAGTGGTCAAGAATCGACCATCAACGCCTCGATCTCCTCGACCCGCTTGGGCACATCAGTTGTCAGCACCTCATGGCCGGTGGCGGTGACCGCCACGTCGTCCTCGATGCGAATGCCGATGCCGCGCAGGGTCGCCGGAATGTCGTCGTCGGCCGGAATGTACAGCCCGGGCTCGACGGTGAGCACCATTCCCGGCTCGAGCTGGCGCGGCTCGCCATCGCGACGCGCGCCGCCGACGTCGTGCACGTCGAGCCCCAGCCAGTGGGAGGTCGAGTGCAGGTAGAAGCGCCGGTAGCTTTCGTCGTCGATGCGCGCGTCGAGCTCACCCTCGAGCAGTCCCAGCTCGATCAGGCCGTGGGTCAGGTCGCGGACCACGCCGCGATGGATCTCGCCGAGCGTCACCCCGGGACGTACGGCCTCGACGGCGCGTATCTGAGCGCTGAGCACGATTTCGTAGACGCTGCGCTGGGTGTCGCTGAAGCGGCCGTTGACCGGAAAGGTGCGGGTAATGTCGCCGGCATACAGCTCGAATTCGGCACCGGCGTCGATCAGCACCAGATCGCTGTCGTCGAGGATTGCGGCGTTCTCGATGTAATGCAGTACACAGGCGTTGGCGCCACCGCCGACGATGGTGCTGTAGGCCGGGGCGCGAGCGCCGTGCCATTGGAACTCGTGCTCGAGCTCGGCCTGCAGCTGGTATTCGGCGAGCCCGGGCCGGGCGCTGCGCATCGCACGCACATGCGCCCGGGCGGAGATGCGTGCGGCGTGGCGCATCAGTTCGAGCTCGGCATCGCTCTTGATCAGGCGCTGTTCATGAATCAGCGGCGCGACGTCGACCAGCGCCTGAGGGGCACGCGCGCCCTGACGCGCGCGTGCCAGCAACTGCTGGCGCGCCTCGTCGGCGAGCGCCATCGCACAGTCGTCGCCGAGCGGCAGGTAGAGGCTATGCCGGCCATCGAGCAACCCCGCCAGACGCTCGTCGCGCTCGCTGTTGGCGAAGGCCTGATCGACGCCATAGCGTTCGACCGCCGCCTCGGCGCCGACCCGGATGCCGGTCCAGGCTTCCTGGGTAGGGTCCTTGTCGGGGCAGAACAGGATCGCCTCGCCCTCCTCGCGGCCGGGCAACAGCAGCAGCAGCGCGTCGGGCTCGGGAAAGCCGCACAGGTAGTGGAAGTCGCTGTCCTGGCGGAAGGTATATTCGCTGTCGTTGCTGCGCGTGACCAGCGTCGCAGCCGGCATCAGTACCGCGCTCGACGCCGGCAGCGCAGCCATCAGCGCCTGGCGCCGCCGGCGGTATTCGTCGAGCCCGATGGCCGGCGGGCGGGGCGATGATGAGTAGGTCAGTGTGTCGGGTGCCATGCGCGCTCCTTTCATTGCGTCATCGACGCTCGATCATTGGGTGGGTGGCGGGGTGTCGCCCTGTTCGACCTGCGGGCTGGCAGGGTGCTGTTCGGTGTACAGCAGCATCGCCGCCATCCGCGCGTGCTCGGTGAGCGTGAACAGGTCGTTCTCGTTCTCGGGGCTGTCGTCGAGGGCCAGTTCGTCGAGTCCGGCCAGGGTCTCCAGGTCCTCGATCGCCTCGCGCAGGTTGGCCGACCAGGCGTCGCGGGTTTCACCGCCGACCTCGTTGACCACCTCGAGAAAACCCAGCGTCCACTCGCGCAGGCCGCGGGCGCGCTCGGCGAGCGAGAACAGTTCGTCGGGCAGCAGCGGTTCGAAATTGAGATCGGCGGCGGAGAGCGCCTCCAGTGCCTGGCGGCGCCAGGCCAGCAATACCTCGCCGGATTCGCGGTCATGGGGTTGTTCGACCCCCATGGCCAGGCATACCGTCTCCAGCCAGGACTCGGCGGGGATGTCGTGGAGCGCCAGGGCGGCGCTCAGCTGGCCATCCAGGAACGCCGGCGACTGCAGGCTGCCGTGGACCAGAAAGACATCGGCGACCGTGGAGAAATCGAGCTGATCGTTGATGATAGACATGAGCTTCCATAAATGGCGGTTGGGGAGGCGCCCGCGACGGTCGCAGCGGGCCGGAGCGGCGCGTTGACCGGCCGTCGGGGCCTCTCTATAGTGGCTCGAAACCTGAGTTCATCTTATCGTACGGGCCGCTTATTGGCCCGCGCCTGGAGCCTGCCATGAGCGACGACGCACGGTCGACCACCGAGATCACCCTGCTGGGACGCTCTTACGTCATTGCCTGCCCGCCCGACGAAGAGGCCGAGCTCAAGCGCACCGCCCGTTACCTGGACCGCGCGATGCACGGCATCCACTCCCGCGGCAAGGTGCTCGATGCCGAGAAGATCGCCATCATGGCCGCGCTCAACATCACCCACGAGCTGCTTCAGGTGCAGGACGAGAAGCGCGCCGGCGAGGATAGCCTGGCCGCGCTCAGCCAGCGCCTGGAGCGCGCGCTCGGCGAGATTCCCAAGCGCTGAGCCGATGGGCGAGCGCCGCGAGTCGACAAAACAGCCCTTTGGCCATGCCCCCAGCTCTGTTACGATGAATGCGTTCCCTGGGGTGTACGTCAGTCGTTGACGTCCCTCGAGCCTATGCGCAGTACCCAGGGGGCCAATTGCTAGACAGACCCGTGTGCATGTCCGTGCGACGGAAAGCCTGACGGTCTGTCTGCGGCCACCCACCTTGAACCAGTGGGTTCAAGGGCCAGAACGACAACGGCACTCTGGGGAACCCCCTTTTCAGCCATTCATGGCCAGCCCGTGTCTGACCCGCAGCTTCTCAACGATCAGCGCAAGGCGCTGAGACGCTCCCTGCGCCAGCGCCGTCGCGCGCTGACGAGGGCCCAGCAGCGTCAGGCCACCGAGGCGTTATGCCGCCGGTTGCGAGGCCTGCCGGAAGTCCAGCGCGCCCGACGGGTGGCGCTCTATCTGCCCAACGACGGCGAAATCGACGCCACCCCGCTGTTGCGCTGGCTGCGCCGGCGCGGTGCGCGTGCCTACCTGCCGGTGCTACGCCCGCTGGCCGAGAACCGGCTATGGTTCGTGCACTATCACGCCGCCACGCCGATGACCCGCAACCGCTTCGGCATTCGCGAGCCCGATACCCGTCATGGCGCTCACCGTGCCCGCCAGTCGCCGCCCTGGGCGCTCGATCTGGTGCTGCTGCCGCTGGTCGGCTTCGACGATTTGGGCAACCGGCTGGGGATGGGCGGTGGCTTCTACGATCGCAGCTTTGCCTTCACCCGCCAGCGCGGGCCGCGCCCTCGCCTGATCGGCGTCGCTCACGACTGCCAGCATGTCGAGCGCCTGCCGTTCGCCGGCTGGGACGTACCGCTCGACGCCATCGTCAGCGACCGCCGGATAGTGCGCCCGCAACGTCACCAGCATTAACGAACCGCCATTAAAAAACCGCCAGCGGCAAAGGCCCCTGGCGGTTCTTGGCAGGCTCACGGTACTGGCCCGTCTGGCAAATCAGGTACCGATCAGTGTCTGCGCGTAGCCGGTGGCGACTACCCCCAGACCGAAGATCAATACCAGCGCCATGACCAGGTCGGGCTTGCGTTTCATGACTACTCCGAGATTTATCGTATTAATAATACTGCACCCAAATAACGCCCCGACTATAGGGCTACGATAAAAGAATGACAATAGTCAGCTCGCAAACGCCAATTAACAGAGCCCCCTGTTTACAAGGGGTTACAGGTTAGCGAGTGGCCACTCACCTGAATTGGACGATAAAACTCGCGTTATTCCATGAACAGCCGGTAGGCAACGTTCTCGGTTTCCTTCCAGTAACGATAACCAATCTTCTCGAAATACTCTTCGACATGATAGCGATCGCCGTTGGGAACCTGCATGCCAACCAATACACGACCGTAGGCAGCGCCATGATTACGGTAGTGAAACAGTGAAATGTTCCAGTCGGCCGGAAGATGGGTAAGAAAGTTCATCAGCGCGCCGGGGCGCTCGGGAAACTCGAAGCGGTAGACTTCCTCCTCGAAGCGTTCCTTGGGCCGGCCGCCACCGAGATGGCGAATGTGCAGCTTGGCCAGTTCGTTGTCGGTCAGGTCCTCCACCGGATAGCCCGCCTCGCGCAGCTTGTCGGCCACCGCCCGACGATCCTCGCCGCCCGGCTTGACCTGCACGCCGACGAAGATGTGCGCGCTGTCGGCATCGGCGTAGCGGTAGTTGAACTCGGTGACCATGCGCTTGCCGAGGGTCCGGCAGAACTTCTTGAAGCTGCCCGGACGCTCGGGGATGGTCACCGCCAGGATCGCCTCGCGCTGCTCGCCGAGCTCGGTGCGCTCGGCGATGTGCTGGAGACGATCGAAGTTGGTGTTGGCGCCGGAGTTGATGCAGACCAGCGTCTCGCCTTCGGCGCCGCTCTGCTGGACGTACTTCTTGAGCCCGGCCAGCGCCAGCGCGCCGGAGGTTTCGGCCACCGCGCGGGTATCCTCGAAGGTGTCCTTGACCGCCGCACACATCTCGTCGGTGGTGACGGTGATCACCCCATCGACCAGGTCGCGCATCACCGCGAACGGCACCTCGCCGATCTGCGCCACCGCGACACCCTCGGCGAACACCCCGACCTGATCCAGGGTGACCCGTTCGCCGGCCTCCAGGGCGGCCTTGAGGCAGGCACTGTCCTCGCTCTCGACACCGAACACCTTGATCTCGGGACGCAGATACTTGACGTAGGCGGCGATGCCGGCGATCAGCCCGCCGCCGCCCACCGGCACGAAGATCGCGTCGAGCCGCCCGGGTTGCTGACGCAGGATCTCCATGCCCACGGTGCCTTGGCCGGCGATCACGTCGATATCGTCGAACGGCGGGATGTAGGTGTAGCCGTGCGCCTCGATCAATTCGCGGGCATGGGCCAGTGCCTCGCCGAAGGCGTCGCCGCGCAACACCACCTTGGCGCCCCGGGCACGCACCGCCTGGACCTTGATCTCCGGGGTGATGCGCGGCATCACGATCACCGCCTTGACGCCTAGCTGCTTGGCCGCCAGCGCCAGTCCCTGGGCATGGTTGCCGGCCGAGGCGGCGATCACGCCCTTGGCCTTCTGCTCCTCGGTAAGCTGCACCATCTTATTGTAGGCGCCGCGCACCTTGAAGGAATAGACCGGCTGCAGGTCTTCGCGCTTGATCAGAATCTGGTTGTTGAGACGGCGGGACAGGAAATGCGCGGGCGAGAGCGGGGTTTCGCGGGCCGCTTCGTAAACGCGGGCCTGGAGTATCTTCTTGACGGTGTCTTCGAGCATCCTGGAGTCCTGAGTCGCACGTCGCATGGGCCGCGTCGCGTGGGCGTTGCATCCGGTCGGGAAAGCCCCTATTGGTAGCAGACGCGGCGCCTCGGCGTCCAGCTAAAGACCGCCGTCGTTGCCCGTCACGCCGCGCCTGGCGGCATCTACAGCGGCTCCTCGCTGGCCTATAATGATCGAACTTGCCATCGACCAACGAGCCTTACCATGACCCAGGACGAACTCAAGCAGGCCGCCGCCGCGGCGGCGATCGACGATATCAAGCCGCTACTGCTAGCGGATGCGGTAATCGGTATCGGCACCGGCTCGACGGTCAACCGGTTCATCGACCTGCTGGCCGGCTCGCGCCATCTGTTCAGGGGCGCCGTCGCCAGCTCACAGGCGACCACCGCACGCCTCAAGGCGAACGGCATCGAGGTCTTCGAACTCAACCATGTGGGCAGCGTGCCGGTCTATATCGACGGTGCCGACGAGATCAACCATCACTTGCAGATGATCAAGGGCGGTGGCGGCGCGTTGACCCGCGAGAAGATCATCGCCGCCTGTGCCGAGCGCTTCGTGTGCATCGCCGACGCCTCCAAGCGCGTTCAATTGCTCGGCGGCTTTCCGCTGCCCATCGAGGTGATCCCCATGGCGCGCTCCTATGTCGCGCGGGAACTGGTCAAGCTCGGCTTTAATCCGATCTACCGCGACGGCGTGGTTACCGACAACGGCAACCAGATTCTCGATTGCCATGGCTTGATGCTCGAGGATCCGCGTCACACCGAAAGCGAGCTCAACAACATCGTCGGCGTGGTCACCAATGGCCTGTTCGCACGCCGCCCGGCCGACGTGCTGTTGCTGGCCGGCGAGGACGGCGTGTCGCGCTTTACGCACTGAAGGCGTGCCGGCGCCGGGTTGGCTAGGCACCGGCACGCAAGTAAGTGCTTACTTTTTCGAGCGTCCTCGTCAGTGCACCGCGGTTGGCCTCGACCACCGCCCGGCCCGCCGCGCCCAGGCGACGACGTTCGTCCGGGGCGTCGAACAGCGCGACCAGCGCCTCACCCAGCGCCGGACCATCGGCTACTTCACGCCGCGCATCGGCCTCGGCCAGGGTATCGGCGATTTCGCGCAGGTTGTCCAGGTAGGGGCCGCTGATAACCGCCACGCCGAGTGCCGCCGGTTCGAGCAGGTTGTGCCCGCCCACCGGTACCAGCGAGCCGCCGACGAAGGCCACGTCCGCCGCGCCGTAGAAGCGCATCAACTCGCCCATGGTGTCGCCCAGCAGAATGCCGGTTTCCGGCCCCGGCAACTCGCCGCGCGAATGCCGCGCCATCGCCAAGCCCTGCGACCGGCACAGCGTGGCGACCGCATCGAAGCGTTGCGGATGACGCGGCACCAGCACCAACAGGGCATTCGGATAGCGCTCCCGCAGCCGGGCGTGGGCCTCGAGCACCGCTTCATCCTCGCCGGGATGGGTCGAGCCGGCGACCCACACCGGCCGCTCGCCCCACTCGGTACGTAAGCGCTCACTTTCGTCTTCGAGGCCCTCATTGAGCTCGATGTCGAACTTGAGTGCGCCGGTGACGGCGACCCGCGAAGCGGGGCAGCCGAGTTCGCGAAAGCGCTCGGCGTCCTCGCGCGACTTGGCGCCCACCCAGGCGACCGTTTCAAGCATGTCACGGCTCAACGCCGCGAAGCGCCGGTAGGTGGCGAAGGCGCCGGCACTGAGGCGGCCGTTGGCGATCACTATCGGCACCCCGCGAGCCGCGCAGGTGTGCAGCAGATTGGGCCACAGCTCGGTTTCGGCGATGATCGCCAGCGCCGGCTGCAGACGATCGACGAAGCGCCGTGTGGCGCCGGGAAAGTCGAGCGGCAGGAAATGGTGATGAACCGCGTCGCCGAACAGCGTGGCGACGCGTTCGGCGCCGGTGGCGGTCATGGTGGTGATCACCAGCGCATAATCGGAATGGCGCGCCAGCAGTGCGCGGATCAGCGGCGTGGCAGTGACCACTTCGCCGAGCGATGCCGCATGCAGCCAGATGCACGGCCGTTCGTCGACACACCGGGGAATCAGCCCGAGGCGTTCGCCGCGCGAGTGAGTGGGCGCCGACTCACGCCACACCCGGCGCCAGATCAACGGCGCGGCCAGATACAGCACACCGCTGTAGGCGAGCCGCGCCAATGCGTGGCGAGAAGCCACGCTCAGCGCTCGCGATCGAGGATGGTGGCGATCATCGCGGTGGTCGAGACGCCATCCTCGAAGCCCAGCACCTTGACCTCACCGCCGTTGGCGATCACCGCCTCGCCGCCGGCGATCTCCTCGGGCCGGTAGTCGCCGCCCTTGACCAGCACGTCGGGCAGCACCGCCTCGATCAGCCGGGCCGGCGTTTCCTCGCCGAAGGCGACGACCCAGTCGACGGCGGCGAGACTCGCCAGCACCTGCATGCGCCGCGCCAGGGTGTTGATCGGTCGGCGCGGTCCCTTGAGTCGCGCCACCGAGGCGTCGTCGTTGACCGCGACGATCAGCCGGTCGCCGAGCCGCCGGGCCTGTTCGAGATAGGCGACGTGTCCGGCATGCAGGATGTCGAAGCAGCCGTTGGTCATTACCACCCGCTCGCCCCGGGCCTGGGCGGCGCGTACCGCCTCGACCAGCGTCGCCGAATCGATGGCGCCGAATTCGGCGAGCTTGTCGCCATGCAGGGCGGTATAGAGCTCGGCCACCGATAGCGTGGCGGTGCCCGGCTTGGCGACCACCAGCCCGGCGGCGAGGTTGGCCAGGGTCACCGCCTCGGGGTAGGCATGGCCCGCGGCCAGCGCCAGCCCCAGCACGCCGATCACCGTATCGCCGGCGCCGGTGACGTCGAACACCTCGCGGGCGTGAGTCGGCAGGTGCAGCGGCGCATGATCCGCGCGGATCAGCGTCATGCCGCGCTCGCTACGCGTGATCAGCAGCGCCTCCAGTTCGAGCTCGGCGCGCAGCCGCTCGCCCTTGACGGCCAGCTCGGCGTCGTCGTGGCAGACTCCGACCACCGCCTCGAACTCGCCCAGGTTGGGAGTAATCACGCTGGCGCCGCGATAGCGGCGGAAGTCGCTACCCTTGGGGTCGACCAGCACCCGCTTGCCGCTGGCGCGGATCAGTGCGATCAGTTCCTCGACGCGGCCCAGCGTGCCCTTGCCGTAATCGGACAGGATCACCAGGTCGCTGTCGGGCAGCGCGGCCTCGACCCGGCCGAGCATCTCGCCGGTATCGATGCCGGCCAGGCTGTCCTCGAAATCCAGGCGGATCAGTTGCTGGCTGCGGCTCATTACCCGCAGCTTGGTAATCGTCGGTATTGCCGAGCTGCGCTGGAAGTGAGTGCTCACATCGGAGTCTTCCAGGCGCGCGCTCAGCAAATCGGCGTTGTCGTCGTCGCCGACCAGCCCCGCCAGCGCCACGTGGCCACCCAGCGAGGCGATGTTGAGCGCCACGTTGGCGGCGCCGCCCGGGCGGTCCTCGCTCTCGCCGACGCGCACTACCGGCACCGGCGCCTCCGGCGAGATGCGCGAGGTACCGCCATGCCAGTAGCGGTCGAGCATCACATCGCCCACGACCAGCAGGCGGGCCCGTTCGAGGGCGGTCAGGTCAAACTGCATCGCGCGGCTCCAGCGTCTCGGTGGATCGGGGAAGGGCCAGGACCTGGTCGACGCGCGCGATCACGTCCTCGGCGCGAATCAGGGCCATGGCGTCCGGATGACGGACCCGCTGCCCCCAGGGGATCGTCGCGGGGTCCTTGTGCAGATAGCGGCGTACCGCCTCCGAGTAGCGATCGACGACATGTTCGCGCCAACAGTAGGGCGCGGCGCGATCCGGGTTGGTGGTGGCGTAGAGCCCGACGGTGGGCGTGCCCAGGGCGTTGGCCATGTGCACCGGGCCGGAGTCCGGGGCGACGGCCAGCCGGGCCTGGTCGATCAGCGCCAGCAGCCCCTTGAGCGAGCTCGCGCCGATGGCGTCGATCACCGATTCGGCGACGGCAAGTGCCCGGATGCGCTCGCCCATCTCGCGCTCCTGGGCGCTGCCGCCGCCGGTCAGCACGCTCTTCAGACCATGCTGGGTCCATAGATGCTCGATCAGCGTCGCGTAACCCTGCGCCGACCAGTTGCGAAAGTTGCGCAGCCGGGGGTTGGCGCAGGGGCTGATCACCACGTAGTCGCCGTCGCCGCTCACCCGCTGCGCCTCGGCGCGCGCGGCGTCGGGGATCGGCAGACCCCACTCGAGCCGGGTATCGTCGACGCCCAGCAGGCGGGCGAAGTCCATGAACGACTCGAGAACGTGCGCGCGCTCGTGAACCGCGAGCTGGCGGTGGGTGAACCAGTGTTGCCAGTCCTTGGCGCGGGCCTTGTCGTAGCCCACCCGCACATCGCTCTTGAGCCCCATCAGCAGTACGCTGGCACGCAGCGCCTGCTGCATGTGCAACAGCACATCGAAGCGCGTCTGCGCCAGCTGTCGCCAGAGCTCACGCATCCCGGCCAGTCCCGTCGCCTTGTCGTAGACCACGAACTCGACCCCGGACAGGCCCGCCAGTAGACTGTGCTCCGTCTTGCCGATGATCCAGGTGATGCGGGCGGTGGGCCACTGGCGTTGCAGGGCACGCACGGTGGGCACCAGATTGCAGACGTCGCCCAACGCGGAAAGGCGCAGAATGCCAATGTGCGCGGGCTGAGCTGGCAGAGGATGCTTCATGCGGTTGGCAACACTCCATGTGGACAGACAGTTCATTTTACATGACGCCGGCATTCTATGTGACGCCGGCATTCTATGTGACCCCAAGATGGCGCCACAAACGGCGACGAGCGGAAGCGACTCGGCCGCAAGCGGTCCGACGACGTTCGATCCGGCATGGTTCAGCGCCGCCTTCTGGCAGCGCCACGATGCGGTGGTCGGCCAGGCCCCGGGGCGCGGGACCAGCCTGTTCGTCGATGCCGCGAGGATCGCCGTGGCCGACGAGCAATGGGTGCTGCGCGATTATCGCCGCGGCGGCATGGCGGCGCGGCTCAGCGAGGCGCGTTACGTTTGGACCGGCCTCGAGCGCAGCCGTGCCTTTCGCGAGATGCGCCTTACCGCGACGCTGTTCGCGCGGGGCCTGCCGGTACCGCGGCCGGTGGCCGCTCAAGTGACGCGCCATGGCGTCACTTACGCCGCCGCCCTGCTCACCGTTCGCCTGGCCGGCGCGCGCGCCCTGGCCGACTGTTTAGAAGATAACGATCCGGCACTGCTCGAGCGCGTCGGGGCCACGATTCGCCGCTTCCACAGCGCCGGGCTCGACCACGTCGATCTCAATGTCCGCAACCTGCTGATCACCCCCGACGAGACGGTATGGCTGATCGACCTGGACCGTTGCCGGCTGCGCCGACCGGGGGGCTGGCAGAACGCCAATCTCGAACGCCTGCAGCGCTCGCTGGCGAAGTTCGAGGCCGAAGAGGCGGTGCCGGCGATTCTGCGTGGCTATGAACGGGTCGTGAGCCAGCGCTGAGTCGGCTGCCCGCGATCGCCGGCTCGGGTATAATTCGCGACCAATCCATGCCACGACGTTGACGCGCCACTGCGGGGAGTTGACATGCCACAGCCCAGGGGCCAGCGACTGCTGGTCGTGCGCAACGACAAGCTCGGCGACTTCATGCTCGCCTGGCCCGCTCTGGCCTGCCTCAAGCAAGCCCATCCGGACAATTACGTCAGCGTGCTGGTGCCGAGCTATACCGCCGCCCTGGCCCGGGCCTGCCCATGGGTCGACGAAGTGCTCGTCGA
Source organism: Halomonas sp. HP20-15 (assembly GCF_033446685.1). Lineage (NCBI taxonomy): Bacteria > Pseudomonadati > Pseudomonadota > Gammaproteobacteria > Oceanospirillales > Halomonadaceae > Halomonas > Halomonas sp. HP20-15. The sequence goes on along the minus strand of NZ_JAWQLY010000002.1, from coordinate 212,228 downwards.
CCCCGGCGACGCTGCGCCGCGCGATGCGCAACGCACCCTGCTCGCCCGGCTGCGCGAGCGCCGCTTCGATGCCCTGCTGACGCTGTTCTCGACGCCGCGCATCGGTTGGCTGGGCTGGCGGGCCGGCATTGCGCTGCGCCTGGCACCGGCGACCAAATGGGCTCAGGTGTTCTACAACCGGCGCATCGTCCAGCGCCGCTCGCGCTCGGAGCGCCCCGAGTATCGCTACAATCTCGAACTCGCCGAGGCATTGTTGAGCCAAATCGGCCAGCCGGTTCCGGCGCTCGAGCCGCCCTACTGGCCGCTGCCGACCGCGGTGCGCGCCGAGCAACGCCAGCGTCTGGCCCGCGAATGCGGGCTCGACGTGCGACGCCGCTGGGGCTTCGTTCACGGCGGCAGCGGGGGCTCGGCGGTCAACCTGACACCCGCGCGCTATGCCGCGCTGGTCGCGCGCATCGACGCTCAGCTGGACAAGCCCGCGGAGTGGGTGCTCACTTCGGGGCCCGGCGAGCACGCTGCCGCCGCCACCCTGTGCGAAGACCTCGCCGCCCGGGGCGTGGCGGCGCAGGTCATGCCGCCGCGTGACGACCTGGTCGATTTTGCCCATAGCCTGAGCGCCGCAGACCTGCTCATCGCCGGCTCCACCGGGCCCTTGCATATCGCCGGTTGCCTGGACGTACCCACCGCCGGTTTCTACCCGGCCAAGCGCTCGGCGACGCCGCTGCGCTGGCAGACCTGTAACCGCGATGCCCACCGCCTGGCTTTCAGTCCACCAGCCGACGAGCGCGCCACCGACATGAGCCGCATCGACATCGAGGCCGCAGCGCAGGCCATCGCCGGCTGGTGGCCTACACCGGCCACGCCGTCCATGCCCGCCACGGGGAGCCGCTAATGGCCATCACCGGCATCGTCATCACCCTCAACGAGGCCGCCAACGTCGCCGCCTGCATCCGCTCGCTTCAGCGTGTCTGCGACGAGGTGATCGTCGTCGACTCGCTAAGTGAAGACGATACGGTGGCGATCGCCGAAGCACATGGCGCGCGAGTCATCGCCCAGGCCTATCTCGGCGACGGCCCGCAGAAGGCCTACGGCGTGCCCTTCGCCCGCAACGACTGGATTCTCGCCCTCGATGCCGACGAGCGCCTCGATGACGATGCGGTCGCACTGATCGAGGGCCTGGCGCTGGACGATCCTTCCCGAGCCTACGCCTTCCGGCGCAAGAACTACGTCGGCCACCACTGGATCCGCGCCGCCGGCTTCTACCCCGATACGGTGACGCGGCTATACAACCGCACCACGGCGGGCTATTTGCCCAAGAAGGCTCATTCGTCGGTCAAGGCGCCCCGCGTCACGCTCACCTCGGCCCACCTGCGTCACTTCACGTATGCCAGCCTGTCGCACTGGATCCAGCGCATCGATGCGCTCTCGACCCGTGACGCCTGGGCGATGAAGGAACGCGGCGTGACGCCCTCGCCGCTGCGTCCCGCCCTGCACGCCTTGACGGCGACGCTGCGCAAGTTGCTGTTCAAGGGCGGTTTGTTCCAGGGCGCCGACGGTATGACGGTCACCCTGACCACGGCGTTTCACGCCTACATGAAGTATGCCAAGCTCAACGAGCTCTACGAAAACGAGTGTGCCGCCGACACGGACGATCCGCGTCGGTAACATAGCGCTATGATAGCCCCGTGACGCGCTTGCTAATCTAGGAATCTGTCGGATTTGACCGATCGCCGTAGATCAGCATCAAGTCCGGTCGGCGCCTAGCGTTGCTCGAAAGGATTCTTGCAGATGTCTACCCGTTTACCCGCCGGACGCTGGTGGGCCATCGCCTACCTGGGTCTCTGTATCGGCTACGCCATGACCACGGCGTTCAGCCTACCGCACCTCTGGACGCTACCGGTCCTGGCCCTATGGCTGGGGCTCGGCTGGCTGTTTCGCTGGGGGGCCCCCGCCTATCAGGTCGTCCGGCCACGCGCCTGGCCCTGGTCGCTGCTGCCGCTGGCATTGTGGTGGATTTACCTGTTTCTGGCCGATAGCTACGGCAAGGTCGACCTTGGCGCAGTGATCTTTCACCTGCAGGCGGGAATCGCCGAGAACGGTAGCGGCGAACGGATCTTCTTCGCGGTCATCTATACCCTGGCCGGGATCGTCATGCTCGGCGTATTCACCTGGCTGGTGCGTGTCGATCAACGCTGGCGGCTACTCGAGCGCGTGCTGGTGCTGTTCCTGCTGGCGTTCAACCCGCTGCTGTTCGGAATCACCCTGCAGGGCGCGGCGATCGTCGCCGAGGATGACGCCTGGCTGGAGCGCCGCTACGTGCCGCCGCAGATCGAGGCCATGCCCGAGAACCCGCCCAACCTGATCTATCTGTACATGGAAAGCACCGAAGGCACCTATGCCGACGAGTCGCGCTTCGGTGACGTCTACGATGATCTGGAGATGCTCGGCCGGCGCGGCGTGGTGTTCCATGATCTGCGCCAGATCGCCAACACCGGCTGGACCACGGCGGGCATGATCTCCAGCCAGTGCGGCACGCCGCTGATGCCCGCCGGGCTGATGCACGACTCCCAGTTCGAGCCTCTGGAGCACGTGGTGCCGGGCGTCGACTGTCTCGGCGACCTGCTCTCCAGGCGCGGCTACAACCTGACCTTCATGGGTGGGGCCAGCATCGAATTCGCCGGCAAGGGGCTGTTCTATAAGCAGCATGGTTTCGACACCGTGCTCGGCCGCGAGGCATTGAGCCCGCGTCTCGACGATCCCAGTTATCTCAACAGCTGGGGGCTGTACGACGACTCGCTATTGGACATGGCGGTCCAGCGGGTGCGCAACCTGCAGCGCCAACCCGAGCCCTTCGGGCTGTTCGCGGTCACCTTGTCGGCGCATCCGCCCTACGGTCATCCGGCCCAGAGCTGCCGCGACAATCAGGGGAGCTTCGATGGCGAGAACATTCTCTACTCCATCAAATGTACCGGGTGGCTGACGCGTCGCTTCATCGAACGCCTCGAGCGCGAGGGTTTGCTCGACAACACCCTGGTGGTGATTGCCAGCGATCACCTGGCGATGAAGAACTCCGCCTGGCAGTCGCTGATCGCCGGGGAGCGCGAGAACACCCTGATCATGCTGGGAAATGGCCTCAAACCACGAGTCATCGAGCGCGAATCGTCGATGGTCGATGTGCTGCCGACGGTGATGGAAGCGATGGGCTTCGAGGTGCCCGCCCACCGCGCCGGGCTCGGCGCCTCCTTGCTGTCGCCGGCCCAGACGCTGCTGGAGCGTCACGGCATCGAGGCGATCAATGCGCGTATGCGTGCAGAAAACGCGCTGCAGAAACGCCTGTGGAAGGTCCCCTCGGACGAGTCGCCGCGTTAGCCTCATGCGCGGCACCGATACCGCGCAGGCCCTGGCGTCGAAGATAGTCAGGTCGGGTCGTCAGCGCCGGGAGATGGCGTGGCTCAGCCGCTCGGGCATGATGTGCTTGAGACAGTGTGTGTGCCCCAACGGGCAGCTTCGCTGGAAGCAGGGCGAGCAGTCGAGATCGAGGTCGTGGATGACGGCGTTATCGGTCAATGGCGGCGTATAGGCCGGCGACGATGAGCCGTAGATGGCCTGGATGCGCGTACCCACCGCAGCGGCGACGTGCATCAGACCCGAGTCGTTGGTGACCACCTGCTCGCAGGCGGCAAGCAGGTCCACGGCGTCTGCCAGCTTCGTCCTGCCACACAGGTTGACGACCCCATCGAGCCGGCGGGCGATATGCTCGCCGTCATCGCCATCCTTGGGCCCGCCAAGTACCCAGACCCCGTAACCGCGCTGCGTGAGCGCTTCGGCGAGTTCGCGGAAGTAACTCAGCGGCCACTGCTTGGCGGGGCCGTATTCGGCGCCGGGCATCAGGCCGATGGCCGGGCCGTCACCCAGACCGAGCGACTCGCGAAGACGCCGCTGGCTGTCCGGGTCGACGCGCAGGCGCGGCCGGGGGATGGCGAAATCGCCGCGTGCCGCCTGCTCCTCCTCCAGCCCCAACGAGACGAAGCGCTTGACGGTCTGGTCGAGCGACGACTTGTCGAGCCTGCGCCGGCGGGTCAGCAATACCACGCGCTGCTCGCCGGTAAAGCCGATGCGCTCGGGAATCCCCGCCAGAAACGGCACCAGCGCCGACTTCCACGAGCGCGGCAGAACCAGCGCCCGGTCGAAGCGGCCGCGCAGCGAACGGGCCAGTGTGCGGCGTGCCTGCCAGCCGAACTCGCCATGCCCAACTTCGAGGGCGATCGCTTCGTCGACTTCCGGCATGCGCGCCAGGATCGGCTGCGACCAGGCCGGCGCCAGAACGCCCAGCGTCGCTCCCGGATAGCGCGCCTTGAGCGTCATGAGCAGGCTCTGGGCCATGACCATGTCGCCGACCCAGGAGGGACCGACGATCAGGATGCGCGGCGCGGCTGCCTCAGCCATTCAGCCAATCCAGGTAGGCGCGCACACCCTCGCGGACGGTCTTGAACTCGGCGGTATAGCCCGCCTCGCGCAGCCGCGAAATATCCGCGCGGGTATAACTCTGGTAACGACCCTTGAGCTCGTCGGGGAACTCGATGTACTCGATTTCGCCTTTTGCGTAGTAATCGATCACCGTCTCGGCGATCGCCTTGAACGGCTCGGCGCGGCCAGTACCCAGGTTGTAGATGCCCGAGACCTCGGGGTTGTCGAGGAACCACAGATTGACGTCGACCACATCGCCGACGTAGACGAAGTCGCGACTCTGCATGCCGGCCTCGTAGCCTTCCCAGGCGCCGAACAGACGCGGGTTCTGGCCCTGGCTGACCTGGCTGTGATGATGGAAGGCTACGCTGGCCATCTTGGCCTTGTGCTGCTCGCGCGGGCCGTAGACATTGAAGTAGCGAAAGCCCACCACCTGGCTGGTGAAAGTGTCCCAGCGCGCGCGCACGTACTGGTCGAACAGCAGCTTCGAGTAACCATAGACGTTGAGTGGCTTCTCGTGCTCCGGCGCCTCGACGAACACCTCGCTGCCGCCGTAGGTGGCCGCCGACGAGGCATACAGGAACGGGATACGCTTGTGCTGGCAGTACGCCAGCAGCACCTTGGAGTACTCGAAGTTGTTGTCGAGCATGAACTGGCCGTCCCATTCGGTGGTATCCGAACAGGCGCCCTCGTGGAAGATCGCCTCGATCGGCGGCAACTCGCTTTGCTCACCGCGTAGCGCCGCCTCGACGCGCATGCGGAAGTCTTCCTTGTCCAGATAGTCGCCGAGAGTGCAGTCGGCGAGATTGACGAACTTGGTGCCGTCGGTCAGGTCGTCGACCACCAGCACGTCGTCGCGGCCCCGTGCATTGAGCGCCTTCACCAGATTGGCGCCGATGAAACCGGCGCCGCCCGTCACTACGATCATGTCGCGAATCCTCTTGGTGGTTGCGGCCCGCCCGGCCAGGGGCAGGCAATTCGGCGCGGTGCCTATAACCGATTACCCGCTAATTGTATACTTGGCGGTCCGCGAATTCATGGGCCAACGGTGACCCGCAATGACACAGTCGACGCCAGACGTCACAACCTTTCAGGGTTTGATCCTCGCCCTGCAGCAGTACTGGGCCGAAAAGGGCTGCGTGATCATGCAGCCGCTGGACATGGAAGTGGGCGCCGGCACCTTCCATCCGGCCACCTTCCTGCGCTCCATCGGTCCCGAGACCTGGAACGCCGCCTACGTGCAGCCCTCGCGCCGCCCGACCGACGGCCGCTACGGCGAGAACCCCAACCGCCTGCAGCACTACTACCAGTTCCAGGTAGTGATGAAGCCCTCGCCGGCCGACCTTCAGGACCTCTACCTCGGCTCGCTGGAGCGGCTCGGCATCGATCCTCTGGTCCACGACATCCGCTTCGTCGAGGACAACTGGGAGTCGCCCACGCTGGGCGCCTGGGGCTTGGGCTGGGAAGTCTGGCTCAACGGCATGGAGGTGACCCAGTTCACTTACTTCCAGCAGGCCGGGGGCATCGAATGCTTCCCGGTGACCGGCGAACTGACCTACGGACTGGAACGCATCGCCATGTACCTGCAGGACGTCGACAGCGTCTACGACCTGATCTGGGCGATCGCCCCCGACGGTTCGCGAGTCACCTATGGCGACGTCTACCTGCAAAACGAGCGCGAGCAGTCCGCCTACAACTTCGAGCATGCCGACGTCCCGGCGCTGTTCGCGAGCTTCGATCACCTCGAGGGCGAATGCAGCAAGCTGATCGACGCGAACCTGCCGCTGCCCGCCTACGAAATGGTGCTCAAGGCCTCGCACACCTTCAACCTGCTCGACGCCCGCCACGCCATCTCGGTCACCGAGCGCCAGCGCTACATCCTGCGCGTGCGCACCATGGCCCGCGATGTCGCCCAGGCCTATTACCAATCGCGCAAGGCCGCGGGCTTCCCGATGGCCCCCGAGCCGCTGCGCCAAGAACTGCTGGCCGAAGAGCCACTAGCCGAAAAGGGAGACGCTTGAGCATGGCTGCCAACACCCTACTGGTCGAACTGGGCGTCGAAGAGCTGCCACCGGGCGCCATCGATTCGCTGGCCGATGCCTTCGCCGACGGTATCGCCGGCGGCCTGCGCGACGCCGAAGTCGGCTTCGGCGCGGTCCGGGCCTATGCCACGCCGCGCCGTCTGGCGGTACAGATCCAGGCCCTCGAAGCCAAGCAGCCCGACCGGCTGATCGAACGCCGCGGCCCGGCCTTGGCCGCCGCCTACAAGGATGGCGAGCCGACCAAGGCCGCCCAGGGCTTCGCCCGCTCCTGCGGCGTCCAGGTCGATGAGCTCATCCAGCTCGAAACCGACAAGGGCATCTGGCTGGGCTATCGCTTCGAGCAGCCCGGCGCAACGATCGATGAGCTGCTGCCCGCTATCATCCAGCAGAGCGTTGCCGGGCTGCCGGTGCCCAAGAACATGCGCTGGGGCGACTCGCGCATCGAGTTCTCGCGCCCGGCGCACTGGCTGGTGACCCTCTACGGCCGCGACGTGGTCGATGCCGAGGTACTGGGACTGCGCGCTGGTCGCGAGACGCGCGGCCACCGCTTTCACGCCCCGGCCACCATCGCCCTGCCCCAGGCCGACGATTACGTGAGCGCTCTGGAAAACGCCTATGTGCTGGTCGATCGTCAGGTCCGGCGCGAACGGATCCGCGAGCAGGTGCTTGCCGAGGCCGAAGTCCAGGCGGCCACCGCAGTCATCGATGAGGACCTGCTCGACGAGGTCAACGGCCTGGTCGAGTGGCCGGTGGCGCTGGCCGGCAACTTCGACGCGCGCTTCCTCGAGGTGCCCGCCGAATGCCTGATCTCGTCGATGAAGGCCAACCAGAAGTATTTTCACCTGCTCGACGCCGCCGGCAAGCTCGAGCCCGGATTCATCACCATCGCCAATATCGACAGCCACGATCCGCAGCGGGTAATCGAGGGCAACGAACGGGTCATCCGTCCGCGCCTGGCCGACGCTGCGTTCTTCTACGAGACCGATCTCAGGCACAGCCTGGCCTCGCGTCGCGAGGGGCTGGCCAGCGTGGTCTTCCAGCAGCAGCTGGGCACCCTGGCCGACAAGGCCGAGCGCAGCGAAGCCCTCGCCCGTTATATCGCCGAGCGCATCGAGGGCGACGTCGAGCATGCCGCACGCGCCGCACAGCTCGCCAAGTGCGACCTGACCAGCGAGATGGTGCTCGAGTTCCCCGAGCTGCAGGGCATCATGGGCTGCTACTACGCCCGCCACGACGGCGAGCCCGAGGCAGTGGCGCAGGCGATTCACGAGCAGTATCTGCCGCGTTTTGCCGGCGACGAGGTGCCTCGAAGCAAGACCGGCCTGGCACTGACGCTGGCCGATCGGCTCGACACCCTCACCGGTATCTTCGGCATCGGCGCGCGGCCCACCGGCGCCAAGGATCCATTCGCCCTGCGCCGGGCGGCGATCGGGGTGCTCAATATCCTGATCAAGGCCGAGCTCGATCTCGATCTGCACGACCTGCTCACGCAGGCCGCCGCACGGCACCGCGACCTGCCCCAGTCAGCGGGCCTCGCCGAGGACGTGCTCGACTACATGCTCGATCGCTTTCGCGCCTGGACGCAGGAAGAAGGCATCGCCGTCGAGGTCTATCTTGCGGTGCGTTCGCGGCCGGTCACACGGCCGCTGGACTTCGCGCGCCGCGTGCGCGCCGTGCATGCCTTCAGCCAACGCGAGGAGGCCGCCGCTCTGACGGCCGCCAACAAGCGCGTCTCCAACATCCTGACCAAGCAGGCCGACGAGATCGCTGAGTCGGTGGATGCCTCGCTGCTCGCCGAGGACGCCGAGCGAGCGCTTGTAGAGGCCCTGAACGACCGTCGCCGTGTCGTTGCTCCACTGTTCGCAGAGGCTCGTTACAGCGAAGCGCTCGACGCGCTGTCGGCTCTTCGCGAGCCCGTGGACAGGTTTTTTGACGACGTGATGGTCATGGCGGATGACAGCGCCGTGAGGCGCAATCGCTTGGCCATACTCGCCGAGCTACAAGCCTTGTTCCTCGAAGTGGCGGATATCGCGCAACTCCAGCAATAAGCTGTTACGCACAGCGATACCAACCCTGTTTCAGACCGGCCCCTTAGGGCCGGTCTTTTTTTGCATGTGTTTCACGTGAAACCTTTTTTGCGTCATGCTTGTTTCACGTGAAACACTCGACCAGGCCACGCCATGACCATGCAACCACTACCCGTTCAGCCCTATGACCTGACACCGAACAAGGTGGTCATCCTCGATCGCGACGGTGTCATAAATGAAGACTCGGAGAACTACATCAAGTCGCTCGAGGAGTGGCGCCCTTACCCTCAGGCCATCGAGGCCATAGCCCGGTTGAGCCTGCATGGCTGGACCGTGGCCGTCGCCACCAACCAGTCGGGGCTGGCACGCGGTTATTTCGACGAAGCCACCCTGCAATTGATGCATGACAATCTATGCGAGCGTGTATCGGCTGCGGGGGGAAGCATCGCCCATATCGCCTACTGTCCCCATGGCCCCGATGATGACTGTGCTTGCCGCAAGCCGAAAGTCGGTCTCCTCGATCAAATCCAGCAACGTCTAAATCTGGAAAATCTTCGGGGCGCCTGGATGGTCGGTGACAGCGGCAGGGACTTGGAGGCGGGAATCGCCAAGGGCTGCCATCCGGTTCTGGTTCGCACGGGCAAGGGAAAGAAGACCGAAGCCAGGGAAAACCTGGAGCGGGTATGGATCTTCGATGACCTGGCAGCCTTCGTCGATCACCTGATTGAGGCTGAGCGTCGGGCTCCACAGTGAAGAGGCACTGACTCCACGCTTCAGCATGGAGCGGTTCAGCAACGATTGACGGAGCAACCGAGCCGCTAACGCTGATTGGTGAACCAAATCAAAAAGCCCAGCACTTGGCTGGGCTTTTTTCGGCTTTCTGCGCGGGCCTTAGCGTTTCACGTGAAACATTACACGTCCAGATTGGCCACCAGTGCGTTCTGCTCGATGAAGAATCGACGGGGCTCGACCTCGTCGCCCATGAGCGTATTGAACATCATGTCGGCGGCCACAGCGTCCTCGATCGATACCCGCAGCATGCGCCGAGTCTCGGGGTCCATGGTGGTTTCCCAAAGCTGGTCGGGATTCATCTCGCCCAGCCCCTTGTAGCGCTGGATGGAGAAGCCACGCTGCGCTTCGGACATCAGCCAGTCGAGCGCTTCGTAGAACGTATCGACCTTCTTGCTGCGTTCGCCGCGGGCCACGTAGGAGCCCTCTCCCATAAGCCCGTTAAGCGTCTCGCCCAACGCAGCCATCGCACGATAGTCGGCGCTGCGGAAGAAATCCGCGCCCCAAACGTACTCGGTAGTCACGCCGTGGGCGGTCAGCGACACACTCGGCAGGAAAAAGCCTCGCTCATCGTCTTCCTGCAGATGGAAGACGTAGCGCGGCCCACCCTCATAGGCGATCAGCGCATCCATTTCCTGCTGCAGGGAATCGATCCAATGCTGCATGGTGATCCGGTCACGCAGGCTCTCTTCGCCATTCAAGGTAGCCGCATGGACGATCTTGCGCAGGACTTCGTGAGGATAAACCCGCAGCAGGCGATCGATACGCTTCATCACGTCACGATACTGATTGACCAGGGCTTCAAGATGCTCGCCGCTGATGCCCGGGGCATCCGCGTTGACATGCAGACCCGCACCGTCCAGCGCCGTCGTGGTGAGGTAATCAAGCAGGGCCTGCTCGTCCTTGAGGTACATCTCCTGCTTGCCGCGCTTGATCTTGTAGAGCGGCGGCTGCGCGATGAAGATGTGGCCGCGTTCGATAAGCTCCGGCATCTGGCGGAAAAAGAACGTCAGCAGCAGGGTACGAATATGCGAACCATCGACGTCGGCGTCGGTCATGATGATGACCGAATGATAGCGCAGCTTGTCGGGGTTGAACTCCTCCCGGCCGATACCGCAACCCAGCGCCGTGATCAGCGTGCCGACTTCAGCGGAAGACAGCATCTTGTCGAAGCGGGCCTTCTCGACGTTGAGTATCTTGCCCTTGAGCGGCAGGATCGCCTGCGTGCGCCGATCACGGCCCTGCTTGGCGCTTCCTCCCGCCGAATCGCCCTCGACCAGATACAGCTCGGAAAGACTCGGGTCCTTTTCCTGGCAATCGGCGAGTTTGCCCGGCAGACCGGCGATATCCAGCGCCCCTTTGCGGCGAGTCATTTCGCGCGCCTTGCGCGCAGCCTCGCGCGCGCGCGCTGCATCGATCATCTTGTTGACGATCGACTTGGCTTCGTTGGGGTGCTCGACCAGGTAATCGGAGAACTGCCGACCGAGTTCCTGCTCGACGGCCGTCTTGACCTCCGAAGAGACCAGCTTTTCCTTGGTCTGCGAGGAAAACTTGGGGTCCGGGACCTTGACGGAAATGATCGCGGTCAGGCCTTCGCGGGCGTCATCGCCCGAGGTATTGACCTTGGCCTTCTTGAGCACGCCCTCGGCTTCGATGTAGCTATTGAGGGAACGGGTCAGTGCGGCACGGAAGCCGGCCAGGTGCGTACCACCATCGCGTTGCGGGATGTTGTTGGTATAGCAGAAGATATTCTCGGCGAAGGTATCGTTCCACTGCATCGCCACCTCGACGGCAATCCCATCCTCGCGCTCGGAATTGAAGTGGAAAACGGGGTTCAGCGTCGACTTGTTGGTATTCAAGTGGTCGACGAAGGCTCGCAGTCCGCCTTCGTAATGAAACAGCTCTTCCTTTCCGCTTCGCTCATCCATCAAGCGAATGGCCACACCGGAATTCAGGAACGAGAGTTCACGCAGCCGCTTGGCGAGGATATCGTAATGAAACTCGATATGCGTGAACGTGTCCGGTGACGGGCGGAAATGCACCCGCGTACCGCTCTTCTCAGTCTGTCCTACGACGGAAAGCGGCGCGTCAGGTACGCCGTGATGGTACAGCTGCTCATGTACCTGGCCGGCTCGCCAGATGGTCAGCTTGAGTTCCTCGGAAAGCGCGTTAACGACCGAGACGCCGACACCGTGCAGCCCACCGGAGACCTTGTAGGAGTTATCGTCGAACTTACCGCCGGCATGCAGCACCGTCATGATCACTTCAGCCGCCGAGACCCCCTCACCGCTGTGGATGTCGGTCGGCACGCCGCGGCCGTTGTCGCTGACGGTGATCGATTCATCGGGATGAATGACTACGCGTATCTCGCTGCAAAAACCGGCCAGCGCTTCGTCGATGGAGTTGTCCACCAGCTCGAACACCATGTGATGCAGTCCCGTTCCGTCATCGGTATCGCCGATGTACATGCCGGGGCGCTTACGCACCGCATCCAACCCTTTCAGGACCTTGATGCTCGTTGAGTCGTAAGCTTGTTCGCTCATTGACTACTCCGTCGTGAAGTCTTTCGTTCCGTATGTCGCAAGCCGACCCTGTTTCACGTGAAACATCGCGACCGTTGTATCCGCCTGCCAAAGCCCTGCCAATGCATCCCGATCGACGCTGGTAATGAACGCCTGGCAGCCCATGTGTTCGAGCCAACGACAGAAGACGCCTCGATGCTCGGCATCGAGTTCCGCCGGCAAATCATCGATCAGATAGACGCAGGTACGTCCCGTGGTCATCTCCAGCAAGCGTCCCTGGGCCAGTTTCATGGCACTGACTACCAGCTTTTGCTGACCTCGTGAGAGGACCTCCACCGCTGGCCGCCGCTCAATGCGTATGCGAAGGTCGGCACGCTGTGGGCCTTGCTGAGTGAATCCCATCTGACGGTCGGTAGCGCGCCCCTGAGCCAAGATTTCCGCCAAGTCGCGCTGGCGATCCCAACCGCGGTAGTAACGCAGCGTCAGGTCGGGGAGCGGCAGGAGCTCGGCGAGCGTCTCTTCGAAAACCGGTAGAAAAGCCGCCATGTAGTCGTCGCGCAGGGCGTCCAGGCGGTTACCCCAGTGCGCAAACTCACGCTCCCAGACCACAATCGATTGCTCATCGATTCTATCATGTCTGAGCAATGCATTCCGATGTTTAAGCGCGCGCCGAGTACGCTTCCAGGCATCGAGAAAGTCGTGTTTCACGTGAAACACACCCCAATCGAAGAACTCGCGGCGCGAAGCGGGCGCGCCTTCGAGCAGACGAAAGGCATCTGGGTTGATCAACTGGAGTGGCAGCGCTTCGACCAGCTCGGCGACCCGAGCCACCCGCTCGCCGGCCAGGCGCATCTCGAGCTCGCTTTGGGCGCGGTGTCTGCGCACTCCCAGCGGTACAGGAGGATCGCCAGCCAGGCGGCCATGCAGGGTGACGCTGTCGCCGCCATGGCAGATGGCATGGCGGAGCTGCTGTGTGCGGAAGGAGCGTCCCATGCCGAGGATATGGATCCCCTCCAGCAGGCTGGTCTTGCCGCTACCGTTGTCGCCGACGATCACGTTGATCGACGGCGAGGGATGCATGTCGAGCGCCTCAAGGTTACGCAGACCCTGAAAGGTTAAACGGTCAAGAGGCATTCAGGCACCGCTTTAAGGCTAGCCGCATAAGCCCTTCTGACAACAACAGAGATTGCATATCAATGCGTTACAGGCGCATAGGCATGACCACGTACAGCGCATCGCCGCCACCCGGCTCTTCCATGATGGCGCTGCTGTTGGAGTCGGAGAGGGTCATCTGCATGCGATCCTCGTCGAGTGCGTTGAGCACATCGATCAGATAGCCGACGTTGAAGCCGATCTCCAGGGTGTTGCCGTCGTAGTCGATGGCGACGTTTTCCTCGGCTTCTTCCTGCTCGGGATTGTTGGCCAACACCCGCAAGTTGCCGGCCTCGAGGTTGAGGCGCACGCCCCGGTACTTCTCGTTGGAGAGGATCGAAGTCCGCGAGAGCACCTGACGCAACTCGGCCCGGTCGGCGATGAAGACCTTGTCGCCGCCGCGGGGAATCACGCGCTCATAGTCGGGAAACTTGCCGTCGACCAGCTTGGAGGTGAAGGTGAAGCTGCCGGTATGCGCCCGGATGTGATTGGCGCCCAACGTCAACTCGACCGGCTCGTCGCTGCCATCGAGCAGGCGTACCAGCTCGAGTATCCCCTTGCGCGGCACGATCAGCTTCTGCGTCGGCTCGACGTTCACCTCGGCGCTGCGCGTGCACATCGCCAGTCGGTGGCCATCGGTAGCCACGGCGCGCACCAGGTTGTGCCCGAGCTCCAGCAGCATGCCGTTCAGATAGTAGCGTACGTCCTGCTGCGCCATGGCGAAGGACGTGGCGTCGATGAGCTGCTTGAGGGTGCCGCGCGGCAGGGTCAGCTCCTGGCTGGCCTGGCTGTCTTCGATATTTGGGAATTCGGCGACCGGCAGCGTCGACAGCGTGAAGCGTGAGCGCCCCGAACGCAGGATCGCCCGTCCCTCCTCGAGGGTGAAGACGATTTCCGCCTGCTCGGGCAGCGACTTGCAGATATCCATCAGCTTACGAGCCGGTACCGTGGCCGATCCCGGCTCATCGACCTGGCTGGGCTCGATGCGGCCGATCAGTTCGACCTCGAGATCCGTGCCGGTAAGCGCCAGCTGAGTGTCCTGGACCTCGATCAGTACATTGGACAGCACCGGCAGGGTCTGGCGCCGCTCGACCACACCGGCCACCAGCGATAACGGGCGCAGCAGGGCTTCACGGGAAATGGAAAATTTCATGAGGGCTCCACTCTTCTCCTGAGTTTCAAAGACGGGAACAGGCTGTGATGGACGGCATGCATCAGCTGGTCAACAACCGCAGCAAGTTCTTGTAATCCTCGCGAATATCCGCGTTTTCTTCCTGTAGCGCCACAATCTTGCGGCAGGCATGCAACACAGTGGTATGGTCGCGTCCGCCAAAGGCGTCACCGATTTCCGGCAGGCTGTGGTTGGTCAGTTCCTTGGCCAGGGCCATGGCGACCTGTCGCGGACGGGCCACCGAGCGCGAACGGCGCTTGGAAAGCAAGTCCGCCAGCTTGATCTTGTAGTACTCGGCAACGGTGCGCTGGATATTGTCCACCCCGACCTGCTTGTCCTGCAAAGCCAGCAGGTCCTTGAGCGATTCGCGGATGAAATCCTGGGTGATCGGCTTTCCCATGAAATGGGAATCGGCGATCACCTTCTTCAGCGCGCCCTCCAGTTCCCGCACGTTGGAGCGTATCTTCTGAGCAATGAAGAAAGCCGCGTCGTGGGGCAGGTCGACCTTGGCCTGGTCGGCCTTTTTCATCAGGATCGCCACCCGTGTTTCCAGCTCAGGCGGTTCGATCGCCACCGTCAGTCCCCAGCCGAAGCGCGACTTGAGCCGCTCCTCCACTCCGCTTATCTCCTTGGGATAACGGTCGGACGTCAGGATCATCTGCTGACCGCCTTCCAGCAAGGCATTGAATGTATGGAAGAATTCTTCCTGCGAGCGCTCCTTGCCGGCGAAAAACTGTATATCGTCGATCAATAGCGCATCGACGCTTCGATAAAATCGCTTGAAGTCGTTGATGGCGTTGAGCTGCAGCGCCTTGACCATGTCGGCGACGAAGCGCTCGGAGTGCAGGTAGACCACCTTGGCATTGTCGCGCAGGGTGGCCAGCTGGTTGCCCACGGCGTGCATCAGGTGAGTCTTGCCCAACCCTACCCCACCGTACAGGAACAGTGGATTGTAGGCACCGCCGGGGTTCTCCGACACCTGTCGGGAGGCGGCCCTGGCTAGTTGGTTGGACTTACCCTCGACGAAGGTGTCGAACGTGAAGTTGGGATTGAGACCGCTCTGATGCTTGAGGCTGCCTTCCACCTGCACCTGACGCTCGCCCGCGGGCTGCTGGGCGGAACGCCGCGGGCCTTCGCTATTGAGCCTGTCGATCTCGCGCTCATCGGCGTATTCGTCGCCGCGGGGTGGCGTGTGAACCGCGGGCGCGGGGGGCTGACGAAAGCGACTGGCCGAGACAGGGTTACCCAAATCCCGCGGTTGTGGACTCGGCGCAACACGCCGGCTACCCACCGCCAGGCTCACCTTGGGCGGCTTGTGGGGCGCCAGCTCGCGCAGCAGCTCGTTGATCCGCTTTAGATACTTGTCGCTGACCCAATCACGCACGAAACGATTGGGCGCCAACAGATTGAGCTCGTTGGGCGTAGCGTCTTCCGCCTGCAGGGGACGAATCCAGGTATTGAACTGCTGCGAGCTCAGCTCATCCTGCAGATAAGCCAGACATTGTTGCCAAAGAGCGACCGACACGCGACCTCACCATCCCGTTGCGAAAAGACCGAACATTGTATCGCCCTCACTGCGAGTTATCCACACGCGAAGCGATGCGCATCATGCTGTGGAAAACTACAGTACACCTCGGTGGACCGACACGGTATGACTCTGCGGACCATTCCCGGCGGTGGATATTAGCGCTATCGGTACACAGCTTAATATCCCTCTAATCACTACCTCTGCATGCTTTGTCCACGCTTTTATACCGCCTGTAATTATTTGATGGATAACCTTTTAAAGAAGTTACCCACAGAAACTGTCCCCACCATTAGTAACAACAGCATTTAAGTAACCCCTTTAGTTATTGTAGTAACATGACAGCCGCGAATGGCGAGCCCCCAACCGTGGCACACCGGTCATCACGAGAATCCGTCGAATGCCACTGACGCCCCCTGGCGATGAGGCGGTGTGGATAATTGCGCGCAGAAATTGCACCCGGCTTGCAAAGCCTCTAGAATTCCCGGCCTTGAACGAAATCCGCCCGGGTTCCATGTGGGAGCCGGGGCATCGGTCAATGTCAAATCAACCACGTGGGAATCCGCCGTCATGAAACGCACATTTCAACCCAGCGTATTGAAGCGCAAGCGTGTCCACGGCTTCCGTGCACGCATGGCCACCAAGAACGGTCGCCAGGTCCTGGCTCGCCGCCGTGCCAAGGGCCGCAAGCGTCTGAGCGCTTGATCGCGGCTCGCGAATGTCCTGTCAGGGCTTTCCCCGGCAACTGCGTCTGCTGACTGCCGGGGACTATCGGTACGTCTTCGAACAAGCCTCGTACAAGGTACACGCCAAAGGGTTGCTGGTACTGGCCAGAAACAACTCCTTGGGCCATCCGCGCGTGGGCCTGGTCTTCAGTAAGAAAAACGTTCGTCGTGCCGTAGATCGCAACCGTCTCAAGCGCTTGGTGCGCGAGTCCATCCGTCTCCGGCAGCATCGCCTACCCGCTGTGGATATCGTTGTCCTAGCCCGCCGTGGCGTACACGAACTGGACAATCCCACACTGCACCGCCAGCTTCACGGCTTGTGGCGACGCCTGGAAAAGGAGGTTGGCAAGCAATCGCCTGTGACCTCGACCTCCTGAACCGGAACAGCGTGCCGACCAACCCGCAGAATGATCCAATATCCCATCGGGCAGATCCCTAATGGACGTAAAACGACTCCTCCTTGTCATTCCACTTGCGGTACTCGCCTATCTCTTGGTGATCCAGTGGAATGAGGATTACGGCCAGACCGCCGTCGAGACCGAAGCCCCTGCCTACAGCCAGTTGAACGGCCGCAAGACGGATAACGCTACCGACACCGAGCAGAGCCTGGCGGCTCCCTCCAGTGGCGCCCAATCGGCGAACGGCAACCCGGACATGGCCGAGAGCGCTCAGGACGGCAATCGCCGCAGCCTGATCGAAGTAGTGACCGACACTCTCGATGTGCGTATCGACCCGCGTGGCGGCGATATCGTCTATGCGGCGTTGCCCCAGCACAAGATGAGCCAGGATGCCGAGCATCCCTTCGTACTGCTCTCGGATGGCCAGAGCCGCAGCTACGTCGCCAAGTCGGGCCTGCAACTCGAGGGGCACCAGGGGCGCATCGCGTTCGAAAGCGAAAAGACGCGCTATACCCTCTCGGAAGGCCAGGACGCCCTGACCGTCGATCTGCATGCCACCGTCAATGGCATCGAGGTCATCAAGCGTCTGACCTTCGCGCGTGACAGCTACGCGGTACAGGTCAGCTATCACCTTGCCAACCAGAGCGAAACGCCGGTTACTGCGCGGTTCATCGGTCAGTTGGCCCGGGACAACAGCCCCGACCCCTCATCGGGCGGCGGCATGGGCATGAAGTCCTACCTCGGTGCGGCCTATTCCTCGCCCGAGAATCACTACGAAAAGATCGATTTCGAGACGATTCAGGAAAGCCAGTTCAACAACCGTGACGTGCAGGGCGGCTGGGTCGCGATCATTCAGCACTATTTCACCTCGGCCTGGGTGCCGGAAAAGAACCAGCAGAATCTCTACTATGCGACCACCGACTCGCGTGATCGCAATGTGGTGGCCTTCGCCAGTCCTACCCAGACCATCGCCCCGGGGGGAGAAAGCACGCTCGAGGCGACGCTCTACATGGGCCCCAAGGTCCAGGATCGACTCGAGGAGATCGCCCCCAACCTGGAACTGACCGTCGATTTCGGCTGGCTGTGGTTCCTCGCCAATCCGCTGTTCTGGCTGCTCGAACAGATTCACGACGTGCTGGGCAACTGGGGCTGGTCGATCGTGATGCTAACGGTGATCGTCAAGATCGTGCTCTTCCCGCTTTCCGCCACGGCCTACAAGTCGATGGCCAAGATGCGCAAGCTCGGGCCCGAGATGCAGCGCATCAAGGAGCAATACGGTAGCGATCGCCAGAAGATGTCCCAGGAGATGATGAAGTTCTACCAGAAGGAAAAGATCAATCCTCTGGGGGGCTGCCTGCCGATCATCATCCAGATGCCGGTCTTCATCGCCCTGTACTGGATGTTGATGGAATCGGTCGAGCTGCGTCATGCGCCGTTCATGCTGTGGATCGATGATCTGTCGGTCAAGGATCCGCTGTTCGTACTGCCGATCATCATGGGCCTGACGATGTTCGTGCAGCAGCAGCTCAACCCGTCGCCGCCGGATCCGACCCAGGCGAAGATCATGAAGATGCTGCCGATCGTCTTCACCTTCTTCTTCCTGTGGTTCCCGGCCGGCCTAGTGATCTACTGGATCGTCAACAACAGCATCTCGATCCTGCAGCAGTGGATCATCACGCGGAAGATCGCCGGCGACCCGGCGCCTGCCAAGGGCAAGTAACCGCTCAAGCGCGCCGCCAGATCCAGACCCCCGCCACAGTGCGGGGGTCTGGCGTTGGGGCCCGACTATCGGCAATGGCCCGACCGCTATCCAGGAAACGCACATGCTCGACCAGCCGCTCTACACCCAGGACACCATCGCCGCCTTGGCTACGCCTCCCGGACGCGGCGGCGTTGGCATCATCCGCGTCTCGGGGCCTGCCTGCCAGGCGATCGCCGAGGCAGTGCTGGGTCGCTGCCCGGCGCCCCGCCACGCCTTCTACGGCGCGTTCACGGGGGCCAGCGGCCAGGCGATCGATGAGGGGATCGCCCTGTACTTCCCCGGCCCGCATTCGTTCACCGGCGAAGACGTGCTCGAACTGCACGGCCACGGCGGCACGGTGCTCATGGATCTGTTGCTCGAGCGCTGCGTCAACCTGGGCGCCCGGTTGGCCCGCCCGGGCGAATTCTCCGAGCGGGCCTTTCTCAACGACAAGCTCGACCTGGCCCAGGCCGAGGCGATTGCCGACCTGATCGACGCCAGTTCCCGCGCCGCCGCGGAAAATGCCCTTCGCTCGTTGCAGGGTGAATTCTCGACCCGGGTCGGCAGCCTGGTCGAACGCCTGATCGAATTGCGCATGTACGTCGAGGCGGCGATCGACTTCCCCGAGGAGGAGATCGACTTCCTGGCCGACGGCCGGGTCGCCGCGAAGCTCGGCGAGGTTCAGGACGAGCTCGCCGAGGTTCGCCGGGCGGCCGGCCAGGGCGCGCTGATGCGCGAAGGCATGAACGTGGTGATCGCCGGCCGGCCCAACGCCGGCAAGTCGAGCCTGCTCAACGCCTTGACCCAGCAGGAAACGGCGATCGTCACCGAGATCGCCGGCACCACCCGAGACGTCCTACGCGAGCATATCCATCTCGATGGCATGCCGTTGCATGTCATCGACACGGCCGGGCTGCGCGACACTCCGGACGCCGTCGAGCGGATCGGCGTGGCCCGTGCCTGGGCGGAGATCGAGAAAGCCGACCGGGTATTGCTGCTGGTCGACGCCACGACCGACCAGGCGACCGACCCGATGTCCATCTGGCCGGAGTTCGTCTCGCGGCTGCCCGACCCCGCTCGATTAACGCTGGTGCGCAACAAGATCGACAGCAGTCACGAGCCGCCCGGGCTCGAGTTATCCACAACCGCACCGATCATTCGCCTGTCTGCGAAAACCGGCCAGGGTGTGGATAGTCTCAAGGAACACTTGAAGTCGATCATGGGTTACTCGACCACCGCCGAGGGGCGTTTCTCGGCCCGCCGACGTCACCTGGATGCGCTCGACCGTGCCGAGCGCGCCCTGGACAATGGCGAAGCCCAGCTTCAGGGCTACGGCGCCGGCGAGTTGCTGGCCGAGGACCTGCGCGAGGCCCAGCAGGCGCTGGGTGAAATCACCGGCGCATTCAGCGCCGACGAATTGCTGGGCAAGATATTCGGCGAGTTCTGCATCGGCAAGTAAGCGCTATTCCGCAACCCACCAACCGGCTCGCTGACGCGCCTGCGGCCCGAATCGCGGCAACAGGCAAGCCAGCGCGTTCTCGAGCTCGTCGCCCAGCCCCCAGGGCGGATTGAACACCAGCAGGCCACTGCCGTACATGCCGTGCGTCGCGCTATCCAGTGAGTGCACCTCGAGCTCGCTGCGCCAGACCTTGCGTATGTCGGCCTTGCGTACCGCCTCGAGCAATGTCATGTGACGCCCCGCCGGAAGCAAGGGATACCAGATCATGACCACCGCGTGGCGAACCTTGCGCGCCACGAAGCTTAGCGACTCGGCCACTTCCGCGTACTCAGCCTTGCGCTCATAGCTGGGATCGATCAACACGCACAAGCGGGGCGTCGCGACCGGCAGCACCCGCTGCAGCCCCGCCAGGCCATCGCCATGGATCCGCCTCGCCTCCTGCAGGAGTGGCTGGCCGTCGAGATGACCATGCTCACCGGGATGCAACTCGAACAGCGACAGTCGATCGTGGCTTCTCAGGCCCTGGGCCAGCCACCATGGCGAGCCGGGGTAATGGCTCAGCGTCTTCGCGACACCAGGCTGTAGGCGCTGCAAGGCTGCCAACCAGCCATCAAGTAGCTCACTGCTTCCCGAGAGCGCCTGGCGTGCCGACCACAGCGCACCCACTCCCGATTCATACTCCTTGAGCTTCTGCGTCTCGGGTTCGGCGAGCCGGTAAAGGCCACGGCCGGCATGGGTATCTATATACGTAACAGGGCTTTTTTTACGTAATAAATAGCGGGTGAGGGAAAACAGCGCCAGATGTTTATGAACGTCGGCAAAGTTGCCGGCATGATAGGCGTGTTGGTAAGCGAGCATATGCCATCCTACGTAAAGAGCCCACCGCCGGCGAGGCGATGGGCTCGTTGGGCAATCGCTGCCGGAGATTACTGCTGCTGTATCGGCGTCACGGTGATCTCGACGCGACGATTCTGGGCGCGACCCTGTTCGGTATCGTTGCTGGCGACCGGCCGGCTTTCACCATAACCGACCCGGCTGAGGCGTTGGCTTTCTACCCCGCCCTGGACCAGGTAATCGCCGACTGCCGCGGCACGCCGCTCGGATAGCTGCTGGTTGTACGACTCGGCGCCGGTGCTGTCGGTGTAACCCGCGACGGTGATACGCGTTTCGGGGTACTGACGAAGCACCGTGGTCACGTCGTTGAGCGCCTGACGAGCCTCGCCGGACAACTCACTGGAATCGACGCCGAAGGTCACCTGGTTGGGCATATTGAGAACGATGTCGTTGCCCTGGCGTTCGACACCGATGCCGGTGCCCTGGAGACGCTCGCGCAGCTGCTGTTCCTGGCGATCCATGTAATAGCCGATACCGCCGCCGGCAGCGGCACCCACCGCGGCGCCAATGGCTGCATGGTCGCGTCGGCTCGAGGCGCTATCGCCGCTCAGCAGGCCCGCCACGGCACCTACGGCAGCGCCGATTCCTGCGCCGGTGGCGGTATTGTTGCGCTGGGAGTCACCGGCCTGGGGGGTGGTCGTGCTACAACCGCCAAGCGCCAGTACGCTCGCCAACGGTATGGCCATCCAGAGTCGCTTATCGATCATCCTGAACAAAACTCCTATCTCCTTGGTTTGCTTTATCGCTTGCAAAGGATCACTCGGTTTCATCGAGCAGGCCCAGCAAGTCGTTCAAGAATAACAGACCCTTCGGGGTCGCCTGCAGACGCTCATCGGAATCCACCAGAAGTCCTTTTTTGCGGGCCTGCTGTAGATGCGGCTCCAGCACGCCGAGCGAGCGCCCCGTGTGGGCCGACCACAGCGGCAGCGGCACGCCTTCCACCAGACGCAGCGCGTTCATGGCGAACTCGAGCGGTAGTTCATCGGCTTCAACGCGTTGGCGGCCGGCAATAAAGCCACGCGGGTCGTCGTGGCGGCGCAGGTAGGCATCGGGCTGACGACTCTTCCAACGCCGTTCCACGATCAGCTCGGCGTGTGCGTTCCAGGCACTCAGCTTGCCATGGGCACCCGCGCCGATGCCCAGATAGTCGCCGAATTGCCAGTAGTTGAGATTGTGGCGGGAAATGGCTCCCGGCCGGGCATAGGCGGATATCTCGTAACGAACCAGGCCGGCGGCCTCGAGGCGCTGGTGACCGGCATCCTGGATTGCCCAGAGCGTCTCGTCGTGCGGCAATACCGGTGGCTGGACGTAGAATTCCGTGTTGGGCTCGAGGGTCAACTGATACCAGGAGAGATGCTCGGGTGACAAGGACAAGGCCTGATCGATATCGGCCAGGGCCAACTCGAGGTCCTGCCCCGGCAGGCCGTGCATCAGATCCAGATTGATGTTGTCGAAACCCGCCCGCCTCGCGCTGTCGACGGCTCGGTAAGCCTCGTCACCGCTATGGATTCGTCCCAGCTTCGCCAGCTGATCCGGCTGAAAGCTCTGGATGCCCAGTGAAAGGCGGTTGATGCCGGCCTCGCGAAAACCCTCGAAACGCGACTGCTCCACGGTACCGGGATTGGCTTCCAGAGTGATCTCGCAATCATCATGCAAGAACAAGCGTTGCCGCAGCCCTTCGAGCAATTGCCGAAAGAAGCCGGGCGACATCAGGCTCGGCGTACCGCCGCCGATAAAGATGCTCTGCACCGGACGATCGCCAACCAGCGGGAGATCGTCCTCCAGGTCGGCGAGCAACGCCGACAGGTATTGCCGTTCGGGCAGCGCTGCATCACGGCCGACACCGTGGGAGTTGAAATCGCAGTAAGGGCACTTGCGGACGCACCAAGGCACGTGCACATACAGGGAGAGAGAGGGTAACGATGGCCTCAAGACAACTGCTCCAGAAGCGCACGAAGTGCGCGACCGCGATGGCTGAGCTGATTCTTTTCGCCAGCGCTGAGTTCAGCAGCGCTCATCCCGCACTCCGGCACCCAGAACAGCGAATCGTAGCCGAAACCGCCGTCGCCCCGCGGGTGCGCCAGGATTTCGCCGGACCAGTGTGTCTGGACGATGCGCGGAACGGGATCCTCGGCATGGCGCAACCATACCAGGACGCACCAATAACTGGCCGTACGCTGGCCTTCGGGAATATCCGCCAGTGCTTCTAGCAACTTGCGATTATTAGCGTCGTCGCTCTTGGGCTCGCCGGCATAGCGTGCCGAATGAATGCCCGGCGCACCATCCAGGACATCCACCGCCAGACCGGAATCATCGGCCAGCGCCGGTCGGCCACTGATGCGGCAGGCATGGCGGGCCTTGATCAGGGCGTTTTCCAGAAACGTCAGTCCCGTTTCATCGGCCTCGCTGACGGCATACTCACTTTGCGGCTCAATATGGTAGCCCAGCGGCTCCAGCAGGTGTCTGAACTCGTTCAGCTTGCCGGGGTTGCCGCTGGCCAGGACCAGGGATCTTTCCATGTGCTTGCGCTCTTGAATGGGTCTATACCCATTCTAAAGGCCGAGGCGCTTGACCGCGAATGGCTTTCAGACAGCAAGAAGCTAATGAAAAAAAGTCAGAGAAATAATCATTTAAGTATTAGAAAACTAATACCAAACTAGCTAAAAAATACTAATCTAAAAGGATTATTGGCCTGATTTTTTACCTACCAGATTTTTGTATCTATCGCCACCCACAATAGGTTTACCTTTAACTACCTATAAAATAATGGTTTTTGTAAAAGCAATAGACGTACGCGCGGCGATAGACAAAAAACTCATAAGCACTTCTATGTAACCTAACTTTACAAAAAGACAAAAAAGGACAACGCTCAGTCAAGCCTAAGCATGAGTGCGCAGGGACAGCATTAAAACTCAAAGATCGGCCCATACTTCGGGAGTAACAAAAAAATGAGTCAAGGGAACGCAACAATCATCCTGGTTACCGACTGCAATCCGCAAACGCAGCTGTTCATGGAGTACATCGCTGAACGGCTGGATTGCCAGATTTCGGCGGTCGCCCCGCATGACACCCAGGAAAACCTCGAAAACGGCAAGACCCTAGTTCTTCTGGATGCCGATCACGTCGATGAGAGCAGCATGCAGCAATGGCATACCAAGGCCGCCGAAAGCGAATCCATGACCCTGGCGGCGATCAATCTGCGCGACGAGGATCATGCCGCCGATGTGCTCTCTTCACTGCACTTGAAGGGAGTTTTCTACCGTCGTGACAGCATGGCCCTGATTTGCAAGGGCATCGGTGCCTTATTGGACGATGACCTATGGATGTCTCGTTCACTGATGACACGGCTGATCGAATTCTACCGCCGTCAGCAGCTCAATGCCTATCGGCCCGTCTGTGGCCTGACCCACCGCGAACTCGAGATCATCGGCCTGCTGGGTTCCGGCGCTTCGAACACTGAAATTGCCGACAAACTGTTCGTCAGCGAGCACACGGTCAAGTCTCACTTGTACAACATCTTCCGGAAGATCAAGGTGCATAACCGCATCCAGGCCATGAACTGGGCGCGACAGAATCTGGGCGCTCCTCCACCCAACCCCATCAAGCCGCAGCGTCGGTGATGGTCATGTCGCGCGCCAACTTATCCGTTGTCCTTCTGGTCGCCGCGATGACGCTCACAACGGCGGCAGGGGCACAGGATGTAACCGTACCGGATCCACAACGTGCGGCATCAGCGCAAAACGATAATCCTGAGGGAGCGGATGGCCCGGTACTCAACGACGCCTACAAACCTCATGGCGCTGCGAACCTCAGTGGCTTATTGATAGACCGTACGGTAACGATGATCGGTAAGACCTTTTTTCGGCAATTCAGCCAAATCCGTCTGGACAGCTTGTTACTGAGCGATATAAGTCTCACCGTCCATGAAAGGCCCTCGGCACGTTGGGGCAGCTTAATCTGGATTACCGAAGACAATCGCATACTTTACCAGGCGACATTGCCACCCAGGCTGAGCGACGTCGACCAATACGCTACCGCAGCGGTGGAGCAGGTCGAGCAACTTCATTTACAACGAAAAATCATGCAGGCCCTAGACAATAATGGCGATCTAGCTGGCGACGAATGGTAACCAGGTCTAGGTCGGATACGCGAGGAAACGAGTCATGAAAGCATACCCCACTATCCTGGCAATGATGTTAGCCAGCAGCCCGCTATACGCCGGAGAACTGATCTATCAGCCAATCAACCCCTCATTTGGCGGCGACCCCTTGAATGGCAACTACTTGCTGAACAAGGCCCAGGCTCAAGACAACAACAAAGACCCGGACGCACTCGACTACGGCAGTTTCAGTGAATCGGATTTGTTCCTGCAGGATTTACGTAGTTCATTGACCAATGATGCCATAGAAGATGCTTTGGAAAACGGCACCAACAGTACCATTGATAGCTCCAATTTGAACATCAAGATTACCAGTCTTCAAGGCGGCGGCTTCGAGATGCTGATCCTTAATAAACAGACGGGTGAAAGAACCACCGTCAGATTTGGCACGCCCAGCCTTTGAGGAGTCGCGCAACATGAAAATTATCACTACAAGCCTTCTCACTTGCACTCTGCTGCTTTCAGGCTGTACTGGCATGGTCACCAATGTCGAGGGCCTGGAGGAGGCACCCGCAACCTTGATGCCCCGCTCCGGAACCTATAGCGATCTCATAAGCCTGCCACGCCCGAGCGCCAGGATTTATGCGGCCGTTTACGATTTCCGCGATCAGACCGGCCAATACAAGCCACAACCGGCGAGCACGTTCTCCACCGCGGTGACCCAGGGGGGGGCGGCCATGTTGAGCGGGGCCTTGGCCGATTCGGGCTGGTTCATTCCGCTCGAACGGGTCGGGCTGCAGAATCTCCTGACTGAACGCAAAATCATTCGTGCCAATCTCGAACGCACGGGACGCACCGATGAACTCAGCTCGCTCAACGCTGCACGCGTGCTGCTGGAAGGAGGGATCATAGCCTACGACTCGAACGTTCGTACGGGAGGGGCAGGAGCCGAGTACTTCGGGATCGGCGCTTCGGGGAAATATCAGGTCGATCAGGTCACGGTCAACTTGCGAGCCATCGATATCGCTACGGGAGAAGTGCTCGGCAACGTGACGACCAGCAAGACGATTTTTTCGCACGAGTTACGGGCGGGTGTGTATCGCTTTATCGACTTCAAGAGATTGCTGGAAGGAGAGATCGGCTACACCAATAACGAGCCGGTACAAATGGCCGTCATGTCAGCCATCGAGTCTTCAGTGATCCATCTTATTGCACGTGGCATCCAGGACGGACTCTGGACACTCGCCGATCCCGCTAAAATCGATGACCCGATCCTCAGTGCCTACCTGGAAGCGCCGACACCGATGCTCTAGTCGCTGCCGCTTTCCATTCCAGACGCCCTCATTGAGGGCGTTTTTTATATCGTAAATCTGCCAGCCATGTCCGAGAGATGACAAGAGTCAATTTCAAGACCCTTTGGTATTAGATTTCTAATGTCGACAAGTTAACCTCGCCACTAAAACTCTCTTGTAATTAGTTAAACAAACCATCTGCAACTCCATTTTTTCTTCCTATGGCGCGAAAGCCAAAAGGTATCAAAATGTAAACAAATGATAACGCCAGGACACGAAATGAAACGCCTTCTTCTCCTCGCCTGCTTCCTGGTAACGCCAACAGTTTATGGGTACGACATGGCTATTGGTTCGGAGCTTGAAGTAACAGGATCATCCAGGGGCTCGAATACATCCCTTATTCAACAGACCGGCACCTCTAATCGCGCCATCAACGTACAGAGTGGCTACGGCAACAGTGCCACCATCGCGCAACTAGGCCAGAGCAACCAGGCATCGATCCGCCAGAATGCCTACAGCAACGAAGCTGCCATATTGCAGTCGGGCGGTTACTTACGCGCCGACATCACACAAACCGGCGCCAGCCATGACGCCACGATAGTTCAATCAGGGTACGACAAGGAAGCGGCCATTAACCAACTAGGGGTTTCCGGCGCTGCAGCCGTACTCCAACTGGGTGGCGGTCATACCCCAATCAGCGTGACACAGTTTTCCCGAGGGCGAGCCAGCATTCAGGTCATTCAGCACTAGTCGCCAACGGCAGTTTTTGGAGCAGTAACGACAGGACGTCGACCACGAAAGCAGTAAACGAATTACACAATCAAAGTAAAAGAAGGGAACATATCATGAAATTCAAAATGACACTGTTGGCTACCGCTATTGCACTATCCACCAACGCCATGGCCAATAACGAATCCGACATAGAACAGACTGGATTCGGTAACCGCGCCGACGCCACCCAGTATTCAAGCTGGTTCGGTGGGCATAACGACTCCACCATCGATCAGGAAGGCGGCCACAATCAGGCGACGGTCATGCAAAGCGGCCTGCGCAATGAAGCCACCCAGCTTCAAGAAGGTTGGGGCAACAGCTCGCAGGTCTCTCAACATAACGCCTTCAATGAAGCCGTCGTCACCCAGAGCGGCGTCGGCAACCAGTCTCAGGTAGATCAGGAAGGGTACAACAGCGCAGCCAAAGTGACCCAGAACGGCTATTACAATGACTCCTCTGTCTACCAGGCCGGGGGGGATTTTGCCGCCGTCACGCAGAACGGTCATAGCAACGATTCCACTGTCACGCAAACCGGTCACGACGATGTCGCCCTCGTTACACAGAATGGCAGCTATCACGACTCATCGGTAGAACAAGGCGGCCACGACAACTACGCCAAGATCGAGCAAAGCGGTTTCGACCAGGATTCCACCGTCACGCAACGCGGGGAAGACAACGCAGCTACCGTCTACCAGTCCGGTGCTCATAACGACTCAACCATCTCTCAGCGTGACGAAAACAACTACGCTACGGTGGAGCAGTCAGGATTCGGACAGTCCTCCGATATCTACCAGAGCGGCGAGAGCAACTTCGCCGAAACGACCCAGAGTGGCTTCAACAACGATGCCATGGTCGAGCAGACAGGCTGGAATAGCGATTCCTACATCACCCAGAGCGGCTACAACGACGTGGCAACGGTCAGCCAAGACGGCCTGAGCAACGAATCGACCATCACCCAAGGGGCGCTGGGCGGCTTCGTCGGCAGCATGATGAGCATGGCCGCGAACAACGCGACAGTGGTACAGCATGGCTACAACAATGCTTCCACAATCGCCCAGACTGGCGGCGGCAACATGGCCAACGTCTATCAGTACTAAGCTGCAGCCTCCTGACCGTCATCAGTGACAAAAGCTGTACGAAAAAGCCCCGCGCAAGCGGGGCTTTTTCTTGTACCGCGGCTACAACTATTGCAATCGCAAGCGTTCCTGGATCAGCCCCACCAGGGTCAAGTTGGCGTTATCCGCGGTGGTATCCAGATGGACCAGATGCAGCCGTTCATCCTCTTCGAACGCTTCGAAATCGCGCAGCTGTCGCTCGAGCACGGACAATCCGGCTTCCGAAGGATCGCCTCCTCGCTTCGCGCGCTTGATGATACGGGCACGCAACGTCTCCTCATCGGCTTCGAAGCTGACCATCAGCACCGGCAATCCGCGAGCTTCGGCCTGTTGGCGTAGCAGATCACGTTGTTCGCGCTTCAGGCATGTCGCGTCGATACATACCGGGAAACCGGCCTCCAACAATACGCCGCTCAGTTGTGCCAGGCGCCGATAGGTCTGCTCGGTGGCCTCGGGCGTGTAGATATCCACATCCGCCCGTCCGGTTCTGGCCTGTGGATCGAAGCCGAACAGCCGCTTGCGCTCGACATCCGAACGTAGCCGGATTCCACCCAGACGCTGGACCATTTCGCCGGTGAAACGGCTCTTGCCACTGCCCGAAACACCCACCCCGATAACCAGATAGGGGAAATTGAACTCGGCGTATTGCTCGGCCAGGGCGATGTAGCGTCGGTAATCGGCCATGATCGCCTGACGGTCGACCGGGTGCAGTTCCGGCTGGTGATAGCGCAGCATTGCCACCTTGGCCCGCACCAGCGCACGGTACAGTTTGTAGAAAGGCAGCAATCGCACCAGCGTGTGATCGCCCGACAGCTCCAGATAGCGATTAAGGGCGTGATTGGCGAACGCCTGCTCGCCACGCGCTTCCAGATCCATGAGCAGGAAGGCGAGATCGCTGCCGACATCGTTCCAGCGCAGCTCATCGTTGAACTCGATGCCATCGAAGAGCAGTGCCTGCCCCTCGTGCTGGACGGCATTGCCCAGGTGCACGTCGCCATGGGTTTCGCGCACGTAGCCTTCGCGATGGCGTCGGCCGAACTCGCCGGACAGCCGTTCGAAGGCCTCCGTCACCCAGGTCCTGAGGTGCTCGAGACGGCGCAGGTCGGCGCCGCTCGCCAGGCGCGATTCGATCAGTTCGAACTCGCGCGCGAGAATCGCCTGCAGCGCAACGCGCGAGCCGTGGTCGCTCTCGGAGGGGAGACGTTCGGCGCCTTCATGGAACACCACCAACTGGTCGACCAGATTGTCGAGCAACTCCAGTGAGAGTTCGCCGCTGGCCTGCAGATGGCTGAAAAGATGACGGTTACTGAACTGGCGCATCTTCACCGCGTATTCGAAGGGTTCACTGTCGTCGTTGACCCGGGGTCGCCGGGCATCGCCGGACAGCGCCACCACACCGAGATACAGATTAGGCGACAAGCGACGATTGAGGCGCACCTCCTGCTCGCAGAAGCGCAGGCGTTTCTCGCGTGTGGAAAAGTCCAGGAAACTGCCGTAATCGAGCGGCTTCTTGATCTTGTAGGCGAACTCGCCGGTCAGCACGATCCAAGAAATATGCGTTTCGAAGATCTCGATGGCCGTGACCGGATGGTCATAGCATGCGGGGTCGTTGAGGGCATCGATCATAACCTGGCTCACGGCAGTCTCCCTACAGTCTGCAAATGGTTCAGCTTGCCATCCCGGCAAAAACATGCGCCGCAGCATCCAGCGTCTGACGGATATCCTCATCGCCGTGGGCGCTCGACATGAAGCCGGCCTCGAAGGGCGAGGGCGCCAGGTAGACGCCGTGATCGAGCATCGCGACGAAGAAGCGGCGGAACTGTTCGGCGTCGCAAGCGGTCGCCTGGGCGAAATTCTCGACCCGGGACTGACCGGTGAAGAAGATCCCGAACATCCCCCCGGCTCGCTGCGTGATCAGTTCGATGCCGGCCTCCGCGGCGCGCTGCTCGAGCCCGTCGCACAACGTCGCCACCCGCGTGGCCAACGCCTCATGGAAACCCGGCTCACGCACCTTGCCGATCAGCGTGATCCCGGCGGCCATGGCCAGTGGATTGCCGGACAGCGTACCGGCCTGGTAGACCGGTCCCAGCGGCGAGATGTGCGACATGATCTCCTGCTTGCCACCGAACGCCCCCACCGGCATACCACCGCCAACGATCTTGCCCAGGCAAGTCAGGTCAGGAGTCACCGCGTAATGCGCCTGGGCGCCGCCCAGCGCGACGCGAAAGCCGGTCATCACCTCGTCGAAGATCAGCACGCTACCGTATTGATCGCAGCGTTCGCGCAGCGCCTCGAGGAAGCCGGGACGCGGCGGGATGCAATTCATGTTGCCGGCGACCGGCTCGACGATCAGCCCGGCGATCTCATCGCCGATTTCGGCGAAGCACGCATCCAGCGCGTCGCTATCGTTGTAGGGCAGGGTGATGGTGTGTTCGGCGAGCGAGGCAGGGATGCCCGGCGAGCTCGGCTCGCCATGGGTCAGCGCCCCCGAACCGGCCTTGACCAGTAACGAGTCGGTATGGCCATGGTAGTTGCCCTCGAACTTGACGATCTTGTCGCGTCCGGTATAGCCACGCGCCAGGCGCACCGCCGACATCGTCGCCTCGGTGCCGGAATTGACCATCCGCACCATGTCGATCGACGGGATGATCTCGCAGATCAGATCCGCCATGGTGGTCTCGATAGCGGTCGGCGTGCCGAACGATAGGCCGGCATCGAGCCGCTCGCGCACGGCGCCAAGCACCTCGGGGTCGGCGTGACCGGTGATCATCGGCCCCCACGAGCCCACGTAGTCGATATAGCGCTTGCCCTCGACGTCGAACAGATAGGCGCCCTGGGCACGCTCCATGAACAATGGCGGGCGATCCATGCCCTTGAAGGCCCGGACCGGTGAATTCACGCCCCCGGGGATGTGCCGGCAGGCCCGTTCGAAGAGTTCGGCGGAAGTGGTCATGTCGGCCTCACGTCAGAATTGTGGATAACTCTCTGGACAGTTGGAATAACTTGCAGTTGGCAGCTTGTGGATAAGCTATGCATAGCCGGCACGGCGCCGCAACAGGGCGACGCGCTCGGCCGGGTCACCGCCACCGAATACCGCGTGTACCGTCGCCAGCAGATCGCCCCCGGCACGTCTCACCCTGGCCACATTGTCGACGTCCAGCCCGCCGATGGCCACCCGCGGCAGGCCGAAGCGCGCCGCTTCGTCGAGCAGTTCGAGCGACGCCGGCGTGGCCTCGGGTTTGGTGTGCGAGGCGAAGAAGCGGCCGAAGGCCAGATAGCTGGCTCCCGCTGTTGCTGAGCGCTCGGCGATCGCCAGACTGGCGTAGCAGCTGGCACCGACGATCGCGTCGCTGCCCAGCAGGCGACGCGCCTCGTCCAGCGAACCATCCTCCTCGCCGAGATGCAGGCCGACGCCGTCGAAGCCTGCCTCGCGCAAGCGATGCGCCAGCGCGAGATCGTCGTTGATGATCAGCGGCACCCCGTAGCGCCGGCACAACTCGGCCAGCGCCCGCGACTGTCGCCAGCGGCGTGCGTCGTCGGCGGACTTGTCGCGATACTGCAGCAGGGCCAGGCCGCCCTGCAACGCCGCCTCACAGGCTGCGATCAGCCGCTCATCGTCGGGCAACAGGCTGCTATCGGTGATCGCGTAGATGCCCCGCTGCCAGCTCATAGGGTGTCCTCTTCGGTGGTGAATGGCGTCGACTGCTGCCACACGCGACGCGGCAAGGCTTGGCCATTGCCCGGTCGCCAGCCGTGGCGCAGGCTGTGCCAGGCGAAGCGCTGTGCCTGTTCGCAAGCGCTTACCAACCGCTCGCCGGCCGCCATTCGCGCGGCCAGCGCGGAGGCCAGCGTACAGCCGGAGCCGTGATAGTGATTCGCCAGGCGCGGCCATTGCCATTGGCGGCTACAGTCGGGGGTGTGCAGGGTATGCACTACCTGGTCGGCGGCGGTGCCGGGGGCCGGCTCGTCGGTGCCGGTGATCAGCAGTGCCTGGCAACCCAGCGACAGCAGTTCGACGACGCGCTCGACATCGTCACCCTGCTTGCCGGCCAGGCGCGCCAGTTCGCGGCGATTGGGGGTCAGCACGTCGACCAGCGGCAGCAAGCGACGGCGCAAGTCGTCGATCAGCTCGGGCGAACTCAGTTCGCTGCCGCCGCCGGCGCTGAGCACGGGATCGACCACCACCGGCACTCCGGGGCAGGCGCGAATCACGTCCTCCACGGCATCGAGCGTTTGCTCGGCGGCGATCAGGCCCACCTTGATCGCCGCGATCTCGAACTCATCGAGTAGCGGCCAGACCATGTCGCGCACGCTATCGGCCGAACAGGGCATGACCCGCAATACGTCGCGGGTAGTCTGCACCGTGAGGCTGGTCGGCACGGTGAGCGCCCACCCGCCACAGGCGGCGATCGCCTCGGCATCGGCAATCAGCCCGGCGCCGCCGGTCGGGTCGTGACCGCCCAGTGCGAGCACCACGGGTAACGAGGCATCCAGCATCAGAACGGTCTCACCACGGCCAAGATGAGAATCAGCACCAGCGCGATTGTCGGCACTTCGTTGAAGACTCGGAAGAAGCGCTCCGACTTCCCGCAGGTTCCCGTCGCCAGGCGCTTCATGTAGGCCAGGCAGATATGGTGATAACCGATCAGCGCGGCCACCAGCAGCAACTTGGCCAGCAGCCAGCCTTTACCTAGGAAACCCGGCGCCAAGTATAGGATCCAGCCGCCAAAGACCAGCACGGCGAGCATCGAAGGGGTCATGATGCCGCGATACAGCTTGCGCTCCATTACCTTGAAATAGTCGATGGCTTGCTCATCGCCCCGGTCGCGGGCCTGGGCATGGTAGACGAACAGCCGCGGCAGGTAGAACAGCGCCGCAAACCAGGCCACCATGGCCAGCAGGTGCAGGGTTACTATCCACGGATACATCCATATCTCCCGGTTGATTCAGCGCTTGTAGCGGTAGTAGTTCTCGATGGCGTCGCGGGTGATGATACCGGAAATCTTCTGGATCATCGGCGCCGTGGTGTGCTGAACGTAGAGCGCGTCGACACCATAGTCGTTGAGACGATCGAAGGCTTCGCTGAGCGTCGCCTGAAGATGGATCGGCGCCAGCTCGAGGCGCTGGCCGGGGATCTCGAGCAGGTCGATGCTCTCCTCCTCGAGTCCCTGCTCGTCGAGCAAAGCCCGCGCCAGGTCGGCGGCCTTGAGCGCCAGCGGCGGCTTGTCGTCGCTGGAACGGGTGATCACCAGCCAGGTGGGCTTGTCCTCGAGCAGGGCCTTGGCCTGTTCGCGGCTGACTCTGCGCTGGGTGCGCGCCAAGCTGCGTTCCATCACCGCCGGCACCGCGACCCGCGACAGCGCCTGCATCAATGGCTGCTGCAACCGATGCAGGCCATGTTGCGTCTGGGTCACGAAGAACCCCTGGCACTTACAGACTTGGCGTGAAGTGAGCATCGCCACCGCAACCGACAGCATGCCCGGTAGGATGATATTGGGATTGTGAGTCAGCTCGAGCAGCGCCATCAGCGCCGCCAGCGGTGCCTGCAGCACGGCGCCCATCATCGCCGCCATGCCCAGCATGGCGTAGAGCGCAGCGTCAGAAGCGACCTGCGGCCATAGCCAGCCTCCTAGCATTCCGCATAGCGCCCCCGCAGCGGCACCGACCACCAGTACCGGCCCGATGATGCTGACCGACACTCCGCAGGCGACGGCGCCGGCGGTCAATAACAACTTACCGATAGCGACGGCAACAAGAACGTCCGTGGCCACGTTGCCGGTCAAGGTGGCGCCCAAGGTGTCATAGCCCATGCCCTGGACCTGGGGATACCACCAGGCCACTGCGCCGACGGCCACGCCGACCATGGCCAGACGCAGCCACCCGGGCACAGACTCCAGGTACGAGCCGCTGCGGGCGATATGGACGAACAGACCGGCAAGAAGCCCGATGACCAACGCGGTGACGATGATCCACGGCAAATCGATCAGCGACCCCAGGCTCACCGGAGGGACCTGGAAGGCCGGATCGCTCCCGTAGACCAACTGTGCGATCACTGCTCCGGTGCTCGATGCCAGGATCACCGGCAGGAAACCGGCCGTGGTGTACTCCATCAGCACCACTTCCATGGCGAAGATGACCCCGGCGATGGGCGTGTTGAACGACACCGCGATACCCGCTGCCGTGCCGCACCCGACCAGCACTCGCAAGCTGTTGTGAGGCAGACGCAGGCGCTGGCCAAGCCCACTGGAGGCCGCCGCGGCGAGATGGATCGCCGGCCCCTCGCGCCCGGCAGAGAGCCCGCCGACCACGGAAACGATCCCGATCCACCACTGGTTGATCCAGTTGCGTAGCGGAAAGCGCCCCTGGTGGTAACTGAGCCGTTCGATGACATGGGCAATGCCGATCTTGCGTGCCTGGGGTGGCTGGCGCCACAGCCAGAGCCCGATCAGGGTGACCGCGGCGATCGGCAACAGCGAGCGCAGGCAGGGCGACAGCGCCTCGAAGGACTCGATGTTTCCATGCGGCATCAGCAGCCAGGCGCCCAAGCTGAGGAGCAAGCGGAAGATGACCATCACGCCGCCGGTCACCACCCCCGAGGCAACCCCGAGTACACAGAGCTGGGGCAGCGAATCGACACTGGCCAGCTGGCGGCGGAAACGCTCGAGGCTAAGATCGGGCAAGGTCAGACGAGGCAAGACACGTTCCTTACAGTCTGGCTGGGGAAGGCTGGAAATAGGCCAGAGAAATCACCCACACCTTGTGTATCATATTTCAGGGTTAACGTCTCAGCCGCAGGCGGCCACGCGCCCGCTGGCAAAAGTTGACCCTTTTGCTAGGGATTGTGGATAATTGGCCCAGTCACTGACGTAATGAGTCACTCACGAATTCCGGAGGCCCCATAATGAGCGGTGCCGCATCCTTCGCCCCCACGCCGTTGCTGCTGACCGATTCGGCCGTTCATCGCCTGCGTGCGCTGGCCGACGAGGAGGGCAATACGTCCCTCAAACTGCGCGTCTACGTCACCGGCGGTGGCTGCTCGGGCTTTCAATACGGCTTCGATTTCGCCGACAGCGTGGCCGAGGACGATACCCTGATCGAGATCGACGACGTCGCCATGGTCGTCGACCCGCTGTCCTATCAATACCTGGTCGGCTCGACCGTCGACTTCGAGGAAGGCCTGGCCGGCGCACGATTTTTGATCAAGAATCCCAATGCCACCTCGACCTGCGGCTGTGGTTCCTCGTTCATGGTCTGAGCCATCCGTGACGGCCATAACGGACCGCTCGACCCCGCTTGACGCTTCCCCGGGAACTCGCCAAGGTAAAAAGGCATGTTCCATGAACAATATTCGAACTTGGGGAACTTCATGAAAAACAAACTCGTTAAACAGATTTCGCTGGGCTCGGCACTGGCGTTCGGCGTCGGGCTTTCCGCCGCCGCCCAAGCCGAGACCCTGCAGGCCGCGACCGATCCGAGTTTCGTACCGTTCGAGATGATGGACCAGGAAAGCGGCGAAATGGTCGGCTTCGACATGGATATCCTGCATGCCATCGCCGAGCGTGCCGGCTTCGATGTCGATCTGCGTACCATGGATTTCAACGGCATCATTCCCGCCGTGCAGACCGGCAATGTCGACCTGGCCATTGCCGGCATCACCATCACCGACGAGCGCGAAGAGATCGTCGACTTCAGCGACCCGTACTACGATTCGGGCCTGCGCATCCTGGTCGCCGCCAATAACGACGAGGTACAGGAAATCGGCGATCTCGAAGGGATGCGTATCGGCACCAAGATCGGTTCTACCAGTTACGACTACCTGCAGGAAAACCTCGGCGACAGCGCCGAAATCACCCCTTATCCGGGCAGTGCCGATATGTACATGGCACTGATGGGTGGCAGTGTTGATGCCGTTTTCTACGATTCTCCCAACGTCGGCTACTTCGCCAAGACCAAGGGTGAAGGCCGGGTCAAGACCGTCGGTCCGCTCTATGAAGGCCAGCAGTATGGGATCGCGTTCGCCAACGGCAGCAAATGGGTCGAACCGGCCAACGAAGCGCTCGCCGAAATGAAGGAAGACGGTACCTACGACGAGATTCACAAGAAGTGGTTCGGTGAGGCGCCCAGCCAGGACAGCACCGCCAAGTAACCGCACTTCACCGTGATGAACGGGGCCGGGTAGCCAAGCGTCCGGCCCCGTTTCGTTGCATGCCCAACAAGCGCTCCGTTGTCGGGGCGCCCACCCGGAGACCACGACGTGGACGTCACTTTCCAGTTCGACTGGCAGGCGGCCATCGCCTCGATCCCTTATCTCCTCGAGGGGATCCCCTGGACGCTGCTGATCTCGTTCGGTGGCCTGGCCATCGGCTTCATCATCGGCATCGTCTTCGGCCTGCTACGCATCAATCCGATCCGCCTGCTGCGCTGGCCGGCGATCGCCTACATCGAGATCTTCCGCGGCACCCCGGTGCTCGTCCAGGTGCTGTTCATCTTCTATGGCCTGCCACAGATCATCGGCGGACCCATCAATGCGCTCACCGCCGGCATCGCTGCCATCGCCCTCAATTCGGGTGCGTACATCTCGGAAATCGTACGCGGCGGCGTGCAGTCGATCGAGAAGGGCCAGCGCGAAGCCGGCTTGTCGTTGGGGCTCTCCCGTACCCAGGCGTTTCGCTACATCATCTGGCCGCAAGCCTTGCGCCGCATGATTCCGGCACTCGGTAACCAAGGTATCGTCAGCATCAAGGATACCTCGCTGTTCTCGGTGATCGGTGTCGGCGAGCTGGTCCGCCAGGGCCAGATCTACATCGCGACCACCTTCACCGCGCTGGAGGTCTACTTCATGGTCGCGCTGATGTATCTGGCGATCACCCTGAGCCTGTCATTCGCCCTGCGGCTACTCGAACGCCGCGGTCTGGTCGGCCAATAAGGAGCACGCCATGAACGATACACAGCGTCACGCCGCCGTCCCGGCCGCCGACAAGGCGCCCATCGTCAAGATGGAAAAGGTCAACAAGCATTTCGGTTCGCTGCATGTCATACAGGACATCGATCTCGAGGTGGCCACCGGTGAGGTAGTGGTGATCGTCGGTGCCAGCGGCTCCGGAAAGTCGACCCTGATTCGCTGCGTCAACGGCCTCGAA
The DNA here is from genome assembly GCF_033446685.1 of Halomonas sp. HP20-15. Classification (NCBI taxonomy): domain Bacteria; kingdom Pseudomonadati; phylum Pseudomonadota; class Gammaproteobacteria; order Oceanospirillales; family Halomonadaceae; genus Halomonas; species Halomonas sp. HP20-15. The sequence goes on along the minus strand of NZ_JAWQLY010000002.1, from coordinate 174,899 downwards.
GAGTTCCAGAGCGGCGCCATCGAAGTCGACGGCAACCAGCTGCTGCCCTACGGCAAGAGCGGCAAGTCGCTGCAGACCATTCGCACCGAAGTCGGCATGGTCTTCCAGCAGTTCAATCTATTTCCGCATCTGTCGGTGCGCGACAACGTCACCCTGGCACCGCTCAAGGTGCGTGGCTGGAACCGCCAGCATTCGACCGAGATCGCCGACCGGCTGCTCGAGCGGGTCGGCATCAGTGATCAGGCCGACAAGTACCCCAGCCAGCTCTCCGGTGGCCAGCAACAGCGCGTCGCCCTGGCCCGGGCGCTGGCCATGGAACCGCGGCTGATGCTGTTCGACGAGCCGACCTCGGCGCTCGATCCGGAAATGATCGGCGAGGTGCTCGATGCCATGCGCGAACTGGCCAACGAGGGCATGACGATGATGATCGTCACCCACGAGATGGGCTTCGCCCGGGAAGTCGCCGACCGGGTGATCTTCGTCCATGGCGGCCGCATCGTCGAACAGGGCCCGCCGGACGAGATCTTCGACAACCCCCGCCACGAACGCACCCAATCCTTCCTCGCGCGGGTGCTCAAGCACTGACGGTTTGGCCGCACCCAGGCAGGCATTAATGACTCCTTTTGCCTGCCTGGACGTGCCGACCCATCCAATTCGAGGATCTGTCTTGCCTACCAAGCCGCCCACAGCGGCTTTTTTCGTCTGTGGATAAAATTTTCTGCCAGCCCCCTTAAATCTCTCCACAACCCGCATGCCAGACGACGTTCGCGCTTTCTAACCCGACTGTTGATGATTACCGGCAATGTCCAGGTACTGGTCGGTGGATAACCGGGGCACATTTCCGACTGTGGACATCGTGCACAATCATCCACAGCCTGACGACCGCCTGTACAGCTCCCGTCGACTTGTTTTGCAATGCACCATCAACAATGCAAGGTTTTGTTTTCCATTTGTAAAAATGGCTTTTCCACAAAAAATGTCCACACCAGTAGTAACAACAACAACAGAACTTCTTCTTTATATATTTACTTTGTTATTAATAGTGATCCGCCGACCGCTTCTCGACGAAGGCGGTGTGGAAAACCCCTGACGGTTACCCACAGGGACGTTATACTGGCGCACTTCATTACACTCGCCAGAAACGTACGCGCACCGCGCAAGTCGAGGTAAAAACGTGGATTATCCCAACCGCTTCGATGTCATCGTCATCGGCGGTGGCCATGCGGGAACGGAAGCCGCATTGGCCGCTGCCCGCATGGGCTGTCAGACGCTGCTGCTGACGCACAACATCGAGACACTCGGACAGATGTCCTGCAATCCGGCCATCGGCGGTATCGGCAAGAGCCACCTGGTCAAGGAGATCGACGCCCTGGGCGGCGCGATGGGGCTGGCAACCGACCAGGCCGGCATCCAGTTTCGGGTGCTCAATTCCCGCAAGGGGCCGGCGGTGCGCGCCACGCGCGCCCAGGCCGACCGCGTTCGCTACAAGGCGGCCATCCGCGGCCTGCTGGAGAACCAGCCCAACCTGACGCTGTTCCAACAGGGTGTGGATGACTTAATCGTCGAGAATGACACGGTGCGTGGCGCGGTGACCCAGACCGGGATCCGCTTCCACGCTGAAACCGTGGTGCTGTGTACCGGCACCTTCCTCGGCGGCGTCATCCATATCGGCCTGGATACCCATACCGGCGGTCGCGCCGGCGATCCACCGGCCAACGCCCTGGCTCAACGGTTGCGCGCGCTGCCGTTTCGCGTCGACCGGCTCAAGACCGGCACGCCACCACGCATCGATGCCAAGAGCGTCGATTTCAGCGCTCTCGAGGAGCAGCCCGGCGATGCGCCGAGCCCGGTGATGTCCTACATGGGCTCGCGCGATATGCACCCGCGCCAGGTTAGTTGTCACATCGCGCACACCAATGAGCGCACCCACGAGATCATCTTCGCCAATCTCGACCGCTCGCCGATGTATTCGGGGGTGATCGAGGGCGTCGGGCCGCGCTACTGCCCGTCGATCGAGGACAAGGTCCATCGTTTCGCCGACAAGTCGAGCCATCAGGTGTTCATCGAACCCGAAGGGCTGGAGACCAACGAGCTCTACCCCAACGGCATTTCCACCTCGCTGCCGTTCGACGTGCAGCTCGAGGTGGTGCGCTCGATCAAGGGGCTGGAAAATGCCCACATCACCCGGCCTGGCTACGCCATCGAGTACGATTTCTTCGATCCGCGCGATCTCAGGCATTCACTGGAAACCAAATTTATCCACAACCTGTTTTTCGCCGGGCAGATCAACGGCACCACGGGTTACGAGGAGGCCGGCGCCCAGGGACTGTTGGCCGGCGTCAACGCCGCGCTGCGCGTACGCGGCGAAGCCGGCTGGTGCCCGCGGCGCGACGAGGCCTATCTCGGCGTGCTGGTCGACGATCTGATCAGCATGGGTACCCAAGAGCCCTATCGGATGTTCACGTCACGCGCCGAGTACCGCCTGTTGCTGCGCGAGGACAACGCCGACCTGCGACTCACCGAGACCGGACGTTCGCTGGGACTGGTCGACGACGCCCGCTGGACGGCGTTCAGCGCCAAGCGCGAGTCGATTGACAGCGAACGGACACGCCTGCAGGCGACCTGGATCCAGCCGGGATCGGATGCAGCCGCGCAACTCGCCGGCAAGCTGTCCAAGCCGCTCAATCGCGAGTACAACCTGCTCGAGCTGCTCAAGCGTCCCGAGCTGAGGTATGCCGATCTGGCCAATCTCAGCGGTGTGGGCGTTGCCGACGAGAGCGTCGCCGAGCAGGTCCAGATCCAGGCCAAGTACCAGGGCTACATCGACCGTCAGCAGAGCGAGATCGACAAGCTCAAGCGTCACGAAGCGACGCCGTTGCCGGCCGATCTCGATTACACCCGGGTCGAGGGGCTGTCCAACGAGATTCGCGACAAGCTCAGTGCGGCGCGTCCCGAGACACTGGCCCAGGCCGGGCGCATCTCGGGGGTCACCCCGGCGGCGGTATCGATCCTGTTGATCTACCTGAAGAAGCGGCGACTGGTGGGCGACGCCCGCGGCGACGACAGCCGCGCGGTGAATGCATGACGCCGACCTGCGAACGGCTGCTCGATAGCGGCCTCGACGAGCTGCGAATCGACATCGATGGCCGGGTCCGCGAGCGGCTGCTGGCGCTGCTGGCGTTATTGCACAAGTGGAACCGCGCCTATAACCTCACCGCAGTGCGTGAGCCCGAGGCCATGGTCACCCGTCATCTGCTCGACAGCGCCTCGGTCGCGGCTGCGGTGCATGGCCCACGGTTGCTGGACGTCGGCGCCGGGCCCGGGCTGCCCGGGCTGGTACTGGCGATTCTCGATCCGACGCTTGCAGTGACGCTGCTCGACAGCAACGGCAAGAAGGTGCGTTTCCAGCGCCAGGCGGTGCTTGAGCTGGGGCTCACCAATATCGAACCGGTGCAGGCTCGCGTCGAGGATTACACCGCGGCGCCGTTCGACCAGATCATCTCGCGGGCCTTCGCCAGCCTCGCCGACTTCGTCTCCCTCAGCGACCGGCTGCTGGCCGTTGACGGCGAATGGCTGGCGATGAAGGGGCCGGCCTGCGAGGATGAGGCGAGCCGGCTGCCGGCCTCGGTCGTCCTCAGCGAACAGCGTCGACTCAGCGTGCCCGGCGATTGTGCCGTTCGCCACCTGCTGCACTTGCGCCGACGCTAGTCGGCGTCTTGGGGATCATCGTCGAGATAGGGAGTCACCCGTGACCAAGATCATCGCCTTGACCAACCAGAAGGGCGGCGTTGGCAAGACCACTACCGCGGTCAACCTGGCGGCCTGCCTGGCGGCGCTCGACCGTCGCGTGCTGCTGGTCGACCTCGATCCGCAGGGCCATGCCACCATGGGCAGCGGGGTCGACAAGCATGAGCTGGATGGCAGCGTGCTCGACGTGCTGCTCGGCGAGAAGCGCGCCGCCGAGGTGATTCTCGATTGCCCCGAGGCCGGCTATGCGCTGCTGCCGGGCAACGCCGACCTGACCGCCGCGGAAGTCGATCTGCTCGATCGCGCGGGACGCGAACGCTGCCTGCACGAGGCGATCAGCGGCGTGGCCAGCGAGTACGACGTGGTGCTGATCGATTGCCCGCCATCGCTCAACATGCTGACCGTCAACGGCCTGACCGCCGCCGATGGCGTGCTGATCCCGCTGCAGTGCGAGTTCTATGCCCTCGAGGGGCTCTCGGCGTTGCTCGATACCGTCGAGCAGATCCAGGCCAGCGTGAACCCCGCGCTGCAGGTGTTCGGCATCGTCCGCACCATGTACGACAACCGCAACAGTCTGACCCGCGATGTCACCAAGCAGTTGCGCGAGTACTTCGGCGATACCCTGCTCAAGGCCGCCATCCCCCGTAACGTGCGGGTCGCCGAGGCGCCCAGCCACGGTCTGCCGGTGACCAAGTACGCGCGTTTTTCGCGTGGCAGCCAGGCCCATCGGGTGCTGGCCAAGGAACTCATTCGTCGCCTTTCGCTATGAGCTGTCGCTATCAATCGGCCAACCTGGCTGAGCCGGGCCAACAATCAAGGAGCGCCCCATGACTCGTAAACGTGCCCTGGGCCGTGGCCTGGATGCCCTGATCGGAGCGAACGCCCGCCGTCGCGATCTGCTCGAGACCGATGTGCAGATCGACGGGCCGCTGGAAAGCAGCTACGGGGAACCTTCGACACACGCTGAAGAGCGTCTGGCGCGCCTGCCGCTGGGTCAACTGAGTCGCGGCAAGTACCAGCCGCGCCGCGAGATCCAGCCCGAAGCGCTCGAGGAGCTCACCGACTCGATCCGCAGCCAGGGGGTGATGCAGCCGATCGTGGTGCGCCCGATCGGCGAGGATCGCTACGAGATCATCGCCGGCGAGCGGCGCTGGCGGGCCGCCCAGCTCGCCGAGCTCGACACTATCCCCGCGGTGGTGCGCGAGGTCAGCGATCAGAGCGCGCTGGCGCTGGCGCTGATCGAGAACATCCAGCGCGAGAACCTCAATCCGGTCGAGGAAGCCATGGCGCTCAAGCGCCTGCTCGAGGAGTTCGAGCTGACCCAGCAGCAGGTCGCCGATGCGGTGGGCAAGTCGCGCGCCCAGGTCGCCAACCTGCTGCGGCTGCTCTCGCTCGACCCCGAAGTGCAGACGTTGCTCGAGCGCGGCGATCTCGACATGGGCCATGCCCGGGCGCTGCTGGTGCTGCCTGGGGCGAAACAGCGCAAGGCCGCCCACGAGGTGGTCAATAACGATCTTACCGTGCGTCAGACCGAAGCGCTGGTGAAGAAATACCAGGAGGGCAAGCCTGCGGACAAGCCGGCCAACAAGCCCTCGGCCGACGTGGCCCGGCTCGAGAGCAAGCTCGGCGATCTGCTTGGCGCGCCGGTGAAGATTCGCCATGGCCAGAGCGGCAAGGGCCGAGTGACCATTCACTACGCCAGCCTCGACGAGCTCGATGGAATTCTCGGGCATATCCGCTAGGGAGCCGTTTCGACCGATTAATTGCCGCTTTCGACGTGTTGTAAACCCCCATACGTTGGCCTATGATCGTGCCGTTTGAGCGGTAAGTCGGCAATGACGAGCTACGATGCTCTGCCGAATGGCTTTTTTCAATTCGAGACGTTTCTTTAAGCCGATGACTCAGCGCTTCGGACTGGGTTTTTTATGCGCTGATTGTCGTGGACCATGGTGCTGTTGCCGCTCTTTCAGCGACTAGGTATACTCGCTGCGATTTTTTGCGCTGCGGGTCGTGGACATCGCTATCGTTAGGTTCGAGAGGAAGACAGTCGATGCGCCGCGATATTCGTAGACTTTTTTTGTGGCAAGTGGGATTGGTCGGCATTGCCATGATCGCCGTCTACCTTTGGCGCGGTCAGCCGGAATCGGTGTTGGCGGCGACCTTCGGCGGAGCGATCGCACTGATCAATACCTTGCTTTCGTGGTGGCGCGCCAAGCGCGCGTCGGCGATGGCGCCGAGCGATATGAAACGCAGCACCGTCACGCTTTATGCCGGGGTAGTGGAACGATTCGTTTTTACCCTGGTGGCGTTCGGTTTCGGCATGGGGACATTGCAGCTCGATCCCCCCGCCATGCTTGTAGCCTTCGTCATCGCGCAGTTGAGCTATATCGCCGTGAGTGCAAAAGCTGGCTAATCGAAAGCCGGCTAATAATAGACTGTCAGCCATCGGGCAGGCAAAGTTCTCGTTCGGGCTTTTCGTCTGTTTCGAAACGTCGGACAAATTGATGCGTTTCCCGCAGCCAAGGCTGCGGGAATTTACTAAAGTCGAATCGAGCAGGCCGATTGAGGGGTTACTATTTTGAGCAGCGGCGAAATACTCAAAGAAGTGGATTCGGTCCAGTACATCCAGCACCACCTGCAGAACTGGTCGATCGGCGAGGGCTTCTGGGCGTTGAATCTCGACACGCTGATCCTCAGTTGGTTGCTGGCAGGCGGCGCCATTTACTTTGCATGGCGCGTCGGTCGTCAATTCACCACTGAACGCCCGGGACGCATACAGAATTTCCTGGAGTCGGTGGTCGAGTTTGTCAATGTGCAGTCATCGGCGCTCTTTCCACAGCGCGATCCCCTCGTGGGGCCTTTGGCGCTGACCATCTTCATTTGGGTTTTCCTGATGAATTTCATGGACCTGATTCCCGTTGACCTGCTGCCGTTGGCGGCACAGTGGGTAGGTAGCTGGTTCGGTGCGGACCCGCATCATGTTTATTTCCGTGCGGTACCCACCGCCGATTTGTCAATGACCTTCGCTATGGCGATTTCGGTATTTTGTCTAACCATTTTCTATGGAATCCGTTCAAAAGGCGTGGTCAATTGGGTCAAGGGATATTTGACTCACCCATTTGGAAAGTGGCTGGCGCCGGTCAATGTCATCATGAGTCTGGTCGAGGAAGTAGCCAAGCCGATCAGCCTGGCACTGCGTCTATTCGGCAATCTATTCGCCGGCGAACTGGTCTTCATGTTGATTGCACTGGTGGGTTTCCACTGGTACATGTTGCCCGTGCAGGCCGCTTTTGGTTTTGCCTGGACGACCTTTCATCTGCTGATCATCCTGATTCAGTCCTTTATCTTCATGCTACTTTCCGTGGTCTATCTAGCCTTGGCCACCAGTCACGACGCGCATTAACCATAACCAGTTACATTCGAAACTAAGGAGCATCAACAATGGATCCACAAGCAGCTGCAATGATCTACGCGTACACGGCGACCGGTGTAGGCATCATTCTCGGCCTGGCGGGCCTGGGCTCGGCACTGGGCTGGGGCCTGATCTGCGGACGCTTCATCGAAGCCATCGCTCGCCAGCCCGAGCTGCGTGCCCAATTGACCGGCCAGATGCTGTTCGTCGGCGGTCTGATGGAGGCATTCCCGTTCATCGTGCTGGGTATCGCCATGTGGTTCACCTTCGCCAACCCGTTCGTAAGCGCCGCTCAGGCAGCCGTCGGCGGCTAACGTTCGGTAGACTCCGAGTACACAACAAGGGGTGTTACGGTGAATATAGGCATTACCCTACTCGTCGAGATCCTCAGCTTTGGCCTGTTCATCTACTTCTTCAAGAGGGTGCTGTGGGGCCCGCTGATGAAGGTGATGAACGATCGTCAAGCGCGTATCGGCGACGGCCTGGAAGCCGCTCAGCAGGCACAGCAGGAACTCGAAGCTGCCAACGCCGAGGCACAAAGAATCCTACGTGAAAGTCGCGAGGAATCGGCCAGCATTCTCGACCAGGCGCGTGCCCGTACCAATACGATGATCGAAGAGGCGCGTGAGGAAGCCCGTGCCGAAGGTGACCGCATGATCGAGCGCGCACGCGGCGAGATCGAGCAGGAACTGAACCGGGCCCGTGAAGAGCTGCGCGCGCAGGTGGCAAGCCTGGCGGTGGTCGGCGCCGAGCGCATCCTCGAGTCCTCGATCGATGAGCAAAAGCATAACGAAATGCTCGACAAGCTCGCGGCCGAACTCTAAGGGAGTCCTCCATGGCGGATACCTCAACGCAGGCTCGACCCTATGCCAGAGCGGCATTCGCCCTGGCCCGGGAAGATCAAACGCTGGACGCCTGGTCGGCCATGCTAGCCGAAAGCGCCGGAGTGATACGCCATCCGCGTATCCGGACCCTACTCGGCGATCCACGGCTGACGGCAAGCCATAAGGTGGATGTGCTGATCGATGTGCTCGGCGACATGCTCGACGAACATCGCAGCAATTTCCTGCGGGTGCTGAGCCGCAAGGAGCGGCTCGATGCGCTGCCGGAAATCGCCGAGCAGTTCGAGGCGGAGCGCGCCGACTATGAACGCTTGGCCGTCGTCGACGTCGTATCCGCCTATGCGCTGAGTCAGGCACAGCAGGACAAGCTCGCAGGAGCGCTCGAAAGGCGCCTGGATCGCAAAATCACTATGACCACTTCGGTGGACCGGACGCTGCTGGGCGGCGTCGTCATTCACATCGGCGATACCGTCATCGACGGGTCGGTGCGTGGACGACTGGCCAGGCTCAAGCGCGACCTGAACGCCTGAAGTCGAGGGACATGGCATGCAGCAACTGAACCCTTCCGAAATCAGCGACATCATCAAGGGGCGCATCGAAAAACTGGATATCGATGCCCAGGCCCGCAATGAAGGCGCCATCGTCAGCGTGGCTGATGGTATCGTGCGTATTCATGGCCTGGCCGAGGCGATGTTCGGCGAAATGATCGAATTCCCTCACGGTATCTACGGCATGGTGCTCAACCTAGAGCGCGATAGTGTCGGTGTGGTCGTGCTGGGTGACTATCAGCAACTCCAGGAAGGCATGACCGGCAAGTGCACCGGGCGCATCCTCGAAGTGCCGGTAGGCCCCGAACTGGTCGGCCGTGTGGTTGATGCGCTGGGCACACCCATCGACGGCAAGGGCGAGATCGACGCCAAGCTGCGCGACGCGGTCGAGAAGGTCGCGCCAGGCGTGATCACCCGCCAGTCGGTCGACCAGCCGATGCAGACCGGTCTCAAGTCGATCGATGCGATGGTGCCGATTGGCCGTGGTCAGCGTGAGCTGATCATCGGCGATCGCCAGATCGGTAAGTCGGCGATTGCCGTCGATGCGATCATCAACCAGAAGGGCAAGGGCATCACCTGTGTCTATGTGGCGATCGGTCAGAAGCAGTCGACCATTGCCAGCATGGTGCGCAAGCTCGAAGAACATGGCGCCATGGAGCACACCATCGTGGTGGCCGCCGGTGCTGCCGATCCGGCCGCCATGCAGTTCCTGGCGCCGTACGCCGGCTGTACGATGGGCGAGTATTTCCGCGATCGTGGCGAAGATGCGCTGATCGTCTACGACGATCTGTCCAAGCAGGCCGTCGCCTATCGCCAGATCTCGCTGCTGCTGCGTCGTCCGCCGGGCCGCGAAGCCTACCCGGGTGACGTCTTCTATCTGCACTCGCGTCTGCTCGAGCGCGCCGCGCGGGTCAACGTCGATTACGTCGAGAAGTTCACCAACGGCGAAGTCACCGGCAAGACCGGCTCGCTGACCGCGCTACCGATCATCGAGACTCAGGGTGGCGACGTCTCGGCGTTCGTACCGACCAACGTGATCTCGATCACCGACGGTCAGATCTTCCTCGAGACGGGCCTGTTCAACTCGGGCATTCGTCCGGCGATCAACGCCGGTCTGTCGGTGTCGCGTGTGGGCGGCTCCGCTCAGACCAAGATCATCAAGAAGCTCGGTGGTAGTGTTCGCCTGGCCCTGGCCCAGTATCGCGAACTGGCGGCATTCTCGCAGTTTGCCTCGGAGCTTGACGAAGCCACGCGCAAGCAGCTCGAGCACGGTCAACGTGTGACCGAACTGATGAAGCAGAATCAGTACTCGCCGATGTCCATCGCGGAGATGGCGCTGTCGCTGTTTGCGGCCAACGAGGGTTACCTCGATGACGTCAGCGTCGACAAGGTACTGGATTTCGAAAGCGCATTGCATGATTACATGAAGGCCGAACACGGCGATCTGCTCGACAAGATCAACCAGTCCGGCGACTACAGCGATGAGATCAAGCAGGGTCTCAAGCAGGGCGTCGAAACGTTCAAGTCGACCCAAAGCTACTGATGAGTGCCATGGCGGGGCTTCGAGGGTGTCGAAGCCCCGCCGGCTGAGTCGATCAACAGGACATCGCTATGGCAGCCGGAAAAGAGATCAAGTCCCAGATCGGGAGCATCAAGAATACCCAGAAGATCACCAGCGCCATGGAAATGGTCGCGGCTTCGAAGATGCGCCGTGCCCAGGAACGCGTGGCGGCCAGCCAGCCCTATGCCCGGCAGATTCGCCGGGTGGTCGGGCATGTGGCGAAGGCCAACCCGGAATACCAGCACCCGTACTTCATCGAGCGTGAGGTCAAGCGGGTAGGTTACATTGTGGTCACCTCGGATCGCGGCCTATGCGGCGGTCTCAACAGTAATCTATTTCGCGCGGTGATACGCGACGTTCGTCAGCGCCGCGAGCAGGGCGTCGAGGTAGCGTTCTGTGCACTGGGTACCAAGGGAGCGAGTTTTTTCCGCAAGTATGGCGGTGAACTGCTTGCCTCGCGTGGCAATCTCGGCAATGCGCCGCAAGCCAGCGATCTGATCGGTAGCGTTCAGGTGATGCTCGAAGCGTTCGATAACGGCGAACTGGACCAGCTGAATGTCGCGTCCAACGACTTCATCAATACCATGACCCAGAAGCCGACGATTAGCCAGTTGCTGCCACTTGGCGGTGACGAATCGCCGACGGACGATCGCCAGCGCGCCGGTCATTGGGATTACCTGTACGAGCCGGACGATGCGCGAGCACTGCTCGACAAGCTGTTGGTACGCTACGTCGAATCCCAGGTCTATCAAGCGGTGGTCGAGAATATTGCCAGCGAGCAGGCGGCGCGGATGCTGGCGATGAAGAACGCCACCGACAACGCCGGCGATCTGATCGACGAATTGCAACTGGTCTACAACAAGGCCCGGCAGGCGGCCATTACCCAGGAAATTTCCGAAATTGTCGGCGGGGCTTCGGCGGTCTAGCGATCGGACAGTTTTTTTATAGGTTCAAGAGGAATCATCATGAGCGGACGTATCGTACAAATCATCGGTGCGGTGATTGATGTCGAGTTTGCCCGCGACGAGATCCCGCGTGTCTACGATGCCTTGCGCGTCAAGGATGCCGGCACGATTCTCGAAGTGCAGCAGCAGCTCGGCGACGGCATCGTGCGCGCGATCGCGATGGGCACCACCGAAGGCCTGCAGCGTGGCGTCGAGGTCGACAACTCCGGAGCGGCGATTTCCGTGCCGGTCGGCAAGGCAACCCTGGGACGAATCATGAACGTCCTTGGCGAGCCGATCGATGAAGCCGGTCCGATCGGCGAGGAAAAGCGCAGTCCGATCCATCGCGAGGCGCCGGGTTATGCCGACCAGGCGGTATCCAGCGAGCTACTGGAAACCGGGATCAAGGTCATCGACCTGGTCTGCCCGTTCGCCAAGGGCGGTAAAGTCGGCCTGTTCGGCGGTGCCGGGGTCGGCAAGACCGTCAACATGATGGAACTGATCCGCAATATCGCGACCGAACACAGCGGTTATTCGGTGTTTGCCGGGGTCGGTGAGCGTACCCGTGAAGGTAACGACTTCTACTACGAAATGCAGGAGTCCAACGTTCTCGACAAGGTATCACTGGTTTACGGTCAGATGAACGAGCCGCCGGGCAACCGCCTGCGTGTTGCCTTGACCGGTTTGACCATCGCCGAAAATTTCCGCGATGAAGGCCGTGACGTCTTGCTGTTCGTCGATAACATCTACCGCTACACACTGGCGGGGACCGAGGTATCGGCGCTGCTGGGCCGCATGCCCTCCGCGGTAGGTTACCAGCCGACGCTGGCCGAGGAGATGGGCGTGCTGCAGGAGCGCATCACCTCTACCAAGGACGGTTCGATCACTTCCGTCCAGGCCGTCTATGTGCCCGCGGACGACTTGACCGATCCATCGCCGGCCACCACCTTCGCGCACCTCGATGCCACCGTGACGCTGGCTCGCTCGATTGCCGAACTGGGGATCTACCCGGCCATCGATCCGCTGGATTCCACCTCGCGCCAGCTCGATCCGCTGGTGGTCGGTGAGGAACATTACAATACCGCTCGTGGCGTTCAGATGGTGCTCCAGCGCTACAAGGAGCTCAAGGACATCATCGCCATCCTGGGGATGGATGAGCTGTCGGACGAGGATAAGCTGTCGGTGAGTCGGGCGCGCAAGATCCAGCGCTTTCTATCGCAGCCGTTCTTCGTCGCCGAGGTATTTACCGGCGCCCCGGGCAAGTACGTGTCGCTCAAGGACACGATCCGTGGTTTCCAGGGGATCCTCAACGGCGAATACGACGAGTTGCCGGAACAGGCTTTCTACATGGTCGGCACCATCGACGAGGCCGTCGAGAAAGCCAACAAGATGAAGTAAGCCGCGCATCCAAGAGGACCAAGCATGGCGAACAGCATTCAATGCGAGATCGTCAGCGCCGAGCGCTCGATCTTTTCCGGCACGATCAGTCAACTCATCGCCGCCGGGGTGATGGGCGACCTGGGTATTATCCCCGGTCACTCGCCGCTGCTGACCGAGCTAAAGCCAGGCCCATTGCGGGTTTTCGATGAGGGTGACGAGGAGCAGATCTACTACGTGGCCGGCGGCTTCCTCGAAGTCCAACCCGACGTGGTATCGGTGCTCGCCGACAGTGCCGTGCGCGCACGCGATCTCGACGAGGCCGAGGCCGAGTCGGCGCGCGAGGAGGCGCAGAAGGCGCTCAACGAGCAGAAGTCGGACCTGGACTACACCCGGGCCGCGGCCGAGCTCGCCGAGGCGATGGCCAAGCTGCGCACCCTCGATCAGCTGCGCCGCATGAGCGGCAAGCGCTGATTCGCGCAAGCGCCGTGATAAATACCCCGTGGCTTTGCCTCGGGGTATTTTTTTGTCTGCCGAAAGCCTTCCGCGCATGAGCGAACTTGCAACACGGCTTATGCCTATAAGCCGATCGAGCCTGCCACAACGGGACGCCCTTACGGGAAAACGCTGACTGTCGGCAGGCAATGGTCGCGGTCGACCGCCGGCGTTGGTAGCGTCAGGCACAGCGCCGTAGAATGGCAGGCAACGATCGGCAGTACTTTAGACGGTACTTTAGAACATAGGAGCGGTAATGACTCTCGATGTGGTGATCCTGGCGGCGGGCCAGGGGACACGGATGCGTTCGGCACGGCCCAAGGTATTGCATAAACTGGCGGGCAGGCCGCTGATCGATCATGTTATCGCCACCGCATCCGGCCTTGAAGACGCCCGATTGCACGTGGTGATCGGCCACGGCGGCGAGCAAGTCCGCGAGGCGCTCGCCGAAGCCGGGGTCAATTTCGTCGTCCAGGCCGAACAGAAGGGCACCGGCCATGCCGTGGCCCAGGCGCTCGAGGGGCTCCGCGATGGCAAGGTGCTAATACTCTATGCCGACGTGCCGCTGATCCGCCGTGACACGCTGGCGGCGCTACTCGAACGGGTCGACGAGCAGCGTATGGGACTGCTCACCGTTGATCTGAGCGAACCCGCCGGCTACGGACGCATCAAGCGTGACGCCGATGGCGAGGCGGTGGCGATCGTCGAACACAAGGACGCCAGCGCCGAGGAGCGCGCCATCGGCGAGTGCAATACCGGCATCATGGCGATGACCGCCGCGCAATTGCGGCGCTGGCTGCCGCGCCTCTCGGCCGATAATGCCCAGGGCGAATACTATCTGACCGACGTGATCGCCATGGCCGCCGATGAGGGGACGGCGATCGCCACCACCCAGCCCGGCTCACCCGGCGAGGTCGAGGGCGTCAACGACCGCGTGCAGCTGGCGCGTCTGGAGCGCGTTTATCAGGCCGACGAGGCCGAGCGGTTGATGCGTGATGGCGTGGCGCTGGCCGATCCGGCGCGTATCGACGTGCGTGGCGAGCTGGTCTGCGAGCGCGATGTCGCCATCGATGTCGGCTGTGTCTTCGAGGGCCGGGTCGAGATAGCCAGCGACGTGAAAGTGGGTCCCTACTGCGTGATCCGCGACAGCCGCATCGGCCCGGGGAGCGTGATCGAGGCGCATAGCGTGATCGACGGCGCAGTCATCGACGGCGATAGCCAGATCGGCCCGTTCGCGCGGCTGCGTCAGGGTACGCACCTGGCGCGCGGCGCCAAGGTCGGCAATTTCGTCGAGACCAAGAACGTCGCGGTCGGCGAGGGCGCCAAGATCAACCATCTCAGCTACGTCGGCGATGCGCGGCTGGGGCGTGGCGTCAATGTCGGTGCCGGCACCATCACCTGCAACTACGATGGCGCCAACAAGCACCGCACCGAAATCGGCGATCATGCCTTCATCGGCTCCAACACCGCGCTGGTGGCGCCGGTGTCGGTCGGCGAGGGAGCGACCGTCGGTGCCGGTTCCACGATCAGCAAGGATGTCGAGGCCGGCGCGCTGGCGGTGGCGCGTGGCCGACAGATCAGCAAGTCCGACTGGGTGCGTCCGCAGAAGTCGCCCAAGCGCGATCATTAAGGAGTAGCGAACATGTGTGGAATCGTTGGCGCCGTTGCCGAGCGCAACGTGCAGGAGATCCTGCTCGAGGGGCTACGACGGCTCGAGTACCGGGGGTACGATTCGGCGGGCATGGCGGTGTTGTCCGACGATGCGCGACTCAATCGCCAGCGAGCGATGGGCAAGGTCGCCGCCCTCGAGGAGCGGCTCGCGTCGTCGTCGTTGAGTGGTCGGGTGGGCGTCGCCCACACACGCTGGGCGACCCACGGGCGCCCCAGCGAAGAGAATGCCCACCCCCACCAGTCCGGCGAGAGCCTGGCGGTGGTGCACAACGGCATCATCGAGAACTTCGAGCCGCTCAAGCGCGAACTCGAGGGTCAGGGGTATGTCTTCACCTCGCAGACCGACACCGAGGTCGTCGCGCACCTGCTGGCGCGTGAATTCAACCGCACCCAGGACCTGCTCGCGGCGGTGCAGACGGTGGTCGCGACCCTCGATGGCGCCTATGCGCTGGCGGTTCTCCACAAGGCCCAGCCCGACGTGATCGTCGGTGCCCGCCAAGGCAGCCCGCTGGTCGTCGGAGTCGGCATCGGCGAAAGCTTTCTGGCATCGGATCCGATGGCCCTGCTGCCGGTCACCGATCGCTTCATCTATCTTCAGGAAGGCGATGTGGTGCGCATCGCACGCGGCGAGCCGGTGACCGTCTTCGACCGTCGCGGCGACCATCAGGAACGTGCCGTACAGACCTACGAGCATGGCGACGGTACGATCACCAAGGGTGGCTATCGGCATTTCATGCTCAAGGAGATCCACGAGCAGCCGAAGGTCATTGCCGCCGCGCTGGAAGGCCGGCTCAGCGAGCGTCATGCCCTGGTCAAGAGCTTTGGTACCGAGGCCGAGGCGCTGTTCGCCGAGGCCCGCCATATCCATATCATCGCCTGCGGTACCAGCTACCATGCCGGACTGGTGGCACGCTATTGGCTGGAAAGATATGCCGGCATTCCCACGCAGGTCGAGGTCGCCTCGGAGTACCGTTACCGCCAGGTCGTGGTTCCCGAGG
Organism: Halomonas sp. HP20-15; assembly: GCF_033446685.1. Classification (NCBI taxonomy): domain Bacteria; kingdom Pseudomonadati; phylum Pseudomonadota; class Gammaproteobacteria; order Oceanospirillales; family Halomonadaceae; genus Halomonas; species Halomonas sp. HP20-15. Next base: position 159,304 of record NZ_JAWQLY010000002.1, on the reverse strand, counting down.
GGACGCTGTTCGTGACCCTGTCGCAATCCGGTGAAACCGCCGACACGCTGGCCGCCCTGCGTTTCGCGCGGGAACGCGGCTACCTGGCCAGCCTGGCGATATGCAACGTGCCGGGCAGCTCACTGGTACGCGAGTCGGATCTGACGCTGATGACGCATGCCGGTCCGGAAATCGGTGTAGCCTCGACCAAGGCGTTTACCACTCAGTTGGTTGCGCTGCTGCTGTTGACGCTGTCGCTGGGACGATTGCGCGGCATGGATGAGGCCCGCGAGAGCGAGATCGTCCAGGCCCTGCATGGCTTGCCCCAAGCCATTTCCCAGGTGCTCGGTCTGGACGGCGCCATCGAGGAGCTGGCCATGGCCTTCGCCGAGAAGGAGCATGCGCTGTTCCTCGGTCGTGGCGCGCACTTCCCGATCGCCCTGGAAGGCGCGCTCAAGCTCAAGGAGATTTCCTACATCCACGCCGAGGCCTACCCGGCCGGTGAACTCAAGCACGGTCCGCTGGCGCTGATTGACAGCGAAATGCCGGTCATCTCGGTCGCGCCCAACGACGAGTTGCTGGAAAAGCTCAAGTCCAATCTCCAGGAGGTGCGCGCCCGCGGCGGTGAGCTGTTCGTATTCGCCGACGAGGCGGTCGCCCTGGAGGAAGCGGAAGGCGTCAACGTGATGCGGCTTGCGCATATCGACGAGGCGCTGGCACCGATCCTCTACACCGTGCCGCTGCAGTTGCTTTCCTACCATGTCGCCGTGCTCAAGGGCACCGATGTCGATCAGCCACGCAACCTGGCCAAGTCGGTTACCGTGGAATAAACCGACCCGGCAGGCTACCTCCCTTGGTTGTAGCCTGCCGGACCGTTGCGCTTGCCGTTCGGTTTAAATATCTATTCTGGTGTCGTTGCATCCTTTTATTGAATATCTTCTACGCTTGTCACGCCGCTTTGGACGTGAAGAGATCTGTTGACAGATCGGCAATGAAAACTACTTTTTAAAGTACGGAAAGTAGTCATGGATCCAAAAGTTAAAAGTGAATTTAACTTGGATTAAATAGGGAGATGCCACATGACAGAACCAGAAGATCGTAAAAACCAATACACTAATTCACCGAGCGTTACATCCAGCTCACCGGGCGTTACTTCGCAAACGCCCGGCAGTAGTACTGAATCGAAATCCGGCGAGGATCACGATAAAGGCTCGTCCCGGCAGCATGAGGCCAAGGAAAAGGGGCGCGAGACTGTCGATAAAGTCAGAAACGCGGCGCGAATGAAAGCCGAGGGCATGTTCGATGAACAGAAGTGGATGTTCGCGGACCATGTCGAGAGGACGTCGACGGTATTGCGTCAGATGGCGAAGGGCTTTGAGGAACAGGACCAGCGCTATTTTTCCGTTTATGCCCATAACATTGCTCGTTGCACGGACGCCCTTTCACAGCGGCTACGGGAGCAAGACCTGGGTAGCCTCGTGAATCAGGTCCAGCGCTATAGTCAACGTCAGCCGGCGATATTTCTGGGCGGTGCGATTGCCGCAGGGTTTTTCCTGGCGCGCTTCCTGAACAGTTCGCAACAGCACAACGCAGCCAATACTTCTCAAGCCGGTAATCCAGGGGGGCCTTCAGGCACGACGGGATACGGTACTACCAGCGGAACGCCGAACACGAGCGCCTACTGACCTGACGTTTGTCGAAAACTCGCCAAGCACTGTTCGCATGGACACCGGTTTTCTGAAAGACGGTTTTCGTCGGAATGAAACGACCAGCGAGAGGCTATCTATAGGCGGTCCAGGTTTGACTGATGTGCTGATGTTTCGTGAGTGGGCCTGATGGTCCCTAAGCGCTAGAAATGCTTGAACGGTTCATTGGATAGCCAGGGAGGCTAGAGAGTATGGATACGGAGAACGGAAATACGCGGGAAGGCAGCTCATTCGGCTCACTTATCTCAAATGTGACCCAGGAAATTACCGCGCTCATTCGTAATGAAGTCGAGCTTGCCAAAGCCGAGATGCGCCAGAAGGCCTCGCAGTTGGGCATGGGGGTCGGTTCGATCGCGGCGGGTGGTGGTGTTCTGTTGTGCGGGTTTCTCGTCTTGCTCGCCTCGGCAGTGTTCGGTCTGAATATAGTGGTGCAAGCCATGTGGCTTTCCGCACTGATTGTCGGTGCGATCGTGGTCATCGTCGGGTTCATCATGCTTCAGGGCGGCAAGAAGAAGCTGAAGGCCACTAACCTGACCCCCGACAGGACCATGGCTAGTCTGCAGAAGGACCAGGGAATGGCGAAACGGCACAAAAGCCAGGCTAAGGAGCAGCTGAAATGAGCGAACAGCGCAATCAGCGTAACCCCGAAGAGATCGAAGCGGATATCGCACAGCACCGTGAGCGGTTGGATGAGTCTCTCGAAGAGCTCGAGGAGAGGTATTCTCCTCAGCAACTGATCAACAGGACCTTCGATTACGTGCGTCATGGAGGAGCGAACGAATTCGCAGCCAACCTGAGCGAGACCATCAAGCAGAATCCGGCCCCATTCTTGATTACCAGCGTGGGGCTGGGCTGGTTGATATGGTCATCGCAGCGCAGTGTGAACAGCCGGCCCCAGTCCGGTAATGCGACCCGTGGCATAGAGGCTTATTACCCTTCGAAACCGGTAGGCACCGCGAACAAACCGGTAGGTACAACGGGCGATAATGATTCACACGGTCGCGGGCGCACGGCCGCGGCCAAGGAAAAGGCACAGCATATGTCCGATAAGGCACAGCATATGTCCGGCAGCGTCAAGGATCGAGCTCGGGAGATGTCGGATGGCATGCGCGAGCGCACCTCGCGGGTCAGGGCCGGTTCACGAAACGCCATGCATGGCGCCTCGAGCAGAGCGCAGAACTTGGGTCAGCAGACGACCCACTTCATCAAGGAGCACCCGGTGATGGCCGGCGCTCTGGGCATCGCCGTCGGCGCGGCCATCGGCAGCCTGTTGCCCTCGACACGCACCGAAGATGAGCGCATGGGCGGGTTACGCGACAAGGCGGTCGATCGCGCGACCGAAGAGGGTGAGCGTTATGCCGAGGAGGCCCGCGCCAAGGTGCATGAAAAGGCCGAGCAGGTAGAAAATCAGGATACCTCGGAATCGGGGAGCTCCGGAACTGGTGGGGCTTCCAAAACGGGCGGAGACAGCGCCTCCAGGGAAGCCACTACCAACAGTTCCAGCATGGGCGTATCCGGTGCCGGTGGTGACACGGCGAGCCGGGGTTCGAGCGGCTCTACGGGGACGACATCCTCTAGCGCAATTCCTCCATCGAGCACCACGCCCGGCTCCGCAGCGGAGGCGACCGAGCCGAATACGACTCGGCGATCCGGCGTGAATGGCGACGATTCGCGCTCGGGCGGCAACCGCTGACGGCGAGCCATTGACGCCAGTGGCAGGCCAGTGGCAGATAACAGGAACCGGGAGCTTGGCTCCCGGTTCCTGCGTCTGGCTGCGACGATTTAAACGACGAGCGCGTTCAGCGCGTTCAGCGCGTCCTGGGCATCAATACCCAAAGCTGCCCGGTCTGCTTCATACGACCGGCATTTTCGCCGGCTTCGTCGCCATAACCCCAGAAGAAATCAGCCCGTACCGAACCCTTGATGGCGCTACCGGTATCCTGGGCGACCATCAGGCGCCGTAACGGCTCCTCGGAGAGCGGTTGCGTGGTCGCCAGGAACACCGGCGCCCCCAGCGGAATGCGCGAAGGGTCGACGGCGAGGCTGCGCTGCGAAGTCAGTGGCACGCCCAGCGCGCCGACCGGGCCCTCGCTGGTGACCTGGGGATCGATGCCTCGCGATTGGAAGAACACCATGCGTGGATTGACGTCGAGGGCGCTATCGACTTGCTGGGGGTTGCGCCGCGCCCAGTCTCGTATGCCGGCGAGCGTCGCCTTGCCGGGCGTGATCTCGCCGCGATCGATCAGCGCCCGGGCGAACGAGCGGAACGGCTGATTATTGGTGCCTGCAAAGCCCACCCGCATCACGCCGCCCTCGGCCAGCTCGACACGTCCCGATCCCTGAATCTGCAGATAGGCGGCTTCTATCGGATCGTCGACCCAGACCAGCTCCTGACCGCGCAGCGCCCCCGAGGCCATCAATTCGGCGCGCGCCGGGCGAGTCTTGTCGGGATTCTGCGCCCAGGCTTCAGGCAGGCGGTAGAGCGGTACCTGATAGCGTCCATGGCGCTGAAGCGAGCCCTGTAGGCGCGGCTCGTAATAGCCGGTAATCGTGCCGGTGGTCGAGCCGTCGTCGTTGATCATCAGATGGGGCGCGAAGCGCTGCTCGAAGAAGCGGATGATGGCCTGGTTGTCGAGCGGATCGACGCGCCTGGCATCGGCGCAGATCCCGTTCCAGGCGGGCTTGCCGGCCAGTTGGGTGCAGCTGGCACGGAAGGCGCTCCAGGCACTGATGGCATTGTCCTGTGGCCAGCCGGGCAGGGCCTGCCATGACATCGGCTGCATCCGTCCGCTGAGGCCATTGCCGGCCGACGGGGGCGGCAGGGTTGGCGAGGGGGGCCGGCTGCTACAGGCGGCCAGCAGAAGCACGAGACACAATCCAGCAAGGCGTGAGCCGAATTTATGGGGTAGGCCGGACGGCCGCCAGTCGATAGCCAGATTGCGCACGCAGATTCCCTCTGTTCCGTTCCTGAAAGCGGCCGGTAGCAGCCGGCCGTCAGCGATTATAGGCCAAGCCATGCGTTACGCTATACGCCAAGGGTTGCGGCAAGCGAGAGAGTGAGCAATGGCAACGAGCAACGAGCCCCGGCTTCATCTGGGACTGCCCATGTGGGCCAACACCGACTGGCGCGGTGGGCTCTACCCGCGGCACGCCAAGAGCGAGACGTTCCTCGCCGACTACGCGAGATTCTTCAGCAGTGTCGAAGGCAACACCACCTTCTACAGCGGAGCGCCGCGGGCATCCATCGTGGCCGGCTGGGCGCGCCAGGCCCCGGCGCACTTTCGTTTCTGCTTCAAGCTGCCGGCACGCCTGACCCACGAGAAGCGCCTGGTGGCGATCGATGAGGAACTGACAGCGTTTCTGGCCAGCCTGGCACCTCTCGAGAACCGGCTCGGGCCGTTGATGATTCAATTGCCGCGTGACTTCGGCAGCGACGAGTTGCCCCGGTTGGCCGAATTGCTCGAGCGCTGGCCACGGAATATTCCCTGTGCCGTCGAGGTCAGAGCCAGTGAATTTTTCCACAAGGGGGACGCCGAGCAGCAACTCAACCGCTTGTTGATAAGTCACGGTGCCGACCGCGTGATGCTCGACGTGAGACCGCTGTTTTCGACGCCGCCCGGCGACGACACTCGCCTGGTCAAGGCTCAGGGCGAAAAGCCACGACGCCCGCTACATGTGCTCTCCACAGGAGATCGTCCGGTCGTCCGCTTTATCGGACATCTTGACACGGCCATCAATCAGCGGTATTTCGCGCCCTGGATCGAGCGCCTGAACCTGTGGATAAAACAGGGGAAAACCCCTTTTCTCTTTGTGCATACACCGGACAACCGCCGCGCTCCCGAACTCGCGCGAGCATTGGCTGAGCGGCTGCCCGCGACGACCCTGAAGCCGCTTGGCGAATTTCCCGGCGAACGCCAGGCGGATCTGTTCTGAGTAGCCATATCACGGCGGCTTGGACTGGCCATTCGTCCTCTCATCGGATAGTTTTGTCGGGCTTTTTTCGCCTCGATGGCGATCTTTGCTGAAAAGCGCTCATTTTGGCGTTTTTCGGTAGTCCTCCGGCACGTTTCATCGCCTGACGCCTTACCGGGCCACGACGATGCGGCGCTGCCGCGCGGCAGAGATCCTGCTGGCTTTCATGGATCCTGTCATGCCCCTGGCCAGCGTTGCGCGATCCGCAACGCGCGGGACGTGGCACAACAAGCACAAGCCGTCATCGCATCCGATCGATCGATGACGACACGTATCTTCAGGGTGAGTTATGGCTAAACAGCTTCACGCACAATGGTCGTCGCGACTGACCTTTATCCTGGCGGCGGTGGGTTCCTCCGTCGGGTTGGGCAATATCTGGAAGTTTCCCTACATGACCGGAGAGAGCGGGGGCGGCGCCTTCGTACTCATTTACCTGTTGTGTATCTTGCTGGTGGGCATTCCGATCCTGATGTCCGAGTGGCTACTGGGGCGGATCGGGCAGCGCAACCCTATCTCGACGATGGCCTCGCTCACCGCTCGGCTCAAGCGCAGCCCGGCCTGGGTGCTGGTTGGCGTGTTCGGTATTCTCGGCGCTTACCTGATCCTGTCGTTCTACAGCGTGATCGGCGGTTGGGCGCTGGCTTACATTCAACTGGGTGCGGTCAATACCTTCACCGGGCTCGAGGGCGACGCGATCGGCGCGCTTTTCAGCGATTTGCTGGCTAGCCCCCTACGGCTGCTGCTGTGGCACAGTCTGTTCATGGTGCTGACCATCGGCGTGGTGCTTGGCGGCGTCACCGGCGGCCTTGAGCGGGCGACCAAGACGCTGATGCCGACCCTGGTCGTGCTGTTGATCGTGCTGGTGGGCTACGCTGCTGCCTCGGGCGCCTTCGCCGAAGGGGCGGCATACCTATTCACGCCCGATTTCTCCAAGCTGTCCAGCGACGGTGTGCTCGCGGCGATGGGGCACGCCTTCTTCACCCTGAGCCTGGGCATGGGGATAATGATCGCTTACGGCTCCTACCTGCCTAAGGAGGTCAACATCGGACGCAGCGCGATCATCGTGGTGCTGATGGACACGGCGATCGCGCTGATGGCGGGCCTGGCCATCTTTCCGGTGGTGTTCGCCAACGACCTCAGCCCCGGCTCCGGACCCGGCCTGATTTTCCAGACGTTGCCGCTGGCCTTCGGTCATATGCCGGGCGGTTGGTTCTTCGGCTTGCTGTTCTTCATCCTGCTGGTGTTCGCCGCCTGGACCTCGGCTATCTCGCTGTTGGAGCCGATCGTCGAATGGCTCGAAGAGAAGACGCCACTGTCGCGGGTCGGCGCCACGCTCACCGCCGGTGGCGCGACCTGGGCGCTGGGTATCGCCACCGTGCTGTCGTTCAACGTATGGGCCGACGTGGCGCCGCTGGGTGTGTTCGCCAAGTTCGAAGGCATGACCATCTTCGCGCTGCTCGACTACTTCACCAGCAAGTTGATCCTGCCGTTGACCGGTCTGGCAACGGTGATCTTCGTCGGCTGGCGGATGAGCCGCGAGGAAGTTCGCGAAAACCTCAATATGGGGGAGACGGCATTCGGACTGTGGCGCTTTGCCGCGCGTTTCATCGCCCCGCTTGGGGTCATCGTGGTGTTTATCGTCAGCTTGTAACGGGATAAATCACTGGAGCGCGAGATCATCGAAATCGGCGATATCGCGCTCCAGACGCTTTATCTCGTTATGCATCTCGATGCCGCGGCGGGCCCTGAGATAACGAATGGCGGCGGTCTTCTTGCGCGTTTCGTGATCGGCGACCTCAAGGTCCATGAAAATGTCGAGGAGTTCACGTTTCACGGCGCCAAGCTGCTGCGTTGCGTTAGGCATGATCGACTCTCCTTTCTTCGTGCGGTGTCACTGCGACACCTTTTTTACTATACCCCAGTTGACAAAAGCGAGACATTGACGTCCAGAAATGGCGTTTTAACGCTTGATTGCAAGTGCAGGGTCGGTCAGCCTGAGCGGGCATGGTCGTGACCCGCGCGAACCAGCGCCAGCCCGCCCTTGTCAGGGCACTATTTCATGCCGCAAGGCCATCACCGAGGAACCCGCCGTGAGCCGTGCCCTGTTCGATGAAATGAGACGTCGCATGGAGCTGTTCCGACGCTCCGAGCAGAAGGTCGCGCGCTTCGTGCTGCGCAACCCCGATGAAGTCATCCACATGCGCATCGTCGATCTGGCCACCGAGGCCAAGGTCAGCGAGCCGACCGTGGTGCGCTTCTGCCGCGCGCTGGGCTGCGACGGCTTCCAGGACTTCAAGCTCAAGCTGGCGCAGATGCTGGCTACCGGCAGCCAGTTCGCCCAGTTCTCGATGAACGACAGCGACAGCGTCGCCGAGTTTTCCCACAGCATCTTCGATTCCACCGTGGGCACGCTGCTGTCGATACGCGACCGCCTCGACAACGAGGCGCTGGGCAAGGCGGTCAATGCCTTGGCGATGGCCAACCGGGTGGAATTCTACGGTTTCGGGGCGTCGGGCGCGGTGGCCTTCGATGCCCAGCACAAGTTCTTTCGGCTGCAGATATCGACGTCGGCCTACGCCGATCCGCACATGCAGAACATGTCGGCGGCGACCCTCAAGGAGGGCGACGTGGTGGTGGCCATCTCGCAGACCGGGCGTACCCGTGCGCTGGTCGACAGCGTGCGCCTGGCGCGCGAGACCGGGGCCACGGTGATCGGCCTGTGTCCCAGCGATACGCCGCTGGCCGAGGAAGTCGGCCTGCCGCTGTACATCGACGTGCACGAGGACACCGAGATCTATACCCCGATGAGCTCACGCATCGCCCATCTGGTACTGATCGACGTGCTCGCGGTGGGCGTGGCCAAGACCCGCGGGCCGCATCTCACCGAGCAGCTCAAGGCCGTCAAGCGCAGTCTCAATCCGTTGCGCTTTCCCGAACCGGACCAAGACGCCTAGCGGTTCCGGCAGTCGGACTGACTGGCGGGGGATATGCTAAGCTGGGCGTCCATTTCGACACCCCCGAACAATCCCATGGACGACGTTTCGCCGGGCGACGTTTCGCCGCTTCTCGACGATCTCAATCCGGCCCAGCGCGAGGCCGTCAGCGCACCGATGGGCAACATGCTGGTGTTGGCCGGTGCCGGTTCGGGCAAGACCCGGGTGCTGGTTCACCGCATTGCCTGGCTGATGCAGGTCGAGCAGCTCTCGCCCTACGCCATTCTCGCCGTGACCTTCACCAACAAGGCGGCCCGCGAGATGCGCACCCGCCTCGAGGCGCTGCTGGGCCTGTCGCTGCGCAACACCTGGGTCGGTACCTTCCACTCCATCGCCCATCGCCTGCTGCGTACCCACTGGCAGGACGCACGGCTGCCCCAGCACTTCCAGATCATCGACAGCGACGACCAGTTGCGCCTGATCAAGCGCCTGCTCAAGGATCACAACATCGACGACGAGCGCTATCCGCCGCGTCAGGTGCAGCATTTCATCTCGGGTTGCAAGGAGGAGGGCCTGCGTCCGCACCAGGTGCAAACCCACGGCGACGCCTACCTGGGGCAGATGGTCGAACTCTACGAACGCTACCAGCTGACCTGCGAGCGCGGCGGGCTGGTCGACTTCGGCGAGCTGCTGCTTAGAAGCCTCGAGCTGCTGCGCGACAACCCACGGCTGCTGGCCCACTACCGTGAGCGCTTCGCCCACCTGCTGGTCGACGAGTTCCAGGACACCAACACCCTGCAGTACGCCTGGCTCAAGCTGCTCGCCGGCGACAGCGCCGGGCTCACCGTGGTCGGCGACGACGATCAGTCGATCTACGGCTGGCGCGGGGCGCGGGTCGAGAACATCCGTCGCTTCGAGCAAGAGTTCGCCAATACCCGCACCGTGCGCCTCGAGCAGAACTACCGCTCGACCAGCGCGATCCTCGACGCCGCCAACGCGCTGATCAGCCACAACGCCGGTCGCATGGGCAAGGAGTTGTGGACCGCCGGTGCCAAGGGCGAGCCGATCTCGGTGTATGCCGGCTTCAACGATCTGGACGAGGCCCGCTTCATCGTCGACACCATCAAGGGCAAGGTCGACGAGGGCTTCAACCGCCGCGAAGTGGCGATCCTGTATCGCTCCAACGCCCAGTCGCGAGTGCTCGAGGAGACGCTGATCCGCCAGGGCATGCCGTATCGCATCTACGGCGGCCAGCGCTTCTACGAGCGCCTGGAGATCAAGAATGCGCTGGCCTACCTGCGCCTGCTGCTCAACCGCGAGGACGATGCCTCGCTGGAGCGGGTGATCAACGTGCCGGCGCGCGGCATCGGCACCCGCACGGTGGAGATCCTGCGCGAGCGGGCCCGCGATCACGGCGTCTCGCTGTGGCAGGCGCTGCACGACAGCGTCAGCGACGGCACCTGCAAGGGCCGCGCCGGCAATGCGCTCACGGCCTTCGCCAACCTGATCGAGCGTCTCGACAACGAGACCGCCGGCATGGGGCTCCACGAGATCATCGAGCACGTCAACGCGATCACCGGGCTGGTCGAGCACCACCGCAGCGAGAAGGGCGAGAAGGGCCAGGCGCGGGTCGAGAACCTCGAGGAACTGGTCAACGCCGCGCGCGCCTTCACCCAAGGCGACGCCATGAGTCTCGGGGAGAGCGGCGAGGGCAGTGCCGCGCTCGCGCCGTTCCTCGCCGAGGCGGCGCTCAACGCCGGCGATCACGAGGCCGACGAGTTCGAGGACTGCGTGCAGTTGATGACCCTGCACTCGGCCAAGGGCCTGGAGTTCCCGATCGTGTTCGTCGCCGGCGTCGAGGAGGGGCTGTTCCCGCACAAGATGTCGATGGAGGAGCCGGGCCGCCTGGAGGAGGAGCGCCGGCTGTGCTACGTCGGCGTGACCCGCGCCATGCACAAACTCTACCTGACGCATGCCGAGATGCGCCGTCTGCACGGCAAGGAAACCTTCCAGCGGCCGTCGCGGTTTATCCGCGAGCTGCCCGAGGAGCTGCTCGAGGAGGTGCGTCTGCGCGGTCAGATCTCGCGTCCGGTCACCGCGACGCGTGTGGGACGCGGGCTGTCGCAGCAGGCCACGGTCTCGGCCGGCGACGACCTGCCCGCGCTGTCGCTGGGCCAGCGGGTCAGCCATCCGCTGTTCGGCGAGGGGGTGATCCTCAATGCCGAGGGGCAGGGCGAGCGCGCCCGGGTGCACGTCAGCTTCGAGGGCGAAGGCGACAAGTGGCTGGTGCTGGGCTTCGCCAAATTGACGCCGCTCTGAGCGGCGCCATTCGCTTGCTCATGAAAACGCCCTTCGCGCATACTCCGACACGGACCCCTGCGCCCATCAAGGGCCAAACAGAACAATCACCTGGAGTCACGCCCGTTATGCAACGTCGTAAGTTTCTTACCGCGCTCGGCGCCGGTGCCGCCGGCGCGGTCGCCGCCCCCTTCGTTTCCACCGCTCGCGCCCAGGACACCGTGCGCTGGAAGATGGTCACCTCCTGGCCCAAGAACTTCCCGGCGCTGGGTACCGGCGCCAACGATTTCGCCAAGCGCATCGGCGAGCTGTCCGGTGGGCGCATGCAGGTCGAGGTCTATGGCGCCGGCGAGATGGTCCCCGCCTTGGAAGTGTTCGATGCGGTGTCGTCGGGCACCGCGCAGATGGGCCACTCCGCCTCCTACTACTGGCTCGGCAAGGTCAAGGCGGCGCAGTACTTCACCGCCGTGCCGTTCGGCATGAACACCACCGAAACCAACGCCTGGCTGTACCAGGGCGACGGCTTGAAGCTGTGGGACGAACTCTACGCCGAGCACAACCTCAAGCCGTTCGCGGTGGGCAACACCGGCACCCAGATGGCCGGCTGGTTCAAGAAGGAGATCAACTCCCTCGAGGACATGCAGGGGCTCAAGATCCGCCTGCCCGGGCTCGCCGGCGAGGTCATGAACCGCATCGGCGCCACGGCGCTGACCATTCCCGGTTCGGAGATCTTCACCTCGATGCAGACCGGCGTGCTCGACGCCGCCGATTGGGTGGGTCCCTACAACGATCTGGCCTTCGGTCTTCACCAGGTCGCGGAGTACTACTACACCTCGGCGTGGAACGAGCCCAGCGCGGTGCTCGAGGGCACCGTCAACCTGGACGCCTGGAAGGCATTGCCCGACGACCTCAAGGTGGTGGTCGCCGAAGCGGCCCGCAGCGCCAACCTGGCGATGATCAACGAGTTCACCCTGCGCAACGCCGAGGCGCTCAAGACGCTGGTCGACGAACATGGCGTCAAGCTGCGCTCGCTGCCCGATGACGTGCTCAAGGCGCTGTACGAGGCCTCGCAGAAGGTGCTCGAGGAACAGGCGGCAAGCGATCCCGCTTCGGCCAAGATCTACGAGTCGTATAACGCCTTCCAGCAACACATCCGGCCGTACACCGATGTCGGCGAGTTCGCTTACCTGAAGAACCGCGCGATGGTCCGCGGCTAGGCGCGTCCTTAAGGCAGCTCGGCGATGCCGGCCGGGGTCAGCCCTCGGTCGGCACTGCGCGGATGCGCCCGTTGTCGTCCAGCGCGACCATCACGAAGCGAGCCTCGGTGACCTTGTAAAGCTCGTCGGGGTTGCGCTCGTGGGGCGGGCGAATCCATACCTCGGCATCGATGGTGATCGAGCTGTGGCCGATGTCGCGCACGGCGGTGAAGATGTTGACCACCGAGCCGATGCGCACCGGGCATAGGAAGTCCATCGATTCGACGGCCACCGTGGCGGTGCGCCCATGGGCCTGGCGGCCGGCACACAGCTCGGCGGCCTGGTCCATCTGATTGATCAGCCAGCCACCGCTGATATCGCCGTAGTAATTGGTGTCCTGGCGCCTCGCCAGGACCTTCAGGGTCAGATCGCCCTGCGGGGCGGGTACGTCATCGAGGTCGGTCATGCTCGCTCCCTATCCAGCGCTTGTTGTTATCCGCCTGCTCGGCCTCATCTTAAACGTCGGCACGCCCGCTCGACCACTCTCCCGGCCCGGTCGACGTGGCATCGGCGCGCCGACGCTGGTCGGATTGGCGCTCACGGCCGCGCTGGGCGGTTCGCCGCTGGCGGCGGCGCAGCCCATCGTCGGCACACTCGATGCGATCGGCTCGGATACCCTGGCGGGGTTGATGATGCGCTGGGGCGAGCAGTTCGCGGCGCGCCACCCGGGCGTGCGCCTGCAACTGCAGGCGAGCGGTTCGGCCACCGCGCCGCCGGCGCTGGCCCAGGGCACCACGCGGCTCGGGGCGATGTCGCGGCGCATGAGCGACACCGAGCGTGCGGCCTTCGCCGCCGGCCAGGGCTACCCGCCGACCGCGGTGCCGGTGGCGCTCGACGCGCTGGCGGTGTTCGTCCACCGCGACAATCCCATCGAGGCGCTGAGCCGCGACCAGCTCGATGCGATCTTCTCCGACACCCGGCGCTGCAGCGACCGGCCACCGCTCACCCGCTGGGGCCAGCTCGGCCTGGCGGGGCCCTGGGCCGAGCGGCCGATCACCCGCCACAGTCGCAACAGCGTCTCGGGCACCTTCGAGATTTTCCAGCGCGAAATACTGTGCCACGGCGTTTTCCAGCCGTCGGTCAATCAGTATCCGGGCTCGGCGGCGGTGGTCGCCGCGGTGGGCGACAGCCCGGGTGGCATCGGTTACGCCGGCATGGGTTATCTCACCGCGGCGGTCAAGCCGCTGGCACTGATCGATGCGCAGGGCCGGCGTGTCCGTCCCACGCCGAAGACGGCGATCAACGGTGCGTATCCGCTGACCCGGCCGCTTTACCTGTATCTCAACAAACGCCCCGGTGAGCCGCTGCCGGCGCTGGAGCGGGCCTTTCTCGCGCTGGTGCTGTCGCCGGCCGGCCAGGCGCGGGTCGCCGAGGCGGGTTTCGTGCCGCTGCCCGAGGCGACCCGTCAGCGTTGGCGAAAGCGGCTGGGGCTCGATCCCGCGTCCGAGTGAGCCGTCATCAAGCTGTCATGCTACTGTCGTAGTTTATCGTTCTACCCATGATGGGCCTGCCCTGCTGCATGTTCGCTCTCATTCCCGAGCTTTCCGCCCCCTCCGCTTCCCGCCGCCGGCGTCGCCAATGGCGCGATCGCCTGGCCAGCCTGGTGATTCGCGCGGCGGGAATCGGCGTGGTCGCCGCGGTGCTGGCGATCGGCGTGTTCCTGGCCGTCGAAGTAGTGCCGCTGTTCGCGCCGACGCGCATCGAGCCGGCCGGCCCGGCCGCTGGACCGGCGATCGATCCGCCCGATACGCTGGCCGGCGCCGTGACGCTGGACGGCGATACGCTGCTCGCCATCACCGCGGACGGCCGCTATCGCACCCGTTCCCTCGATGACTCGTCCTCGAGCGAATGGACCCAGCTGCCGGGTGCGTTGCTCGCCGGGCAGCGGATCGTGACCGTCGCCGCTAACGAGGCGGCGCTGGCGCTGGGCCTTTCCGGCGGCGATGTAATGCTTGTGCCGCGTGCTAGCGGGGGCGAACCCGAGTGGACGCAGCTGCGACGCTATTCGTTGTTCGCCGGAATGCGGCTCGCCGAGCTGACACTGGCCGGCGATTCCCGGCGCTGGTGGCTGGCGGGGCGCAGCGAGGATGGCCAGGTCGCGGCGCTTCGCGGCGGCCGGGACGAGGCGAGCGGGGAAACCGCCGTACGCCGCTTCGCGCTTCCCGACGAGGCCGAGCATCTCGCGCTGGACGGCGACGGCCGGCTGGTGCTGGCGAGCGCTCGGCGGCTCGCCGTATGGATGCTGGACGCCGACCGGCCACAGGCGCTGGGCGAGATGGAGGCGTTCGACGAGCCGGATCGCCGCATTACTGCGCTGGGCTATCTCGCCGGCGGCGAGACGCTGCTGGTCGGCGACAGTCACGGTGACCTGCGGCGCTGGCTGGACCGCCACGATGGCCAGGCGCCGCTGATCGCCGCGCCGCGCGAATCGGCTCGCGCCGGCGACGCGATAACCCGCCTGTTGCCGCTGCCCGGGCGGAAGGCGGCGCTGGTGCTCGATGCCGGCGGCGGGCTGAGTTTCCACCAGGCCCTGAGCGGACGACGCTGGCAGGGGCAGGCGCCGTCCAGCGATCCGCTGGCGTGGGGGGCGACGGCCGCGGGGCGACTGTGGTGGCTGGACGCCCAAGGGCTGCGTGTGCGCGCCCTGCATGCCGAGCATGCCGTGGTGACCTGGCGCACCTTGTGGCAGGCGCAGCTCTACGAGGGGCATACCCAGCCCGTGCAGCGCTGGCAGGTCGATGTCGGCGGGGCCGGCGGCGAGTCGCGGTTCGGTCTCACGCCGCTGGCCTGGGGCACGCTCAAGGCGGCCGGCTGGGCGTTGCTGTTCGCGGTGCCGCTGGCGCTCGCTGCGGCCATTCACACCGCGGTGTACATGCCGGCGACGCTACGCAGCCGCGTGCGCCCGGCGCTCGAGCTGATGGAAGCGCTGCCCGGCGTGGTGATCGGTTTCGTCGCCGGGCTGGTGGTCGCGCCGTATGTCGATCGTCATCTGGCCGGCGCGCTGGCGCTGGCGGTGGTCGTGCCGCTGGGGCTATTGCTGGCCGGTGCGCTGTGGGCACGCTTGCCGGTCCGCCTGCAGCGCCGGTTGCCGCTGGGTTGGGCCGGGCTCTGGCTGGTGCCGTGGCTGGCGCTGCTGTGCGCGGCGTCGCTGGCGGCGTCGCCGTGGCTCGAAGCGACGCTGTTCGGCGGCGACCTGCAGGGCTGGCTGGCCGCCGAGCTGGGGCTGACCTATGTCACCCGCAACGCCCTGATCGTCGGCGTGGCGATGGGCTTTGCGGTGATCCCGACCATCTATGCGCTCGCCGAGGATGCGCTTTCCGGGGTGCCGCGCGCGCTCGACGAGGGCGCGCGGGCGCTGGGCGCGACCCGCTGGCAGGCGCTGTGGCGGGTGTGGCTGCCGGCCGCCGGCCCGGGCCTGTTCTCGGCGGTGATGATCGGCGCCGGGCGCGCGGTGGGCGAGACGATGATCGTGCTGATGGCCACCGGCAACACCGCGCTGATGACCGCCAATCCCTTCGAGGGGCTGCGCTCGATCGCCGCCAACATCGCCATCGAGCTGCCCGAGGCGACGCTCGGCGGTACTCATTACCGGGTGCTGCTGTTGAGCGCGCTGGTGCTGTTCGTTTTCACCTTCGCCGTCAACACGCTGGCCGAGGTGGTGCGTCAGCGTCTGCAGCGTCGCTATCGACGCCTCGGAGGGGCGCGATGATGGATACCGCAACCCGACTGGCGCGCGACATGAACCGTGGCGCGGGGCGTGGAGAAGGCGCCTGGCCGTGGCTGGCCGCCGGTGGCGTGGCGCTGTCGCTGCTGATGGTCGTGGCGCTGCTGGTGCTGTTGGCCGGCCGCGGGCTGGGGCAGTTCTGGCCCGCTTCACTGGAGCGCGTGACCCTCGACGACGGTCGTGTATTCGCCGGTGAGCCGGTGCGCCAAATCGAGACCTGCGACGGGCATCGCGAATGGCTCTACGCCACCGCCAACCGCGATCTCGACGGTCAGGCCTGGCGCTGGGTCGAGGCCGGGCGCATCGTCAGCCGCGAGACGCCGGAAGACCTCGTACGCCTGGAGCGCCAGCGCTGGGGGCCGTTCATCGGTTACGTGCGGGCGGTGCAACCGTCGGCGAACTCACCCCTCGGGCAGCCGGCCGTCGAATCGTCGGCCTGGCGGATCCTGCAGGCGCGCCTGGTCAGGGCACGAGCGTTGCGCGAACGACTGGCGACGCTGCGCGCCTCGACCCTCGCGCCGCTGGCCGAGGAGCTTGCCGCCGCCGAATCGCCCAGGCCGGCGACGCTGGCGGCGTTCGACGCCGCGCAGCAGCAGGCCGCCAAGCTTCGTGACGCGCTGGGCGGCGAGTCGCTGGTGCTCGAAAGCGCCGACGGGCGGCGTCTGACGGTGCCCCTCGAGTCGGTACTCGACGCCTGGCGGCCCAATGCCATGGGCCCGCTCGCCAAGCTGGGCCTCTGGGGGCAGCGGGTGTGGGCGTTTCTCAGCGAGGGACCGCGGGCCGCCAATACCGATGGCGGCGTGTGGCCGGCGATCTTCGGCACGGTGTTGATGGTGATCCTGATGTCGCTGGTGGTCACGCCGTTCGGCGTGCTGGCGGCGGTCTACCTGCACGAGATCGCTTACCAGGGGCGGCTGACCCGGCTGGTGCGCATCGCCGTGCGCAATCTCGCCGGTGTGCCGTCGATCGTCTACGGCGTGTTCGGGCTGGGGGTGTTCGTCTACGGCATCGGCGGCACGCTCGATCAGTGGCTGTTCAGCGCGCAACTGCCGTCGCCGACCTTCGGCACCGGTGGCCTGCTGTGGGCGTCGCTGACCCTGGCGCTGTTGACCCTGCCGGTGGTGATCGTCGCCACCGAGGAGGGCCTGGCGAGGATTCCCGACCATCAGCGTGAGGGGGCGCTGGCGCTCGGCGCGACGCGCTACGAGACGCTCACCCGGGTGGTGCTGCCGATGGCGTTGCCGGCGATGCTCACCGGGATGATCCTGGCGGTGGCGCGGGCCGCCGGCGAGGTGGCACCGCTGATGTTGGTCGGGGTGGTCAAGCTGGCGCCGCGGTTGCCGCTGGATGGCGATTTCCCGTTTTTGCATCTCGACAGCAAGTTCATGCACCTCGGCTACCATGTCTTCAACCTGGGCTTTCAGAGCGGCGACATCGAAAGCGCGCTGCCGCTGGTCTATGCCACGGCGCTGTTGCTGGTGACGGTGATCGTGGTGCTTAACCTGACTGCAATATTTCTGCGGCATCATCTGCGGGCACGTCACCGTGTCCTGCATCGTTAGGAGGTTAGCTACCGTTGTCCGTTATCCACAGCCCGTCGGCCGCTCCCTCGCCGATCGTCGATTTCGCCGACGCAGCGAGCTGCTTCGTCATCGACGATCTGACGCTGGACTACGCCGGCAAGCCAGCGTTGAGCGGCTTGACGCTGCGTATTCCGCGTCAGCGGGTGACCGCCTTCATCGGCCCGTCCGGCTGTGGCAAGTCGACCCTGCTGCGCGCCCTGAACCGGCTGCACGATCTCAACGACGAGGCCGGCCGCCAGGGTCGCATTCGCCTGGAAGGCACGGACATTCATGGCGACGAGGTCGACGTCGCCGAGTTGCGCCGGCGGGTGGGAATGGTCTTCCAGGCGCCCAACCCGTTCCCGATGTCGGTCTACGACAACGTGGCGTTCGGCCTGCGCCTGCAGGGCATCAAGCGCAAGCGGGTACTCGACGAGGCGGTGGAATCGGCGTTGGCGTCGGCGGCGCTGTGGGACGAGGTCAAGGATCGCCTGCACGGCTCGGCCTGGGCGCTGTCCGGCGGCCAGCAGCAGCGCCTGGTGATCGCCCGCACGCTGGCGGTACAGCCCGAGGTGCTGCTGCTCGACGAGCCGGCCTCGGCGCTCGACCCGATCTCGACGTTGAAGATCGAGGAGCTGATCCGCGGCCTCAAGTCGCGGCTGACCCTGGTACTGGTCACCCACAACATGCAGCAGGCCGCGCGGGTCTCCGACTACACCGCCTTCCTGCAGGCCGGCGAGCTGGTCGAGTACGCCGCCACCGACCGGCTGTTCACCAATCCACGCCTGACGCGCACCGAAAACTACATCACCGGCCGCATGAGCTGAGCTTTTTCGAAACCCTTGCGGCCCCGGAGGAAACATGGACATCACCAGCGATACCCACAGCCAGCACATCTCCAACCAGTTCAATCAGGAGCTCGAGGATCTCAAGACCCACCTGATGGCGATGGGCGGGCTGGTCGAAAAGCAGATCCAGGACGCCATCGCCGCGCTGCTCGAGGGCGACAGCCGGCTGGCCGAGCGGGTGCGCGACAACGACACCGCGGTCAACGACATGCAGCTCAAGATCGACGAGGAGTGCACCCGGGTACTGGCGCGCCGCCAGCCGGCGGCCTCCGACCTGCGGCTGGTGCTGGCGGTGATCCGCGCCACCTCGGATCTCGAGCGGATCGGCGACGAGGCCAACAAGATCGCCCGCAACGCGCTGTCGCTGGCCGAATCGGGACGCTCCGCGCGCGGCTTCGTCGAGGTTCGCCACATCAGCGAGCACGTGCGCAACATGGTCCGCGACGCGCTGACCGCCTTCGCCCGCTTCGATACCGAACTGGCGCTCAAGGTGGTCCGCGAGGACGACGCGGTGGACAGCGAATACACCTCGGCGATGCGTTCGCTGGTGACCTTCATGATGGAGGACCCGCGCTCGATCACCTCGATCCTGAGCGTGATGTGGATCCTGCGCGCGCTGGAGCGCATCGGTGATCACGCCGACAACCTCGCCGAGTACGTCATCTACCTGGTCAAGGGCCTCGATATCCGTCACAGCGACGTCGATACCCTTGACGAGCGGGACCTGGGCAGTAAAGGTTAGGCCTCGCCCGCCGCCGTCCTGGCCGGCGGACGAACATCGTCGCCGCGCTGGCGGCCCTCAAGTACGTCGGCCTACGGATCGCTGTCATGCTCAACGCCTTTGGCGCCCTGTCGCAGGGCACCCGGTTGGTGCTCTCGCCGGGCCTGCGCCGCTACGTGTTTCTGCCGATCGTCGCCAACCTGGCGCTCTATGTCGGCACCATCGTCTATTTGCTGAACAACTTCGGCGGCTGGCTCGATTACTGGATGCTCAAGGTGCCGGATTGGCTGGATTGGCTCGAGTGGTTGATCTGGCCGTTGCTGGTGATCAGCCTGGTGGTGGTGGTGTTCTTCACCTTCACGCTGGTCTCCAACCTGATCGCCGCACCGTTCTACGGCTTTCTCGCCGAGAAGGTCGAGACCCGGCTCAGCGGCCGGCCGCCGGCCGACGAGCGCAGCCTGATGCGTGGCGGCATCGACGCGCTGGGCCGCGAACTGGTCAAGCTGGGCTACATCCTGCCGCGCATGGCGCTGCTGTTTTTGATCGGCTTCGTGCCCGGGCTCAACCTGGCGATGCCGTTTCTGTGGGCGGCGTTCTCGGCGTGGATGATGGCGATCACCTACCTCGACTACCCGATGGACAATAACCGCGTGGCCTTCGCCGACATGCGCCGGCGGCTGCGCGCGCGCTGGTGGCCGACGCTGACCTTCGGCGGCTGGGTGCTGGCGGCGACCTGGCTGCCGCTGATCAACCTGGTTCTGCTGCCCGGCGCGGTGGCCGGCGCGGTACTGATGTGGCAGCAGCACTATAGCCAGCTGCCGGTTCGTTCATGAGCGAGCGTCCGCCAGGTGCGGGGCTCTTGTCGGTCAGGTGCTCCCGCGAGCCACCAGCCTGACTCCCAGGTCGAGCTGCTTGTCGGTTTCCGGCAAGTTGCCCTTGAGGCGGGCCAGCAAGAGCCGGGCGATGTGCTGGCCAATCTCCAGGCGCGGCGGTTCGACGCTGGTCATCGGCGGCACGGTGCTGGCGGTGAAGTCCTGGTTGCCGAAGCCGGCCACGGCGAGGCGGCCGGGAATCGACCAGCCCCGTCGCTGGCATTCGAACATCACGCCGAGGGCGACCATGTCGTTGGAGCAGCAGATCGCTTCGATTTCAGGGTGTTCGGCCATCAGCTCGCCGAGCAGTCGCCCGGTCTCCGCAGTGTCACTGCGTCCCGCGAGTTGACGCAGCACGACCTGGCCGCCGGCGGCTTCGACGGTCTCGCAAAAGCCATGGTAGCGATCGCCGGCGCGCACATCGCGTTGGAAGTTGGTGCTGATGAAGGCGGTACGCCGGTAGCCTTTGTTGACCATATGCTCGGCCACCTGGCGGCCGATGGCGTGGTGGGAAAACCCGACTACCATATCCAGCCCCGGCCTGCCGTAGTCCCACATCTCGACGATCGGCGTGTCGCTTTTGGCCAGCAGCGAGAGTGACTGGCGGCTGTGCAGGAAGCCGGTCAGCACCAGCCCGGCCGGATTCCAGCTCATGATCGAGCGGATCAACTCCTCTTCGCGCGATTCATCGAATTCGGTGTTGCCGATCAGCAGTTGATAGCCGGCACTACGCAGATGGCGTTCCAGGGTCTCGAGCGTGGCGGAGAAGAACGAGTTGGTGATGGTCGGTACGATCACGCCGATGACATTGGAACGCGACGAGGCCAATCCACCAGCCATGGTGTTGGGTAGATAGCCCAGCCGGTCGATCGCTGACTGGATCTTCTCGGCGCGTCGCGGTGAAACCTCGTCGGGGCGCCGCATGTAGAGAGACACCGTGCTCGGCGATACATCCGCCAGCTGCGCCACCTCACCCATGGTGACTCGTTGTGAACTGCGCCTGCGTCTTGCCACGGCCTTGGTCCTTATCCCTGTCGCTTGATCGCTGCTCTTACTGCCCGTCGTGCCCGGTCCGTCAGTGTACCGGGTCGGGTGTCGATTCGTGATCGTGCCTTCGTGGAGTCGCATCCACCATGCCTGGGACTACGACGAATGGACGACGAGGATCGATTGTAGGGTAAAAATCGCAGCGCTACGATAATCGACGTAACCAGAGGATCTCTATACAGCGCCGGTCGGCACAAGAGAAGCGACCGGGCCGGCGAAAACAACACAATCAATTTCGTAGCGCTACGAAATAGGGAGTTCACCATGAAATCACTGCGTTGTAGCCTGGCTGCACTGACGCTGGCCGGCGCCGCTCACTCGGCCCTGGCCGCCGACACGCTGGATATCGTCGTGCCGTTCGCCGCTGGCGGAGCGACGGATATCGTTGCCCGTAGCTTCGAGCCGATCTTCTCGCAGCAACTGGGCGTGACCTCGGTGGTGCGCAACGTCGCCGGTGCCAGCGCCACGGTAGGCACGGCCGAGGTCGCCGGCAGCGAGGGCAATCCCAATATCATCGAGTACGCGCCGGCGGGCTCTTTGAGCATCCAGCCGTCGCTCAAGGAGCTTTCCTATGGCCCGGACAGCTTCACCTACATCTGTCGCACCGTCTCCAACCCGATGTTCCTGATGGTCTCGAAATCCTCCGACATCGAATCCTTCCAGCAACTCGTCGAGCAGTCGCAGGAGTATCCCTTCCTCTACGGCTCTTCCGGCCCCGGCACGCTGCCGCACCTGGCCATGGCGGCACTGGTGGTCAATAGCGACCTGAAGGCCGAGCACGTGCCCTACAGCGGCTCGGGACCGGCCATGAACGCCCTCGCCGGCGATGAGATCCAGATCATGGCCGACACCGAGACCATCCTCGAGAACTACGACCTGCGTCCGCTGGCGGTCTTCGCCGAACAGCGCGTGGCGGGTTACGAGAACGTGCCGACCATCGATGAGCTCGGCCTGCCGGCCTTGGATTTTGCCGTCTGGCAGGGCGTGGTGGCGCCCAAGGGCATCTCCGAGGAGCGCGCGAGTCAGTATGCCAAGGCCTGCAAGGCCACGGTCGAGTCCGAGCGCTTCAAGACCTTCGCTGACAAGGCCAAGGCCGGCATCGCCTATCTCGGTCCGAACGATTTCGAGGCCTTCGTGAAGCGGCGCTTCGAGGCCAACAAGCAGGTGCTGCAGGACGCCGGCCTGACGCAATAACGATTCGACCGTCCCCAGGAGAAGCGCTCCATGCTCGCATCCCTGATTCATCCCCGCTTGTGGCTGGCACTGACGCTGCTGGCCGCCGGCATCGGTCTCTCGGTCGTGGCCTGGAATGGGCCGGCCGACGCCATGCTAATGCCGCGCGTGGTGCTTGCCATCTGGTGCGCGATGGCGCTCACGCTGACGATCATCGAAGCGCTGCGCCACGCGCCGAGCCCGCGATCTTCGCTTTCGCCGCTGCCATTATTGATGGCCGCGGTGCTGCTGGCCGCCATGACGATGGACACGCTCGGCTTTCTTTTGCCGGCCTTGGTGCTGGTGGCGCTGACGCTGTGGCTGTTTCGGGTGCGCCGTACGCTGCCATTGCTGGTGGGAACGGCGCTGATCGGCGGCGGCTTGTGGTTCTTGTTCCACCATGTGCTGCTGATCCGCCTGCCGGCAATGCTGAACAGCGGGGTGATCTGAGATGGACGTGATACTCGCGGCGGTGGGTGACGCTTTCACCTGGCAGGCGCTGCTGGCGATCGTGGTCGGCACCTGGGCCGGCATCATCATCGGCGGGCTGCCCGGCCTGGGTTCGGTGGTGGGACTAACGATCTTCCTGCCTTTCACCTTCGGACTCGACGTCATCACCAGCATGGCGCTGCTGATCGGCGTCTACTGCGGTTCGGTCTACGGCGGCTCGATCACGGCGATCCTGATCAACACGCCGGGAACGCCGCAGTCGGCGGCGACCACCTTCGACGGCTATCCGATGACCCAGCAGGGCCGCGTCGACGAGGCGCTGGGCTGGGCGACCTTCGCCTCGTTCTTCGGCGGCGTGCTCTCCTGCGTGCTGCTGATCTTCTGCGCGCCGCAACTGGCCAAGTTCGCCGTCAACTTCGGCTCGATCGAGGTCTTCGCGCTGGTCTGCCTGGCGATGCTGTGCATCGTCGGGATCTCCCGTGGCAGCCTGCTCAAGGGGCTGCTGTGCGGGATGATGGGCTTCTTCTTCTCGATGGTCGGCTCGGATCCGATCACCGGTGCCGATCGCTTTACTTTCGGCACCCAGGCGTTGAGTTCGGGACTGGACCTGATCCCGGTGGTGGTGGGGGCATTCGCGCTGTCGGAAATCTTTGTCCGCTTCTCGGCGCGCGACGACGAAGCGACGGTGATTCCCGAGGCGCGACTGCGCTTTCCCGGCCTGCGCGAGATTGGGCGCCGCTCGATCGAACTGCTGCGCGGCTCGCTCATCGGTAGCTTCGTCGGTGCGCTGCCGGGTACCGGTGCGGCGGCGGCGGCCTTCATCAGCTACGCCACCGCGCAGAAACTCTCGCCACGCCGCGCCCAACTGGGCAAGGGCGAGCCGGACGGCATCATCGCCTCGGAGTCCTCGAACAACGCGGTGACCGGCAGCGCCTTCATCCCCACCCTGGCGCTGGGCATCCCCGGCGACGTGGTCACGGCGATGATGATGGGGGCGATGGTCATCCATGGCATCACCCCGGGCGTGCGGCTGATGGCGGACCAGGCGCAGACGGTCTATGCGCTGTTCGTGGTGCTGATCATCGTCAACGTGGTCATGCTGATTCTCAGCAAACCCTCCATCGGCCTGTTCCGCTACCTGTTCAAGTTGCCATTGGGGTTCGTGATGGCCGGCATCGTGATGTTCAGCTTCATCGGTGCAGCGTCGGTGCGCGGCAATCCGCTCGATCTGGTGGTCGCCGCGCTGACCGGCATTCTCGCCTACGCGCTGCGGCTTGGCGGCTATCCACTGGCGCCGCTGGTCATCGGCATGGTGCTGGGGCCGGCATTGGAGAGTTCGCTGCGCCGGGGCCTGCTGATCTCCCGGGGCGACTTTCTGTCCTTCTTCACCCACAGCGGCATCGCCACGACGCTGTTCGCGCTGATCGGCCTGTTCCTCGTCTGGACGCTGTGGTCGTCGCTTGCCCAGTGGCGTGCCAACGTCGCGAGTCGCCGCCAGGCGTCGGCTCGCGTCGCCGAATAAATACAAGACCAACGCCCGCCCTACTTGCGAGGTATTGTCATGCTGACGCTTGTGTCGTTTCTGTTCTTCACGGCGCTGGTTGCCGTCATCGCCTATCTCAAGACCCGCCGGGAAGACCTGAGCCAGGTCACCGGGTATTTCCTGGCCGGGCGCAGCCTGACCTGGACGGTGATCGCCGGTTCGCTGTTCTTGACCAACATCTCGGCCGAGCAGCTCACCGGGCTTAACGCCAACGCCTTCAGCAACGGTGCCAACGTCATGGCCTGGGAGACCATGGCGGCCCTGGCGCTCATCGCGCTGGCGTTCCTGTTCCTGCCGCGCTACCTGCGCTCGGGAATCAGCACGGTTCCCCAGTTTCTGGAAAACCGCTTCGGCAAGCGCATGCGCGTGGTGGCGTCGTTGATCTTCATCTACGCCATCGTCATCGGCTTTTTGCCGTTCGTGCTCTATGCCGGCGCCATCACGCTGGGCCAGCTGTTCGACATCGGCGGTCTGCTGGGTATCGGCCAGGCCGCGACGACCTGGCTGATGGTGATCGCCATCGGCGTCACCGGCGGCATCTATGCGGTGTTCGGCGGGCTCAAGGCGGTGGCGGTCTCGGACAGCATCAATGGCATCGGCCTGCTGATCGCCGGGCTGCTGGTGCCGATCCTGGGACTCTACACGCTGGGCGACGGCGATTTCACGGCCGGTTTCCACACGCTGATGACGGAATCCCCCCAACGGATGAGTGCCGTGGGCCTGAGCGACGACGCCAACATCCCGTGGTATGGGATGATTTCCGGGGTCATCATCATCAACCTGTTCTACTGGTGCACCAACCAGGCCATCGTGCAGCGCGCCCTGGGCGCCAAGAACCTGGCCGAGAGCCAGAAGGGCGTGCTGGCGGCGGGCTTTCTCAAGATCGTCGGCGTATTCATGCTGGTGCTGCCGGGGATCATCGCCTACCACCTGTTCCAGCACGGCCTGCTGGACATTCCCAGCAAACCGGGTAGTGACGCGCTCAACGCCGATACCGCCTACCCCGTGCTGGTGCGGGCGATACTCCCGACCTGGCTGACCGGGTTCTTCTGCGCGGCGATGTTCGGCGCCATCCTGAGCTCCTTCAACAGCGGCGTGAATAGTCTGTCGACGCTAATCAGCCTGGACCTCTACAAGCAGCTGATCCGGCCCGATGCCAGCGACCGCCAGACCGTGGCCGTGGGCCGGTTGTTCGCCATCCTCACCATCGTGCTGTGCATCGTCATCGCGCCGTTCATCGCCAGTGCCGACAGCCTCTACACGCTGATGCGCACCATCATGGCGGTGATCAACGTGCCGATCTTCACCGTGGTGCTATTCGGGGTGATCTCCAGGCGCGCGCCGGCACTGGCCGGCTACCTCGGCCTGGCCTTCGGCATGGCGTTCTTCTACGTCACGCACTTCGTGCTGGGCGACGATCTCGGCTTCGTGCAGGTCCACTGGCTGGTGCTGGTCGGAATCAATTTCATCCTGATGCACGGCGTGATGAGCCTGGTGCGCTACCTGAAGCCCCAGGCCACGCCCTTCGTGCTGACCTACACCCGGGAGGTCGACGTGACTCCCTGGCGCTACGCCCGCCACGCCAGCTGGGCCCTGGTGGCACTGCTGGTGCTGCTCTACGCGGCGCTGTCGCCGCTCGGCGTGACATCACCGTCGGGCTCCGCAACGGCCGTGATCGGCGTCACGCTGGCCGCGCTGGTGGTGCTTTACGGCCTCTATCGCCTGATCGTGGCGCGCTACCGACGCATGGCGCCGCTCGCCACCAAGTCCGGGTAGCCCGCAGGCCGATCCTTCCACTTTCTCGATGAGCGAATCGTCATGACCATTACCGATCTCAAGACCCATGTGCTGGCCGCGCCGCTGGACCAGCCGTTCGCCTTCTCCCAGGGCTGGGTGCATCAGCGCACCGCGATGCTGGTCGAAATCCACACCGACGACGGGCTGGTCGGCTGGGGCGAGTGCGTCAATCACGGCCTGCAGCCGCCGCAGGTCGCCCAGGCGATGGTCGAGCATGCGCTCAAGCCGTTGGTGATCGGCCGCTCGATCTTCGATCGCGAAGTGCTGTGGGAGGCGATGTACAACCACACCCGGCCCTACGGCCAGAAGGGCGCGGCGCTGTTCGGCATCGCCGCGATCGACATCGCGCTGTGGGATCTGGCCGGCAAGGCGCTGGGTCAGCCGATCCACCGCCTGATGGGCGGGGCGTTCCGCAAGGAAATCCGCCCCTACGCTACCGGCTTCTATCGTCGCGAGGGCGGCAAGTATCCCGAGGAGGTGGTCGAGGAGGCGCTGCGCCACCAGGCCAACGGCTACCGGGCGATGAAGCTCAAGACCGGCTTCGGCATCGAGGCGGATATTCGCGACATGCGCGCGGTGCGCGAGGCGGTGGGCGACGACGTGGCGCTGATGATGGACGCCAACTGCGCCTACAGCGTGCCCGCGGCGCGGCGCATCCTGATGGAGCTCGAGGAGACCCGCGTGCACCTGTTCGAGGAGCCGTTGAGCCCGGAAAACCGCCACGGCTACCGCGAACTCAAGGGGCTCTCCCGCACCTGGATCGCCGCCGGCGAGAACGAATACACCAAGCTCGGCTATCGCGACCTGATCAGCGAGGGCGCGCTGGACGTGATTCAGCCGGATCTCGGCGCCGCCGGCGGTCTTACCGAATGCCAGAAGATCGCCGCGCTGGCCCAGGCCTGGCACGTACCGCTGATTCCCCACGTGTGGGGCTCCGGTGTCGGCCTGGCGGCCGCGGTGCAGTTCATCGCCAGCCTGCCGCCCCAGCCACTGTCGCTGACGCCCGATGAGCCGATGCTCGAGTACGACCAGTCGGCGCATCCGTTTCGCCAGGAACTGATCGGCGGCGAATTCCAGCTCAATGCCAATGGCTGCGTCGAGGTGCTCGACAAGCCGGGTCTGGGCATCGAGATCGACCGCCGCGTCATCGACCGCTATCGCATCGACGCCTGATCGCCGCCACTGCCAAAAGGACACCGCATGACCAATCGAGCCAAGAAAGTACTGCTGCTGGGGGTCGACGGGCTTATTCCCGAACTCGTCGAGCGCTTCTGCGCCGAGGGCGAGCTGCCCAACATCCAGCGGCTGCGCGATGAGGGTGGCACGACCCGGTTGTTGCCCTACATCTCGACCTGGGGCGATACCAACTTCGTCGCTTTTCTTAGCGGTCAGGCGCCTGGCACCAGTTGGGTCGGCCAGCGTCTGCCGCCGCGCGGGACTCGGCATCTGCTCGAACTGATGCGTGAGGCCGGTAAGCGCGCCGCGCTGGTCCATTTTCCCGAGAGCCTGCTGCCCGCCGACGTCGACGACTTTTGTCTAGCGCCATTTTGGAGCGGAAGCGGCCCGGCACCGATGGAGCTGGCCCCGGCCTGCCTGCACACCACCCACATGGGCGAGTGGCCGGAAACGCCCCGGAGCCAGGCGCTGGGCTGGCCGCCGAGTGGGACCCTGGCCCATCACCACAAGCACAACCGTTTCGCCATCGAGCGCGCCGGCGACGCTTATCATGCGCTCATCCCGCTCAATCGCGGCGAGCCGCTGGCGGTGACGCTGACGCCTCGGGATGCCACGCGGCTGGCCCTCGGCCTGGGCGACCGCCGGGCCGGGCTGGATGTCGGCGACTGGAGCGAGTGGCTGCCCGTCGAAGCCGGCGGCGAAAGCGGCTGCGTGCGCTTCAAGCTGCTGGCTTTCGACGCAGCCGAGGGGCGGCTCGATCTGCTGCAGTCGCAGATCACCGCTCCCGGCAGGCTGAGCAACCAGCCGGCGCTGGCCGAGCGCCTGATCCAGCGTCACGGGCCCTTCATCTCCAAGTGGGCGGTTTCGGCCGATCCCGACATCCATTACTTCGAGACCAGCTTCGAGGAGGGGCGCCATCAATTGACGTGGCTGGCCGACAGCGCCTTGACGCTGCTCAACGAGGAGGACTTCCAGCTGTTCGCCACCGTGTTTCGTCTCAACGACGAAACCCACCACACCTGCCTGGCCTACTGCGATCCCGAGTCGGCGTTCTACTCGCCGGCCGAACAGGCGCGTTACCTGGAAGTCATCCGCCACTCCTACCGGATTCTGGACGAGGCCGTGGGCCGGCTGCTGGCGGGGCGGCGCGACGACACCGTGATCGTGCTCGCCTCCGATCACGGCGACGTGCCCAATCGCTACCTGTGCGACATCCATCGCCGGCTGGCCGAGTTCGACCTGTGTACGCTCGATGCCCAGGGTCGGGCGTTGGTCGGGCGCAGCCAGGCCTTTCTCAAGGACGAGCGCGGCGGACTGGAGATCTTCGTCAATCGCGATATCGTCGATGCCGCTGATGTCGACCGGGTACAGACCCGCATCCTCAAGGCGCTGACAACGTGGTATGTCGACACGCCCGAGGGCGAGCGCAATGCGGTGGCTGTGGCGGTCAAGAAGCAGGATGCCTGCGTGCTGGGCTACTGGGGCGAGCACATGGGTGACGTGCTATTCGCCTACGCGCCGGGCTTCGTCTGGGGCACCAACGGCCGCGGCGATACCGTAGCACCAGTAACCAGCGCCGGCGCCAATCATGGCCCCCAAGTGCCCACGGCGAGCACGGCGTTCGCCTCCAACCAGGGCCTGGCGATCTTCCATGGCGAGGGTATCCGCGGCGGCGTGCAACTGCCGTTCGACACCGTCAACGGGATCCAGCGCATGGACGACGCCGGCGCCACCCTCGCCGAGTTGCTGAGACTCGACACGGCGTCGCTGGACGGCAAGCCGCTGGCGGCGCTGCTCGACCGGGGATGCAATTGATGTGGGAGCCACTGAGCGACAGCCTGCGTACCCGCTATCCGTCGCTGGCCGAGCGCCACGTGGTGATCAGCTGGCGGGATCGTTGATGGCACCCGGCGTCTCGCCGGCTGCCGGCAGGCAGAGCCGCGCGGCGGGAAACACGCAGCGAAACAGTGCGCCTTCGCCGGGCTGCGAAACGATCTCCAGCTGCGCGTCGTGGCGCAGCAGCACGTGCTTGACGATCGCCAGCCCCAGCCCGGTACCGCCGGTGGCCTTGCTGCGGCCCTGGTCGACGCGGTAGAAGCGCTCGGTCAGCCGCGGGATGTGCACCGGGTCGATGCCTTCGCCATCGTCCTCGACCTCGAGCGCGGCGCCTGCCTGCCAGGGCCGCCAGCGCAGGGTGACGGTCGAGCCCGGCGGCGTGTAGCGCACCGCATTGAAGGCCAGGTTGGACAGCGCGCTGCGCAGTTCCTGTTCGATGCCGGACAGCGCCTGATTCGTTTCGATCTCGACGCGCACCACGTGGCCCTCGTCGGTCAGCGCGCGGGTGTCGACGGCGACCTGTTCGAGCAGCGCGGCGACATCGACGCGGCTTTCCTGCTCGAGGCGATGGTCGGTTTCCAGCCGCGACAGCAGCAGCAGGTCGTCGACCAGGTTCTGCATGCGCGTGGTCTGCTGTTGCATCTGGCTGAGACCGCGTTGCCAGCGTGGCGGCAATCGCTCGGCCGGCATGTCTTCGGTCATGGCGGCGTAGGTTTCCAGGTAGCCGGCGAGCACGGTCAGCGGCGTGCGCAGCTCGTGGGAGACGTTGGCGACGAAATCGCGGCGCATCTGCTCGAGACGGTGCAGACGGGTGATGTCGCGGGCCATCACCAGCCGTTCGTCGTCGCCGTAGAGGGTGATCTGGAACTGCAGGATCAGGTCGTCGCGCAGCGGCGAGGGCAGGGTCAGCGGCTCGCGGTAATCGCGGGCGTTGAAATAGTCGACGAAGCGCGGCGCGCGCAGCAGGTTGGTGATGTGCTGGCCGCGATCGTGGCGGGTCTGCAGGCCGAGCATGCGTTCGGCGGCGCTATTCCACCACTCCAGGTCGCCGCGGCTGTCGAGCATCACCACGCTGTCGCGCATCGCCTCGGAGGACTCCTGCACGCGGCGGATCACGTCGCGCAGGCGCTGCTGGGTCAGCCGCTGGCTCTTCTGGTACTTGTACAGGCGATCGAACAGATCGCCCCACACGCCGCTGCCCACCGGCGGCTCGCGCCCCGGGTGGTAGGTCAGCCAGACGTACAGTTCGCGCAGATGGCGCAGGTGGATGAATACGAACAGCCCGAGGCCGACCGCCAGCCCCCAGCCCGGTTCGCCGAGTACCCAGCCCAACAGCCCCAGCCCGCCGACCAGATAGCCCAGCCGCCAGAGTTCGTTGGTCCAGTAGTACATCGCAAGCGCTCAGAGTCTGGCCGAGAAGCGGTAGCCAGTACCGCGCACGGTCTGAATCAGATGCTGATGGGGCTCGCCGAGCGCCTTGCGCAGGCGACGGATATGCACGTCGACGGTGCGTTCCTCGACGTAGACGTTGCCGCCCCACACCTGGTCGAGCAGTTGACCGCGGGTATAGGCGCGCTCCTGGTGGGTCATGAAGAACTGCAGCAGGCGGTATTCGGTGGGGCCGATCTCCAGCGACTGACCATGCGCGGAGACCCGGTGACTGGCTGGGTCGAGCAGCAGCCCCTCGATCTCGACCGCATCCTCGATGCCGCGCGGCGTGGTCCGGCGCAGCACCGCCTTGAGCCGCGCGACCAGCTCGCGCGGCGAGAACGGCTTGGTGATGTAGTCGTCGGCGCCGGCCTCGAGCCCGAGGATCTTGTTGTCCTCCTCGCTCTTGGCGGTGAGCAGGATGATCGGCAGTTCGGCGGTGGTTTCCTCGCGCTTGAGACGCCGCGCCAGCTCGATGCCGCTGGTGCCGGGCATCATCCAGTCGAGCAGCAGCAGGTCGGGCTGGTCGTCGACGATCATGGCGTGGGCGGTCTGCGCGTTGTCGGCTTCGAGCACCCGGTAGTCGGCCATCTCCAGCGCCACGGCGATCATCTCGCGGATCGCGGATTCGTCATCGACGATCAGTACGGTCTTGGATGTCATGTTGCCTGGTCTCCACCAATGACAGGTCGATGACGATTACAACGTCTCTATATGACAAGCTTGTGACAAGCGGCGCACCGCTGCAATCGCGGCTTGGCGTGGCGTGGCGAGCAGGCTCAGCCAGCGACCGGCCACAGCGTCAGCGCCAGCCCGGCCCACAGCACCAACCCCGCCCAGTGATTGTTGAGGAACGCCCGGAAACAGCGCTCCCGCGAGCGATCGCGGATCAACCAGTGCTGATAGACGAAGATCAGCCCCATGGCCGCCAGGCCCGCCCAGAAGAAGCCGCCCAGCGCCTGGCGCGTGCCGACCACGGCCAGCAGGGTCAGCGTGGCGAGCTGCAAGAGGCCGATCATCAGCCGGTCGTAGTGGCCGAACAAGACCGCGGTGGACTTGATGCCGATCTTGAGATCGTCGTCGCGATCGACCATCGCGTACTGGGTGTCGTAGGCCACCGTCCACGCCACGTTGGCGAAGAACAGCAGCCAGGCGTCGGCCGGCACCGTGCCCAGCACCGCGCCGAAGGCCATGGGAATCGCCCACGAGAAGGCCGCGCCTAGGAACGCCTGGGGCCAGTGGGTATAGCGCTTCATGAACGGGTAGATGAACGCCAGCGCCACGCCGCCCAGCGACAGCATCACGGTGAAGGGATTGGTCAGGCAGACCAGGCCGAAGGCGAGCGCCACCAGCACGCCGAACAGCACCTTGGCCTCGCCCTCGCCGATCCGCCCGGTGGCCAGCGGGCGGCTCTTGGTGCGCTTGACGTGGCCGTCGAAGTGGCGGTCGGCGTAGTCGTTGATCACGCAGCCCGCGGCGCGCATCACATACACCCCGGCGATGAAGATCAGCAGCGTGGCGCGTTCGGGCAGGCCTTCGGCGGCGATCCACAACGCCCACAGCGTCGGCCACATCAACAGCCAGGTCCCGATCGGCCGGTCGAGGCGGGTCAGGTGCAGGAAGTCGGGCAGGCGCGCCGGACTGAAGCGCGCAAGGCCGGTGGGGGGCGAGCTGGATTGCTGCATGGGGGCCTCCGGTGACGATCGCCGCTCAGTCTAAGGGCAGTTCCAGTTCATCCGCCATGCGCGTCAGGAAGAATTCCTGCACCAGCACCGCGAAACGTCCATGGCGCAGCAGCGAGCGCCGCCCCCAGGGGCCCGCTTCACCGTGCAGGGGCGGCGGCTGGCGGATGATCTCGATCGGCCCGCGGACGAGCCCCGGCTGGCGAAACAGCCAACTGCCCAGCGAGCGCTCGCCGAGCTGGCCGAGGCGCTGGCCGCGCAGGCTGGCGAGTGTCGCCACCGAGCGGGCGACGACCCAGGGCCGGCCGCCGACGCACAGCGCGACCTCGCGGCACCATACGCGCTGGCTGGGCGCGATGCCCAGCGCCAGCGCTTCGTCGGGACGGACACGCGCGACGTGCTGCGCCAACAGACGCACCCGGAAGTCGCCTGCGCCGGCCTCGACCAGCCGCCGGGTCAACGAATCGCGGCTCGCCAGCCATCGCCACCAGGCCGGGCTCATCGCCGTGCGCCAGGCCGCCGCGGGGCGCCAGTGGGGCCAGCGTGTCGACGCGGCATGGCTGGGCAGGGCCTCGTGCACGGCGTTCTCTCCTGTGGTTTCGGGCCGGGTCCCGGGTCAGATTGGGCGCGCTAGTGTATCATGGGCGGCCCATTCCACGGCCTGGTGAACGCTGGACGACTGCGCATGAATGCACCCCTGACCATCCTCGGTAGCGGCATGGCCGGGCTGGGCCTGGCCCGCCAGTTGCGCGCGCGCCAGCCCGACCGGCCGATCACCCTGATCACCGCCGACAGCGGCGACGAGTATGCCAAGCCGTTGCTCTCCACCGGCTTCGCCAAGGGCCTGGCGCCGGATGCGCTGGCCACGCGCTCGGCGCTGGACGTGGCCGACGAACTGAAGCTGGTGGTGCGCACCCATACCCGCGTCGAGGCGCTCGATCCGGCTGCGCGCGAAGTGCTGATCGGTGCTGAGCGCCTGGCCTATGACGAACTGGTGATCGCCACCGGTGCCGCGCCGCAGCCGCCGTTCGCGATCGATGCGGCGCTCAGGCACCGGCGGGTCTTCACGATCAACGACCTCGACGACTACCGCGCCTTCCATGCCGCGCTGGCCGGGCTCGGGCGGCCGGCGCGGGTCGCCATCGTCGGCGCGGGTCTGGTGGGCTGCGAGTACGCCAACGATCTGGCTGCCGGCGGCCACGCGGTGGCGCTCGTCGCGCCGGAAAGCGCGCCGCTGGCGCGACTGCTGCCCGAGCCGCTGGGCCAGGCGCTGGCCGGAGAACTGGCCGCCGCCGGCATAGAGTTGCATCTCGGGCGCAGCGTGACCGCGCTCGAGCACGACGGCGGCGACCTGCGCCTGGCCCTCGACAACGGCCACGGCCTGGACGCCGATCTGGTGCTGGTCGCCACCGGCCTGGCGCCGCGCCGCGAACTGGCGCACGCGGCCGGGCTCGAGACCAGCGCGGCGGGCATTCATACCGATCGTCGGCTGCGCACCTCGGCGCCGGGCGTCTATGCGCTGGGCGACGTGGCCTGCGTCGAGGGGATCAACGCGATGTACGTGCAGCCGCTGCAGGCCAGCGTCAAGGCGCTGGCGGCGACGCTGGCCGGCACCCCGAGCGCGGTGCGCTACGGGCCGTGGCCGGTGATCGTCAAGACCCCCTGCTGCCCGGTGGTCGCGTTGCCTCCGCACACAACCCCCGCGCGCTGGCGGATCGAGGGCGAAGGCATCGATTTGACCGCCCTCGCCGAGGACGAAAACGAGCGTTTAATGGGCTTTGCGTTGACAGGCGCCTGCGTGCGGCGGAAAGTCGAACTGGCGCGGGCCGCACCGGCATTGCTAATCTAGGGGCGTCATATCGCCCGCCGGCCTGTCGGCCGCGGATACATCGCACACACCCACGACATGAAAAACAACAAGCGGCGGTAGCGACCGCTGTCTTACCAGCCAAATCAGGAGGGCTTTATGCGCAAGCCAGAACTCGCTGCGGCGATCGCCGAGCGTGCCGATCTTTCCAAAGACAAGGCCAGTCAGGTACTCAACGTCATCCTCGACGAGATCACCGGTACCGTGGCCAAGGGCCAGGACGTGTCACTGATCGGCTTCGGCTCCTTCACCGTGCGCGAGCGGGCGGCCCGTACCGGCAAGAACCCGCAGACCGGCGAGTCGCTGACCATCCCGGCCAGCAAGACCGTCGCCTTCAAGGCCGGCAAGGCCCTCAAGGACGCCGTCTCCAAGTAGACGGTGTGTTCCGGAGGAACCGGTGTCCCGGGTTCCTCCGGCAGGCCGGCTGCCAGGCAGCCGGCACGCTTTCTCCCCCATCGCCAACCTCTGGATGCTTCATGAAGCTGCGAATGCTGCTGTGGCTACTCGGCTGGATGCTCAAGCGCGCGCGTCGCCGCCAGGGGCGTTTTCGCGACCTGCTGCGCGACAAGGGCCGGCTCGACTGGGGCATCGCTACCGAGGATCTCAGCATCGCCCGACACTATCGAATGAGCGCCGAGGCTATCGACAGCGCGCCCGGGCTGCCGGTGGATCTCGATCTGGAACTGCGCTTTCGCGACGCCGACAGCGCCCTGGCGATCCTCAAGAGACCCACGCAGCGCGCCTTTCTCGACGGCATGATCGACGGCCGGGTCCGGCTGGTCGGCGACTCCCGTGATCTGCAACGCCTGCAGAAGCTGCTTGGCCATCTGCGCTGACCGGGCGATTGCCCGCACGCCCGAATGGTGGTTGGTGTTATACTAAAGTCGTAGCCTGGCGAAGCCAGCCCTGCCATCCAGGACACGATCCGCCGCCTATGTTGCCCCGCCTGCTCGATCAGCCGCTCAGACGCCTATGGTCCCTGGATACCTTCGCCTACAGCCTGCGGGTGTTCATCGCGCTGGCCGGGGCGCTGCTGGTCTGCTGGCAGCTCGACGACATGGCCAAGCTGATTCCGCTGTTCCTGGGCATCATCGCCAGCGCCCTGGCCGAGACCGACGACAGCTGGCAGGGCCGGCTCAAGGCGCTGGGCGCGATCCTCGCCTGCTTCAGCATCGCCGCGCTGTCGGTGGAAGTGCTGTTCGACTACCCCTGGGCGTTCGCCGTGGGCCTGGCGTTGTCGACGTTCGGCATGACCATGCTCGGCGCGGTGGGCCAGCGCTACGGCACCATCACCTACGCCACGCTGATCCTGGCGATCTATACCATGATCGCCATCGAGCGCCACGGCAGCGTGGCGCTCGGCGAGCTGTGGCGCGAACCGCTGCTGCTGGTGGCCGGCGCGGCCTGGTACGGCGCGATCTCGGTGGTCTGGTGCGCGCTGTTCTCGCGTCAGCCGCTCAAGCTGAGCATGGCCCTGCTGTTTCGCGAGCTGGGCGAATACCTGCGCCTCAAGGCGCTGCTGTTCGAGCCGCTGCGCGGGCTCGACATCGAGGCCCGCCGGCTGGCGCTGGCCCAGCAGAACGGTCGGGTGGTCAACGCCCTGAACCAGGCCAAGGAGATGATCTTCCGGCGCCTGGAGGGCCAGCGCAGCGCCCACAAGCTCAACCGTTACCTGCGGCTGTATTTCATCGCCCAGGACATCCACGAGCGCGCCAGCTCCTCGCACTATCCCTACGGCGAGCTGGCCGAGGCGTTCTTCCATCACGACGTGCTGTTCCGCTGTCAGCGGCTGCTCGACCAGCAGGGGCGCGCCTGCCGGTCGCTGGCCCGGGCGCTGTTGATGCGCCGGCCGTTCGATCATGGCCAGAGCGAGCAGGCGCTGCGCGACCTGAGCGCCTCGCTGGCGTACCTCCATGCCCAGCGGCGCCCCGAGTGGCGCGGACTGCTGCGCTCGCTGGATGCGCTGGCCGACAACCTGACCACCCTCGAGCATCAACTGGGCGGGGCGCAGAACCCCGATGCCAGCTCCGAGCATCCCGACAGCAGCCTGTACGACCGTTCGCCGAGCGGGCTGCGCGACGTGCGCGATCGCATCCAGTCGCATCTCACCCCGGCCTCGCCGATCTTCCGCCACGCCCTGCGGCTGTCGGCGACGCTGGTGGTCGGCTACGGCGTGCTGCACTTGGTGCATCCCACCCAGGGCTACTGGATCCTGCTCACCAGCCTATTCGTGTGCCGGCCCAATTTCGGCGCGACGCGACGCTTCCTGTGGCAGCGCATCGTCGGCACGGTGGTCGGGCTGCTCGCCGGCTGGGCGCTGATCACGCTGTTTCCCAGCCAGCTGGTCCAGCTGTCGATCGCGGTGGTCGCGGGGGTGGTGTTCTTCGCCAATCGCGCGCGGCACTACATCGTGGCGACGGCCGCGATCACGCTGCTGGTGCTGTGCTGCTTCAACCAGGTGGGCGACGGCTTCGGGCTGATCTGGCCGCGGCTGTTCGACACCCTGGTCGGCGCGCTGATCGCCGGCCTGGCGGTGATGCTGATCCTGCCCGACTGGCAGGGCCGGCGCCTGCATCGTCAGGGCGCCGAGACGCTCACCGCGAGCGTGCGCTACATGCGCGAGATCATCGGCCAGTACATCGGCGGCAAGCGCGACGATCTCGACTACCGGCTGGCGCGGCGCAACGCTCACAATGCCGACGCCGCGCTGTCCACGCTGCTCGCCAACGTGCGCCTTGAACCCGGACATTTCCGCAAGGACGCCGAGGTCGGCTTCCGTTTCCTCGGCCACTCCCACACCCTGCTCAGCTATCTATCGGCCTTGGGCGCGCACCGCGGCGAGACCCGCGCGCTGGCCGACGACGCCACGCTGCGCCAGGCCGCCGAGGCGATCGGCGACGATCTCGAAGCGATCGCCGGGCGGCTGCGCGAACGCGGTACCATGCCGGCGCTGGAAGCGGCCGAGGCGCGCGGCCTGGCGCTGCAGGCCCAGGCCATGGAGGAGACCAGCGAGGAGCGCCGGCTGTTGCAGACGCAGCTGGCGTTGATCAGCCGCCAGTTGGTTGCGCTGCGCGACGCAGCGGCGCGGTTGGCGGCCCAGGAGGGCTGAGTCGGGCCTTTCTTAGTCTCTCAAACCTGACCGTAGCGCCCGGCTTCCTCGCCCAGCCAACGACGGATCAGCGGCTCGCTGGCATCCGGCGCTTCCTCGAGCAGCGCCCGCGCCAGGGGACTGACGCGTTCCAGCAGGTCGCGGTCGCGTTCCAGGTCGGCGATCTTCATCTGCGCCAGGCCGGTCTGGCGGGTACCCAACACCTCGCCGGGACCGCGCAGCTCGAGATCCTTCTCGGCGATGCGAAAGCCGTCCGAGGTTTCGCGCATCACCCCCAGCCGCTCGCGGGAGTGCGCCGACAGCGGCGGCCGGTAGAGCAGCACGCAGAAGCTCTCGGTACCGCCGCGTCCGACCCGCCCGCGCAACTGGTGGAGCTGCGACAGGCCCAGGCGCTCGGGATTCTCGATGATCATCAGGCTGGCGTTGGGCACGTCGACGCCGACCTCGATCACCGTGGTGGCTACCAGCAGGTCGAGCTCGCCGCTCTTGAAGGCATCCATCACCGCGGCCTTCTCGGCGACCTTCATGCGTCCGTGGACCAGGCCGACGGCGAGTTCCGGCAACGCCTCGGTCAGCGCGTCGCGGGTCGCCTCGGCGGCCTGGCACTGCAGCGCCTCGGACTCCTCGATCAGCGTGCACACCCAATAGGCCTGGCGGCCGGCCTCGCAGGCCCGGCGAATGCGTTCGACGACCTCGGGGCGGCGCTCGTCGGGCACCGCCACGGTCTGCACCGGGGTGCGGCCGGGCGGCAGCTCGTCGATCACCGACAGGTCGAGATCGGCGTAGGCGCTCATCGCCAGGGTGCGCGGAATCGGCGTGGCGGTCATGATCAGCTGATGCGGGGTCAGCCCGCCGGCCTCGCCCTTCTGGCGCAGTGCAAGGCGCTGGTGGACGCCGAAGCGGTGCTGCTCGTCGACGATCGCCAGGCCCAGGCGCTGGAAGTGCACGTCGTCCTGGAACAGCGCATGGGTGCCCACCACCACCTGCGCCCGGCCGTCGGCGATCGCCGCCTTGGTGTCCAGGCGCGCCTTGCCCTTGAGCTTGCCGGCCAGCCAGGCGACGTCGATGCCCAGCGGCGTGAACCAGTCGCGGAAGTTGCGAAAGTGCTGCTCGGCGAGGATCTCGGTGGGCGCCATGACCGCCGCCTGACAGCCGCCGGCGATGGCGGCCAGGGCGGCCATCGCTGCGACCACCGTCTTGCCCGAGCCGACGTCGCCCTGCACCAGGCGCAGCATGGGCTGGGCGGTTTCCAGGTCGCGGGCGATCTCGTCGAGCACCCGGCGCTGGGCGCCGGTCAGCGAAAACGGCAACTGGGCGACGAAGCGCGTCTGCAGGCTGCGCCCGGTGGGTAGCTTGGGTGCGCCGTCGGCCTGGATGCGCAGGCGCACCTGGCGCAGGCTGAGCTGGTGGGCGAGCAGCTCTTCCAGGGCCAGCCGGCGCTGAGTGGGATGGGTGCCGGCGGCGAGGCGCTCCAGGTCGGCATCCGGCGGCGGCTCGTGCAGGTAGTGCAGGCAGGCCTGCAGCTCGGGCAGCCGGAAGCGTTCGCGCAGCGGCTCGGGAATGCCGTCGGGCAGCGCCTGCGGCGCGCCGTCGAGACGCCGCATCGCCTGGCCGATCAGCCCGCGCAGGCGTGGCTGGGTCAGGCCCTCGGTGGTCGGGTAGATCGGCGTCAGATGATCCTCGACCGGGGTCTCGCCGGACTTCAGCAGGCGATACTCGGGATGATAGATCTCGAGCCCGGTGGCGCCGGCGCGCGCCTCGCCGAAACAGCGCACGTGCACGCCGGGGGCGAACTGCTGCTGCTGGGCCGGCGAGAAGTGGAAAAAGCGCAGGCTGATGATGCCCGAGCCGTCCTTGAGGCGCACCAGCAGGCTGCGTCGGCGGCCCTTGACCACGTCGGCGGCGGCCACCTCACCTTCGACCACGCCCTCCATGCCGGCCCGCAGGGTGCCGATCGGGGTGATTCGCGTGCGATCCTGATAGCGCAGCGGCAGGTGGAACAGCAGGTCGCTGACCGTGTCGATGCGCAACCGCGCCAACTTGGCGGAGAGCGCTTCGCCGACTCCGTCGAGCGCGCTGACCGGTTGGTCGAGCTCGCTCATGCAGGCTCGGGTTCGACATGACGCTGCTGGCAGACGTCGATCGCCGCGATCAGCGCATCGATCGCCTTGGGCCGCGGAAAACTGGCTCGCCAGGCGATCGCCACGGTACGGCTGGGTGCGGTGGGCGTGAAGGGCCGGCTCTCGAGCAATCCGGACTCGTAGTGATTGGTGCCGATCGCCGAGCGGGGCAGCACGGTGATGCCAAGCTTGGAGGCGACCATGTGGCGGATCGTCTCCAGCGAGCCGCCCTCGGCGGTCAGCGTGTTGCTCGGGCTGTTGAGGTGGGTGCCGATCGCCGGACAGGCCTCGAGGATCTGATCGCGGAAGCAGTGGCCTTCACCGAGCAGCAGCAGGCGCTCGTCGAGCAGGTTCTCCTTGTCGATGGTCGCCTTGCGCGTCCAGGGGTGGTCGCTGGGCATCAGCACCTCGAACGGCTCCTCGTAGAGCGGACGCGTGACCACGTCGGCCTCGGTGAACGGCAGCGCGACGATGATCGCGTCGAGCTCGCCGCTGCGCAGCTTGCGACGCAGCTCGGCGGTGAAGCTCTCCTCGATGTACAGCGGCATCTGCGGCGCGCTGCGCGACAGCTCGGGGATCAGATGGGGGAACAGGTAGGGGCCGATGGTGTAGATCGCGCCGATGCGCAACGGGCTGGTCAGCTGATCCTTGCCCTCGTTGGCCAGCTCGCGGATCACGCTGGCCTGTTCGAGCACGCGCTGGGCCTGGCCGATCACCTTCTCGCCCAGCGGGGTGACCTGGACGGTGGACTTGGAGCGCTCGAACAGCGCCACGCCCAGCTCCTCCTCGAGTTTCTTCACGGCGACCGACAGCGTGGGCTGCGAGACGAAGCAGCGCTCGGCGGCACGCCCGAAGTGGCGCTCCTGCGCCAAGGTTACGATATAGCGAAGTTCTGTTAGAGTCATGAGTGGGCCCGAGAGGGCTTATCCTATTGCATCGATGAATGACTTCGTTTTACCAAGGAGCTGGGTAAAGGTGAAGAATACGAGTCTTATTCTGGGCTGCGGCGACATCGGAACGACGCTGGGCCTGCGGCTGGTGGAAGCCGGCCATCGCGTGATCGGCGTGCGTCGCCATCCGCAATCCCTCGACGATACGCCGATCGAGCCACTGGCGCTCGATCTCAACGACCCGGCGGCGTTTCCGCAACTGCCCGATGCCGACATTATCGTTTATGTGGCCAGCGCCGACCATTTCGATGAAGCGGCCTATCGGGCGGCCTACCTCGATGGCCTCAAGGCGGTGCTCGACGAATTCGGCCGGCGCGACGCGGCGCCCAAGCGGGTGTTCTTCGTTTCCTCGACAGGGGTCTATGCCCAGCAGGACGGCGAACAGGTCGACGAGCACTCGGCGACCGAGCCGCGCGGCTTCTCCGGACAACTGATGCTGGCCGCCGAACAGGCGCTGCAGGCGCATTCGCTGCCGGGCACCGTGGTGCGCTTCTCGGGCATCTACGGGCCCGGCCGCGACCGGTTGATCCAGCAGGTACGCGAGGGCCGCATGGGCGCCTCGATCCCGCCGATGTACACCAACCGCATCCATCGCGACGATTGTGCCGGCGTGCTCGCTCACCTGATCGAGATGACGCTGGCCGAACGCGAGATCGATACGCTGTATCTGGCCAGCGACTGCGAGCCGGTGCCGCTGCACGAGGTCACCGCCTGGCTGGCGCAGCGGCTCAAGGTCGAGTCCAGCGAGACCATGCAGTCGCCGCTCAAGCGCCGCTCGAGCAAGCGCTGCAACAATACCCGGCTGTGCGAGACGGGCTACCGTTTCCGCTACCCGACCTTCCGCGAAGGCTACGCCGAGTTGCTGGCGGCCAGCGCGGCGACCCGCCCCGAGAAGGCCTGAACCCCAGGGCGCGCCGGAAGCAGATCCAGTGTCCTCAGAGCTCCAGCCGATAGCCCAGCGCCGCGACGTTGAGGCCATCGTTGGGGCGTTTGATGCCGGCGTTCGAGTAGTGGGTCAGGCTCAGGCTCATTTCGCCGCGGCCTAGCGCCATGCCGGCGGCGAGCCGGTCCTCGAACTGAAACGAGGTCGAGACGCTACGCTCGTCGAGTTCGGTGTCGAGGAACAGCGCCGCACCGATGCCGAACTCGACGAACGGGCGAGAAGCGGCCGGAAACCATTGATAGCGCAGCGCCGGCGCCGCCAGCAGCGCCGCGTTGTCGTCGTCGCCCAGCGAGGGCAGCAGCAACACGCCGCCGGCCAGGCGCAGCGACACGTTCGGGTGCCACTGCGCCAGGCTGTACTGCCGGTCCAGCGTCAGCCGCGCCGCTGGCGATGCCTGATCGGTCCAGCGCGGTGGCGAGGGAAGAATCGGCCTGGGCCGAGGCGGCGAGCAGCGTGAGGCACCCGGCGAGCGCGGCGCGAGGTAGCAGCGAGGCGGCGAAGCGGCGAGGCATGCAGAGGTTCCCGTGGCTTTTCATAGGGCGCGTCGGCGCCGTTTTTCGTCAGCTAACCAGAAGCCCCGGCAGTGAGCAAGACGCGGTGGCATCACCGCGGCGTCGCGGAGCGCGCCAGCTCGACGTAGCGATGCCGGCCTTCGGACTGCGTGGAGTGAACCAGGGCGAGCGTCGTGTAGTCCCAGTCGAGGCCGCTCGGTTCCTGTGCGAGCGGCCACTCCGGGGGTGGCCGCTGGGCATTGCGCAGTAGCGTGACGTGGGGCACGAAGCCAGGCTCGACCCGCGCGGGGCGTCCGCCGTGGCGCTCGCCGAGCGCCGCGAGTCGCTGGTGCAGGCCGCCCAGCGCCGGGCTGGCTTCCCGGCTGCCCAGCCAGGCGATGCCGCCGCGCGGAAAGTGGCCCGCGCGCGTGAGTCGCCAGCGCCCGGGGGCGATCGTCAGCGCGCCTGTCGCCGCGACCAAGGCGTCGGCCCGGGCCGGTGCCACGTCGCCGACAAACGCCAGCGTCAGGTGCAGCTTCTCCGCGGCGATCGGCCGCCCGCCGCAGGTTTGCCGCCAGCGCGCAGCGATTGCGGCGAGCCGCTCGCGCAGCGCCGGCTCGGGCCACAGCGCAAAGAACAGTCGCATGACGCGTACCGATGGCGGCCTGCGAAGGTTAGTCGCCGATCACCATGATCGCCTCGGCCTCGACCTGACTGCCCTTGGGCAGCGCCTTGACGCCGACCGCCGCGCGCGCCGGGTAGGGCGGCTCGAAGAACTCCTCCATGACCGCGTTGACCAGTGCGAAGTTGTCCAGCTCGACCAGATAGAGGTTGAGCTTGACGATGTCCTGCAGCGAGCCGGCGGCTTCCTCGCAGACCGCGGCGAGGTTGTTGAATACCTGGCGGGCCTGGGCCTGGATATCGCCGTCGACGATCTCCATGCGCTGCGGATCGAGCGGGATCTGGCCCGAGAGATAGATGGTGTTGCCGGCCTTGATGGCCTGCGAGTAGGGGCCGATGGCGGCGGGCGCCTTGTCGGTCTGGATGACGGCCTTGTTGCTCATGGCGAGACTCCTTCAGTTATCGTTGTGCATGGCCGGGGCCAGGCAAGTCCTGCAAAAACAAACCAAAAAACGCAACGCCCGCCCGCCCTGCCGTCGCCGGACGGCGGGGCGGGCGAGACGCTTCAGTTGGAGATGCGGTTGATGCGGCTGACGTGCGGCAGATTGCGGATCCGCTTGATGATGCGTGCCAGGTGCACGCGGTCGCGCACCGAAAGTGTCAGGTTGATGATCGACAGGCGCGCGTCGCGCTCCTCGATGCCCACCCGCTCGATATTGGCGTCGGCGTCGGTGACCAGGCCGGCCAGTTCGGCGACCAGCCCGCGCCGTGTTTCCATGGCGATGCGCAGGGCGACCGGGAAGTCGCCGCTGACTTCCTGCGCCCACTCCAGCGCGAACAGCTTGTCGGGGTCGTTGCGCAGTTCGCGCACGTTGCGACACACGTTGCGGTGCACGACGATGCCCTTGCCGACTGACAGGTGGCCGATGATCGAATCGCCGGGCAGCGGATGGCAGCAGCGCGCGAAGCTCAACACCATGCCTTCGGTACCGCTGATCACCATCGGCCCGGTCGGGCTGGCCTGGCTGGTGGAGGCCACGGTGTCGGTGTCGGCGATGGGCTGCTCGATCAACTGGCGGGCGATGGCGTAGGCCATGCGCT
Source organism: Halomonas sp. HP20-15 (assembly GCF_033446685.1). NCBI lineage: Bacteria > Pseudomonadati > Pseudomonadota > Gammaproteobacteria > Oceanospirillales > Halomonadaceae > Halomonas > Halomonas sp. HP20-15. The sequence goes on along the minus strand of NZ_JAWQLY010000002.1, from coordinate 116,060 downwards.
TACCCAGGCCGATCGACTCCAGCAGGTCGTCGGGTGCCTTGAGCTCGAGGGCAGCGAGCAGCGCCGGCAGCCGCGTCTCGGGCAACTCCTCGAGGCTGGTGTCGAAGTCGGCCAGCGCCTTGTTGAGCAGTCGCCGGCCGAGATGGATCGACTCGGTGCGCTGCTGGTGCTTGAGCGCGTGGCGGATCGCCGAGCGCGCCTTGGCGGTGATCACGAACGACAGCCAGGCGAGGTTGGGCCGCGCGCCGGGGGCGGTGATGATCTCCAGCGTCTGGCCGCTTTCCAGGCGGCTCGACAGTGGCGCCAGATGGCGGTCGATACGACAGGCGATGCAGCTGTTGCCGATGTCGGTATGCACGGTGTAGGCGAAATCGACCGCGGTGGCGCCCTGCGGCAGCTCCATGATGTCGCCCTTGGGCGTGAACACGTAGATATCGTCGGGGAACAGGTCGTTCTTGACGTGCTCGATGAACTCCAGCGAGTTGCCGGCGTGGCGCTGCATCTCGAGCAATCCGCGCACCCACTCGCGGGCCCGGGCATGACTACCGGCGGCGATCGGCCGGTCGGTCTGGCCGGCCTTGTACAGCCAGTGCGCGGCGATGCCGTTGTTGGCCATCGCCTCCATCTCGCGGGTGCGGATCTGCACCTCGATGGGCATGCCGTTGGCGCCGAACAGCGTGGTGTGCAGGCTCTGGTAGCCGTTGGCCTTGGGGATCGCGATGTAATCCTTGAAGCGCCCCGGCACCGGCTTGTAGAGGTTGTGCACCGCGCCGAGGATGCGATAGCAGGTGTCGACGTCGTCGGTAATGATGCGAAAGCCGAACACGTCCATGATCTCGGCGAACGGCTTGCGCTGGTCGCGCATCTTGCGATAGATCGACAAGAGGTGCTTCTGGCGACCGATCACGGTGCCCGGCAGCTCGTCGTCGTCGAGACAGTTCTGCAGGCTGGTCTGGACCTGGCGGATCATCGTCCGGCGGTTGCCGCGGGCCATCGATACGGCGCGCTTGATGCGCTCGGCGCGCATCGGGTAGATCGCCTGGAACGATAGATCCTCGAGCTCGATGCGGATGGTGTTGATGCCCAGTCGACCGGCGATGCGGGCGTAGATCTCGAGCGTCTCGCGGGCGATGCGGCGCTTCTTGTCGGGACGCAGCGCGCCCAGCGTGCGCATGTTGTGCAGCCGGTCGGCGAGCTTGACGATGATCACCCGGATGTCCTGGGACATCGCCAGGACCATCTTCTGGAAGTTCTCCGCCTGGGCGACCGCCTTGTCCTCGAAGGTGATCTGGGTCAGCTTCGAGACGCCGTCGACCAGTTCGGCGACCGGCTCTCCGAACTGCTTGGCCAGCGCCTCCTTGGTGACGCCGGTATCCTCGATCACGTCGTGCAGCATGGCGGCCATCAGGCTCTGATGGTCCATGTGCATGTTGGCGAGGATGTTGGAGACGGCGAGCGGATGGGTGACGTAGGGCTCGCCGGAGCGCCGGCGCTGGCCGTCGTGGGCCTGCTCGGCGTAGTAAAAGGCGCGCTTGACCTGCTGGATCTCGTCCTGCGGGAGATATCCGCCGAGGCGGTCGGCCAAGTCATCGATGGTAAACATGCAGCGCGCCTATGCGTTAAGCCCTGACGTTAAAGCCCCATTAAAGCCTGGTGGGATGCGTGCGGCCGTCGGCAACGGCCGGCTCGCCCCGGGGCGTGGCGACAGGCCGGAAATCGGACCCGTCGTCGGCTCCGTCGCGGGCCTCAGGCCTCCGGGTCGTAGCTCGGCTCGGGGCGCGGGCGCACCGGCGCTTCCACCGGCTCGTTGAGTACGTTCTCGTCGATCTGGCCAGCGGCGATCTCGCGCAGCGCCATCACGGTGGGCTTGTCGTTTTCCCACGGTAGGCGGGCATCGCGGGTGCCACGAGCCAGTTGCCGGGCGCGCTGGGTGGAGATCATCACCAGCTTGAAACGGTTTTCGACGTGATCGAGACAATCTTCTACAGTAACTCGCGCCATGAACGGTATTCCTGACTTAGCTGACTAAAGCGTGATTCGGGGGCGCGATTGCGTCGCGCGGTAGGACAGATCAGTCTACTCGACCCCCTCGATGCGTGACAAGAGCGCTTCCAGCAGGGCGCCGTGGCGTTCGCGCATCCGTTCGAGCCGCGAACGTTCGGCAAGTACCAGGCCGCCCATCTGGACCAGCGCATCGTCGAAATCGTCGTTGATGATCACGTGCTGGTATTCGTCGAAATGCGACATCTCGCTGACCGCGTCGCGCATGCGCCGGGCGATCACCTCGGGGCCGTCGGTGCCGCGCGAGGCCAGCCGCTGGTAAAGCGCCTCGCGCGAGGGCGGCAGGATGAACAGCGAGACCGCGTCGGGCATCTGCTCGCGGACCTGGCGTGCGCCCTGCCAGTCGATCTCGAGGATCACGTCCTCGCCGGCGGCGAGGCGTGCCTGGACCGCCGGGCGGGAAGTACCGTAGTAATTGTCGAAGACCCGCGCATACTCGAAGAAGTCGCCGCGCTCGACCATGCGTTCGAAGGTCGCGGCATCCACGAAGTGGTAGTTGACGCCGTCGATCTCGCCGGGCCGCATGGCCCGGGTGGTGTGCGACACCGAGACCTGAATGCCGTCCAGGCGCTCGATCAGCGCGCGCACCAGGCTGGTCTTGCCGGCGCCCGACGGCGCCGAGACGATGTAAAGCGTGCCATGGGACATAACGGGTCCGATTGAGCCGGTTCAAGGGAGCCGCGAATTATCGCACATTGTCGCGCTGGCTCTACACTAGGCTTCGTTTGAAAAGTCGACGAGCGATGGCCAGGCAAGGCAAAAATGGGTGAAAAGGCGGAGTTTACGGTTGTAAATGAGTACTTTGAGCCTATTTTTAACGCCGCATGGCCGAGCGCAGGCACTTTTCGGACAAGCCTACCCGAACGATTCTAACTTTAAGGACGCTCATGGCTTCCACCGCCGCTGCTTCTACCGTCGCCGGCCGTTCGCCGGCCCTGGCCTTTCTGGGCGCCGCTTTCGCCTTCCTGGTGACCATGTTGGGAACCACGCTGCCGACGCCGCTGTACCCGATCTATCAAGCGCAGTTCGGCTTCTCGCAGCTGATCATCACGGTGATCTTCGCCGCCTACGCGGTCGGAGTGATGGGCGCGCTGATAATGACCGGGCGCTGGTCCGACCAGCTCGGCCGGCGGCCGCTGCTGTTCGCCGGACTAATTGCCGCGGCGTTGAGCGACGCGCTGTTCCTGGCCAGCGACGAGCTAGCGATGCTGCTCGTGGCGCGTGTCGTCTCGGGGATCTCCGCGGGCATCTTCACCGGCACGGCGACGGTGGCGGTGATCGAGCTGGCACCGCCGGCCTGGCGGCGTTCGGCGACCTTTGTCGCCACCGCCGTCAACATGGGCGGGCTGGGCCTGGGCCCGGTGATCGCCGGGCTGCTCGGCCAGTATGCGCCGTGGCCGCTGCAGTTGGCCTACGTCGTGCACCTGGGCTTGCTGGTACTGGCGGTGGCCACCGTGGCCTACGCGCCGGAAACGGTATCGCGACCGGCGCGGCCGAGGTTGCGCATGCAGCGTCTGCGCGTGCCGGTCGAGGTGCGCGGGGTGTTCCTGCCCGCGGCGATCGCCGGATTCGCCGGCTTCGCGGTGCTGGGTTTCTTCACCGCCACCGCGCCGGCCTTCATGAAGCAGGTGCTCGGTGAGTCCAACCTGGCGCTGATCGGGTTGGTCGCCGGGTCGGTGTTCTTCGCCTCGACGCTGGGCCAACTGGCGCAGGGCCGGCTGCCGTCGGCACGGCGGTTGCCGCTGGGCTGCGCAATCGTCGTTGTCGGCGCAGCGTTGGTCGGCCTCGGCATCGCCCTGGCGGTGACGTGGGTGTTTCTCGGCGGCGCGCTGATCGCCGGGTTCGGCCAGGGCATCGGCTTTCGCGCGGGGCTGGGCGCCATCGCCGCGGCGAGTCCGGCAGACCAGCGTGGCTCGGTGACTTCGACCTTCTTCGTCATCGCCTACGTGGCGTTGTCGATTCCGGTGGTGGGCATCGGGCTGGTGTCGCGCTCGATCGGCCTGGCGCCGACCGGGGTGGGATTCGCCGGTTTCGTGGCGCTGCTTTCCGCCGTGGCGCTGGTATTATTGCTGCGCCGTCCGGCCCATTGATCTACAGGAGTCCGCCATGACCGCCCCCACGACACTGCGCATCCGCCGCCCCGACGACTGGCACCTCCACCTGCGCGACGGCGAACTGATGGCCGCGGTGCTGCCCTATACCAGCGCCGTGTACGGCCGGGCAATCGTGATGCCCAACCTGGCGCCGCCGGTGACCACGGTGGCCGCCGCCGCGGCCTATCGCCAGCGCATCCTCGACGCGCTGCCCGCCGGTCACGACTTCACGCCGCTGATGACCTGCTACCTGAGCGAGAGCGTCACCGCCGAGGAACTCGAGCGCGGCTATCGCGAGGGCGTTTTCACCGCCGCCAAGCTCTACCCGGCCAACGCCACTACCAACTCCGCCCACGGCATCCGCGACGTCACGGCGATCTATCCGCTGTGCGAGGTCATGCAGCGCATCGGCATGCCGCTGCTGATCCACGGCGAGGTGACCCGCGCCGAGGTGGACATCTTCGATCGCGAGAAGGTCTTCATCGACACGGTGATGGCGCCGCTGCGCCACCGATTCCCCGAGCTCAAGATCGTCTTCGAGCACATCACCACCGCCGACGCCGCGCAGTACGTGCAGGCCGGCGACGATTTCCTGGCGGCGACGATCACCCCGCAGCACCTGGCCCACAATCGCAACGACATGCTGGTCGGCGGCATTCGTCCGCACCTGTACTGCCTGCCGATCCTCAAGCGTGGCAGCCACCAGCAGGCATTGCGCGCGGCGATCGCCAGCGGCAACCCGCGCTTCTTCCTGGGTACCGACTCGGCGCCGCATCTGGCCCACACCAAGGAGACTGCCTGCGGCTGCGCCGGGGTGTTCAACGCACCCACCGCGCTCGAGGTCTATGCCACGGTGTTCGAGGAGGAGGGCGCGCTCGAGCACTTCGAGGCGTTCTGTTCCGAGAACGGCCCGCGTTTCTACGGCTTGGCGCTCAACGAGGGCAGCGTCGAGCTGACCCGCCGGGAGCAGATGGTGGCCGAGTCGATCGCCTGCGGCGATGAACGCCTGGTGCCGTTTCGCGCCGGCGAGTCGCTGGCCTGGCGGCTGGCTGCGGATAGCTGAGCCAAGCTACCGAGCGGCTCGAGATACGCCACTTCTTGATCACACCGGCTCTTATGCTTAAGTCGTAATTCTGCAAGAATAACCGCGTTCCACTGAACCGTTGCCAGTACCCGGATGCGTGGCCACCAAGGCCGCGCGTACCGCTCGTGTGCATCGCCGCCGCCGGCCATTTTTCCGTCAGGGAGTCCTCACATGAGCGATGCCACTTCGTCACAGCCGCCCGCGGTCGCCCATCCGCGCCTGGCGGAGCTCGCCCTGGCGCTGGGCGGCTTCGGCATCGGCACCGGCGAATTCGTGATCATGGGGCTGATGAACCGGGTCGCCGGCGATCTGCAGGTCGCCGTGCCCGATGTCGGCTACGCCATCAGCAGTTACGCGCTGGGCGTGGTGGTCGGCGCGCCGCTGATCTCGTCGCTGGCCGCACGGGTCCCCAAGCGGGCGCTTTTGATCGTACTGATGCTGGTGTTCGCGATCGGCAACCTGGCCAGTGCCTTCGCGCCGGACTTCTGGTCGTTCGTGCTGCTGCGCTTTCTGGCCGGGCTGCCGCACGGGGCCTACTTCGGCGTCGCCGCGCTGGTGGCCGCGGCGGCGGTGCCCATCGACGAGCGTGCCCGGGCAGTGAGCCGGGTGATGCTGGGGCTGACCACGGCAATCCTGGCCGGGGCGCCGCTGGCGACCTGGGCCGGCAACCTGCTCGGCTGGCAGGCGGCGTTCGTCGGGGTGGGGGCGATCGCCCTCGCCACCGCGCTGATGGTGCGGCTATGGGTGCCGGCGCAACCCAGCAATCCCAACGCCAGCCCGTTGCGCGAGTTGACCGCGCTGGTCAAGCAGCGCGTGCTGTTCACCCTGGGCATCGCCTGTATCGGCTTCGGCGGGATGTTCGCGGTGTTCAGCTATGTGATGCCCACGCTGACCGAGCAGGCGGGCATGGCCGATGCGCTGGGGCCGCTGGTGCTGGCGGTGTTCGGCGTGGGTACCATCGTCGGTAACCTGGTTGGCGCGCGGGCCGCGGATCGCAACATCATGCGCGCGATCCCCACCATCCTGATCTGGTGCTGTGTCGTCCAGGGACTGTTCTATTTCGCTGCCAACGATGTGTTCCTGGGACTCTTGTTCGTCGGCCTGGTGGGCACCAGCATGGCGCTGGGACCGACCATCCAGACCCGCCTGATGGACGTCGCCGAGGACGCCCAGACCATGGCCGCCTCGCTCAACCACGCCGCCTTCAACGTCGCCAACGCCCTCGGCGCCTGGCTCGCCGGGGTGACTATCAAGCTCGGCTTCGCCTGGTCGTCGACCGGGCTGGTCGGTGCGGCGTTGGCCCTCGGCGGGTTGGCGATCTTCTACACGGGCCTCTGGGCGGAGCGGCGCAGCGCGTCGTTGGCGCCCGGCTGAACGAGCGCCTAACCCCTGGCCCCGGATATCGGGGTGCCCTCGGAACGCCCCGACGCCGGCTTTTTCCGGTTGTTGTGGACGTACTTGATGTGACCGAAGACTTCCCGTGCCCAGTCGAAGCTGTAGTTCGCGGACAGCACGCCGACCTCCCGGCACATTTCCCGATAGTTGCCCATGACCTGCCCGATCCTGTTCGCCAGGGCGGCTTCCCCTTCCGCCAGGTCGAATAGCAGCCTTGGGTTGCCCTCGACCATTTCCGGACTGCCGCCGGTAGCGGAGAGCAGCACGGGAATGCCGTTGGCGATGGCATCGAGTGCGGCGTTGGAAAAGTCGTCGAACAGCGACGGCAGCACGAACAGGTCGATGTCCCGGTAGAAGGCCTCGGTATCCGGGCCCCAGTCGCGGAAGTGGATGTTCGGGTAGCGCTCGGCGTCGAGGTAATCCTCCACCCAGGAATACGCTTGCCAGTTGCCCTGGATGATCAGGCGGCACGCTTGCTGCTGGTGGCGTTCCAGCTCGAGAAAGGCACGGATCAGGAACTCGACGTTCTTGCGCTTCGATAGCTGACCGCAGTAGCCGATGGTGAACGGCTCGGGGTTGCGGGCGATGCGACACTGCGGGGCCACTTTCGAGTCGTTGGGGATCTTGTGCACCATCGGCTGGTACTTGCCGAGCAGTTCGGCTTCCCGGCGCATGGACGGCGAATTGTTGTAGACGACGGTGTCGGCACGCGCCTTGACGAGGCGGTCCATCGCCCGGATGAACAGCCCGTAGAAGAAGGGCTCGTTGTACTTGGCCTGATAGTGCGTTTCGCCGCGGATGAACAGCGCCTTCAGCGCGCGATTGGGCGTCGCGACGAAGCTCAGGCCATTGTGCGTATCGAAGGAGACGATCGCCGGATTAGCCAGTTGCTTCGTCAGGCGCCGGGTCACCAGGGCGAAGGTCAGTGCCGTCTTGATCTTCGCCAGGCCCCATAGGCGGGACTTTCGGGTTTCCACGGGTACCTTCACCACACCCGGCCGGGCGCCGACGTCGAAGTGTGCCGGTACCACCAGGTGGATCGTATGGCCCTGGCTGGCGATGAAGTGGGCGAGTGCCTTCAGGCGCAGCCAACAGCCCTTTTCCATCGATCCGTTATAGGCGGCGATCACGTTATCCATAACAACCCCGCTTGGCTAACTCCCCTCATGCCTTCCTGGCAAAAGCGTGGCCTGGCGAGACAGGCCGCAACGAGCTAACGCATATTCATTGATTGTATCGGGGGGCCCGGCCTGCGCTGAGGCTGTAACTCCCAGACGCTCAGGGCGACGCCCCAAAATGGCTACCAAAATTAACAGTGTAGCCACAATTTGCGCCGTTTCCATAACGTGGACTTACGAATCTCTCGGCGATGGCGCTCGGTGATGGAGAGCGGGGCTAGACCAGAAAGGCGTACTTCTCGCGCAGCCGCTCCCAGTTTTCCCGCGAGTTGGCGGCGAGCAACCGGCCCTGATGAAGGGTCGGCTTGTAGGGCGTGCCGTCGAGCAGCGCCGCATGGCCGCCGGCCTCCTGGTGGATCAGCAGGCCGGCGGCGTGGTCCCACGGCATCAGCTTGCCGGCGAGCATGAAATCGACGTAACCGAAGGCCATGGTGCGGTATTCGTGGCAGGCGCAGCCGAACGCCATCATCCGTTGCAGGTCGGGAAAGGTGGCGGCGAGCTGATACTGCAAGGGTTTGGGGAATAGCCGGATCGAGGTAGCACCGACCATTTCGTCGATATCGGTGGTGTCGGAAACGCGCAGGCGACGCTGGGTGCCGTCAGGCCGGCCGAAGAATGCCCCCTCGCCGTGGCGGGCGACGATCCAGTCGTCGCCCAGCGGATCGTAGAGCAGCCCGAAGATCGTCTCGCCGAAGCTCGTCGCCGCCAGAATCACCCCGAACTGATTGAGCCCACGCGCGTAATTCCAGGTGCCGTCGACCGGATCGATGATCAGCGCCAGCTCGGCCCCGGCAATGTCGGCGAGCCGCGCGCTGCCCTCGGCCACGGCCTCTTCGCCGATGATCGTCGCCGTCGGCAACAGCTCGGCAATGGCCTGGCCGATCAGCCGTTCCGCGCCCTGGTCGGCGTCGGTGACCAGGTCGTCGGGGGCGCTCTTGGTGCGGATGCTCGCGTCGCTCAGGTTGCGAAAGCGCGGCAGAATCTCGGCCTTCGCGGCACGGCGAACGATGTCAATGAGTTGCTGCTGCTCGGCGGGATCGATGTTTCTGGCAGTAGGCATGGGGGCTCCTGAGTTGTCAGCGGCTGCTATCAGGGTACGCCATTCCCGAGCCGATCTCTTCGGGGCTACTCATGTGACCAGTGCCAAAGGCCGCAGCCTGCCCATTGGCTAATCGAAGCCATGGAATACAAGAGAAGGGAAGCTAAAATAAGAGAGACTGCTATTTCAATTTAAGAGCTAAAGTGAAATAGTACGACAACTTATTTTAACTTTGCTGAGGAAACTCATGCACCGTGGGCTAACGGGCTACCATGTCACCAGCATTGCCGGTGGCGTGAATTGCCAGGCGTTCATCCCGGCGCCACTGCCGCCCGAGCCTGCGCTGTCGCTGGATGACAAGCTACAGAGTCGGCTTTCCGCCGCCCACGTGGCCCTAGGGCGGCTCGATGGCATTTCGATGCTGCTGCCCGACGCGCAGTTGTTTCTCTACAGCTACGTGCGTAAAGAAGCGGTGATGTCATCGCAGATCGAGGGCACGCAGTCCTCGCTCAGCGATCTGATGATCTACGAGATGGACGGCATCCCCGGCGTCCCGATGGATGACGTGCAGGAAGTCTCCTGCTACGTACGCGCGCTCAACTTGGGCGTACAGCGCATTCGCGAAGGGCAACCGATCACGATCCGGCTCGTGCGTGAGCTGCACGACGCCTTGATGACCCACGGGCGCGGCACGCATCGCCGCCCGGGTGAATTTCGCCAGAACCAGGTCTGGATCGGTGGCCACCGTGCCGACGAAGCCGCTTTCGTGCCGCCCCCGGCCAACCAGCTCGCCGACTGTTGGGGCGCCTTCGAGCACTTTCTCAATGACGAGCCGGTGGCGACGGAACCGGTGATCAAGGCCGCCCTGGCACACGTGCAGTTCGAAACCATTCATCCATTCATGGATGGCAATGGCCGGCTCGGGCGCTTGTTGATTCCGCTGATTCTGGTGCAGGCAGGCATTCTGACGGAGCCGCTGCTCTACCTTTCGGTGTTCTTCAAACGCCACCGGCAGGTCTATTACGAGCACCTCCAGAACGTGCGTCTGACCGGCGATTGGGAAAGCTGGTTGCTCTTTTTCGTCGATGCCATCGCCGATACCGCCAACCACGCCGTTGCCACGGCGCAGGCGCTAAATGCGCTACTGGCCCGGGACAAGGCGCGCCTGAGTGAGCTCGGCCGCCTATCCGGTTCCGCGACTCAGGTTCTGGAAGCGCTCTACCGCCACCCCATCGCCAATATCGCCACGCTGCATCGGGATACCGGGCTGACCCAGGCCACCGTCGGCAAGGTGCTGGAAGCTCTGGCGCAGCAGTTGAATATCGTACGGGAGCTGACCGGCCAGAAGCGCAACCGGGTGTTCGCCTATGGCGACTATATCGAGCTATTGAATCGGGAGCCGGCCGTGTAGCGCTCCAGTGACCAACTGATAACATCACCTTCATCGTGCAGGTCCTCAGAGGCCTACTTTTTGTTCAAAGAGGTCACAGTGGATAATACCGAACAGCAATTTTTGAAAGCGCTTGAAGACAAGCTTTGGAAAGCCGCGGACAAGCTGCGCAACAACCTGGACGCCGCCAACTACAAGCACGTGGTGTTGGGGCTGATCTTTCTGAAGTATGTCTCCGATGCGTTCGAGGAGCGCCAGCGCGAGCTGCTCGCGCTGTTCAAGAGCGACGCCGAAGACAATATCTACTACCTGCCGCGCGAGGATTACGACAGCGACGCCGAGTATGAGCAGGCGCTCGAAGATGAGCTGGAAATTCTCGACTACTACCGCGAGGCCAACGTGTTCTGGGTGCCAAAAGAGGCGCGCTGGAGCACGCTGAAAGAGAACGCCGCACTGCCTATCGGCTCGGTGCTCTGGCAGAACAGCAAGGGCGAAGACGTGCGCCTGCGCTCGGTCGGCTGGCTGATCGACAACGCCTTGGAGGCCATCGAAAAAAACAACGACAAACTCAAGGGCGTGCTGGAAGGCATCAGCCGCTTTCAGGTCGATAACGACAAGCTGATCGGGCTGATCAACTCCTTCTCGGACACCTCCTTTACCCAGCCGACCCTCGACGGCGAGGCGCTGAACCTGCGCAGCAAAGACATTCTCGGCCACGTTTACGAGTACTTCCTCGGCCAGTTTGCGCTGGCCGAAGGCAAGCAGGGCGGGCAGTACTACACGCCCAAGAGCATCGTCTCGTTGATCGTCGAGATGCTGGAACCCTACAAGGGTCGCGTATATGACCCGGCGATGGGCTCTGGTGGTTTTTTTGTCTCATCGGACAAATTCATCGAGGAGCACGCCCGCGAGCACCACTACGACCCCACCGAGCAGAAAAAGAACGTGTCCATCTACGGGCAGGAGTCCAACCCCACCACCTGGCGGCTGGCCGCCATGAACATGGCCATCCGCGGCATCGACTTCAACTTCGGCAAAAAAAACGCCGACAGCTTCCTCGATGACCAGCACCCGGACCTGCGCGCCGACTTCGTGATGGCCAACCCGCCATTCAACATCAAGGACTGGTGGCACGAATCGCTGGCCGAGGATGTACGCTGGCAGTACGGCACCCCGCCCAAGGGCAACGCCAACTTCGCCTGGCTGCAGCATATGCTGCACCACCTGGCCCCCGTGGGCAGCATGGCGCTGCTGCTCGCCAACGGCTCAATGAGTTCCAACAGTGGCGGCGAGGGCGAGATTCGCCGCCGCCTCGTCGAGAAGGATCTGGTCGAGTGCATCGTCGCCTTGCCGGGCCAGCTCTTTACCAACACCCAGATTCCCGCCTGCATCTGGTTTCTGACCCGCGACAAAACCGGTGGCCTCTCGCCCAACGGCGTTGAAAAACGCCGACGTAAAGGCGAAGTGCTGTTTATCGACGCCCGCCAGCAGGGCTATATGCGCGACCGCGTACTGCGCGACTTCACCCGTGAAGATATCGCCAGGATCACTGACACCTTCCATACCTGGCAGCGCACCGACGCCTTTGAAGACGTGCCCGGCTTCTGTGCCTCAAAAGATCTCGCCGCGATTGAAAAGCACGACTTCGTGCTCACCCCAGGGCGTTATGTGGGCGCCGCCGCGCAGGAAGAGGACGACGAACCCTTCGCCGATAAGATGGCGCGGTTAACGGCACAGCTGAAAGAGCAGTTCGAGGAAAGCGACCGGCTGGAAAGGGAGATTAAGCGGAATCTTGGGGGGCTGGGTTATGAGCTCTGAGTGGATAACAATCCCGCTAGGTAAAGTTCTGACTTTACAGAGAGGGCATGATCTCCCCGCTCAAGATAGGGTTGCTGGCGGCGTGCCCATATTGGGGTCATCAGGTATAACTGGCTATCATAATGAGTCAAAAGCTAGTGGCCCCGGAGTCACGGTAGGTCGTAGCGGGAATGCTATGGGTGAAATAAACTACTCCGATAAGGGTTTTTGGCCGCTCAACACAGCTTTGTACGTCACCGACTTCAAAGGCAATGACCCTAAGTTTGTTTATTACTTGCTAAAAACTATCGATTTTGATCAATTTAATTCTGGCAGTGCACAAAAGTCTTTGAATCGAAATGCTGTTTATCCTTTTGAAGTAAAAATACCAAGAGACTTCATTGAGCAAAGAGCCATTAGCTCGGTACTATCTTTATTAGAAGATAAAATCGAAATTAATCACCAAATCAACCAAACCCTCGAACAAATGGCCCAGGCCCTGTTCAAAAGCTGGTTTGTCGATTTCGAGCCGGTCAAGGCCAAGATCGCTGCGCGCCAGCGCTGGCAAGCCCTGCAACCGGAAAACGAGCCCGCCTCGCCCGGCTGCTATGCCGCCGAGCTGGACGGTCAGTCCGCGACAGGGGGGCTGGAATCCTATATGAACCGCGCTGCGATGCAGGCGATTGCCGGAAAGACGGCGGCGCAGCTCGATGCTCTGCGCGCGGAAGATCCAGAGCGCTACCAAGAGTTCTATAAAACCGTCGCGCTGTTTCCCTCGGCGATGCAGGCGAGTGAGTTGGGGGAGATTCCGGAGGGGTGGGAGACAGGTAGTTTATCTGATCTTATCGATTTTAACCCTCGCCGAACCCTTCGGAAGGGAGAGCTTGCCCCCTATCTGGATATGAAAAATGTGCCAACCTCAGGCCATCTTGCAGAAGAAGTCGTGCAACGTGAAATGGGTAGTGGTACTAAATTTATAAACGGAGACACACTACTCGCCCGAATTACACCTTGCCTCGAAAACGGCAAAACAGCATTCGTCGATTTTCTTGAAGATGGGGAAACGGGTTGGGGATCAACTGAATATATTATTTTACGGCCTACAGAAGCTTATCCAAAATCGCTGGGTTACTTCATAGCTCGCGATGAAAGTTTCCGTTCAGCAGCCATACAGTCCATGACAGGAACGAGCGGTAGACAAAGAGCCGATGCAAAGTCTTTGTCAGGTATGAAATGGCTGATTTATCCTCCAGCGATAGTTGGGAAGTTTGATTTGTTTGCCAGTTCTTATCTTAGGCTTGCTAGGAATTATGGTGATCAAAACAAGGTGTTGTCAAAAACGAGAGATGCTCTCCTTCCCGAACTACTTTCAGGCAATTTAACTTGCCCTGTTCTCAAGGAGTAGTTATGGAATATTTGAGAACCCTTTTTGAGTCAGAAATGACTTGTGAGGTGAATGAGGCGGGCGAAATAACTATCGCAGGTATTGTTTTTATCCAAGTTCTATTTTAAAAGACTTTGATCCTACTGCTTATGAGGAGGCCTTTGTTGACTGGTGTAGCCAAAAAAGCGAAGAAAAAATTATAAAGGCTGAAGAAATATTGGATCTATTTAGCAATAGAGATCGTTTTGCAAGGCTCAAGGAGATTTATAATAGAGGGGCAGTGACTCCTTTTGTAGGCGCAGGGATGTCAATATTGTCAGGCTATCCTGGATGGACTTCTTTTTTAAGAGAGGTACATCGAGATACTGAAGTTGAAAAAGATGTGTTCGATGACTTGATTGAGCGTGGTCAGTTCGAAGAAGCGGCAGAGCTACTAAGTAATGACCTGTCGCCTGCTGGGTTTTCAGAAAGGGTAGAAAGCTCTTTTGGTACTTTGAGAGATGTAGGGGGGTGTGTTAAAAAGCTGCCCTATATTTTTAACTCTGCTGTAATAACAACGAATTTCGATAGCGTTTTAGATCGGGTTTATAAGGAAAGCCCTTCAGGGTCCTTTGACGAAAAGCTTCTGGCAAGTGAGGGTCAAGAGCTGCCTAAGTTGATAGGTGAAGGGGAAAGGGTTTTAGTTAAGCTGCATGGTAAAGCAAACAAATTGAAGTCCCGGGTGCTTACCAAGTCTGAATACGAAGCATGTTATAAAGAGGACGGAGAACTTGAGGCGGTTATCGAGTCATTGTCCACTAGAACACTTCTTTTTTTGGGGTGTAGTTTAACAGTAGATAGAACATTGACTTGCTTGAAAAATATAGTAGAGCGCAAAGGTCAAGAGAACTCTCCTAGGCATTATGCTTTTTTGCCGCTTGAAAGTCCAAATAATAGGATCAAGCGCAATAAAGAGCTGGCTGCATGTAACATCCATGTAATTTGGTATGTCGATGACCATGATGAATGTTTGGATGCTTTGTTAGAGAAGCTTGCTGAAGGGAGCGGGGCATGACCGAAGATCAACTGGAGCAGCTCTGCCTTGAGTGGTTCACCGAAAACGGCTGGGAAACCGCCCACGGACCGGACATCGCCCACGATGGCGCCGCGCCCGAGCGTGACGATTATCAGCAGGTGCTGCTCCGCGCAGATATCGAGAAGGCTATCAGAACGCTCAACCCGCAGCTGCCGGATGACGCCGTTCAGCAGGCCGTGGCCCAAGTCAGTAAACCGCAAAGCCCCGATCTCGTGCTCAGTAACCGTGCCTTTCACCAGTGGCTGCTCAGCGGCGTGCCGGTGCAGTACAAGCACGATGACGACGTCGTGTATGACCACGCCTTTCTGATCGATTTCGAGCGCGTCGAGACCAACCGTTTCCGCGCCATCAATCAGTTCACGGTTCAGGGCAGCAAGCAGCCCCGCCGCCCGGATATCGTTTGTTTTATCAATGGCCTGCCGATGGCGGTGATCGAGCTGAAAAGCCCGAGCAGTGAAAGCTCCGATATCACCGGCGCCTTCAATCAGCTGCAGACCTACAAGACGGAAATTCCCGACCTGTTCGTCACCAACGAAGCGCTGGTGATCAGCGATGGCTATACCGCATGGGTTGGCTCGCTGACGGCGGATCAGGAGCGCTTCATGCCGTGGCGCACCATCAAGAATGAAGACGACAAGCCGCTGCTGGAGTGGCAGCTCGAAACCCTGGTGCGGGGCTTTTTCGACCGGGCGCTGTTGCTCGATTATCTACGCTACTTCGTGCTGTTCGAGACCGACGCCGAGCGGGTGATCAAGAAGATTGCGGGCTACCACCAGTTCCATGCCGTGCGCGAGGCGGTGAAAGCGACGGTGATTGCCGCCGAGGAGCCTGCGACAACCGTGAGCGAGAAACGCGCAACTTACGGCGATGAGGTCAAACCCGGCAGCAAGAAGGCCGGGGTGGTGTGGCACACCCAGGGCTCGGGCAAGAGCATCTCGATGGTCTGCTACGCGGGCAAGCTGTTGCAGCAACCGGCTATGCACAACCCTACGCTGATCGTGGTGACCGACCGCAACGACCTCGACGGCCAGCTGTTCGGCACTTTCAGTAGCGCTCGCGACCTGCTCAAGCAGGACCCTATCCAGGCCGAAGACCGCGAGAGCCTGCGCCAGAAGCTCGCCGAGCGCGAGTCCGGCGGCATTATTTTCACCACGGTGCAGAAGTTTGCCCTGCTGGACGACGAGCGTGGCCACCCGATTCTCAACGATCGCCACAATATCGTGGTCATCTCGGACGAAGCCCACCGCAGCCAGTACGGTCTGAAAGCCACTCTCAAGCAGGATGGCACCTACCAGTTCGGTTTCGCCAAACACATGCGCGATGCGCTGCCTAACGCCTCTTTCATTGGCTTTACCGGCACGCCGATTGCCAGTGAGGACAAGGACACCCGCGCCGTCTTCGGCGATTACGTCTCGATCTACGACATTCAGGACGCCGTCGATGATGGCGCCACCGTGCCGATCTTCTACGAATCGCGCTTGGCGCGGCTCGACATCAACCGCGAGGAAATCAATCAGCTCTCCGAGCAGGTCGACGACCTCATCGAGGATGAAGAAGATACCGGCGCGCGGGAGCGCACCAAGGGCGAGTGGAGCCGCCTCGAAAAACTGATGGGTGCTGAGCCACGGCTACAGCGTATCGCGGCGGATCTCGTCGAGCACTTCGAGACGCGCAACAAGGCCATCGAGGGCAAGGCGATGATCGTCGCCATGAGCCGTAGCATCTGCGCCCAGCTCTATAAGGAAATCGTCAAGCTCCGCCCAGACTGGCACGACGACGACCCGGAAAAGGGCGCGATCAAGGTCATCATGACCGGCTCGGCCGCCGACAGCTCGCTGCTGACACCCCACATCTACAACAAAGCCACCAAAAAGCGGCTTGAGAAGCGCTTCAAGAACCCGGCCGACCCGCTCAAGCTGGTGATCGTGCGCGATATGTGGCTGACCGGCTTCGACGCGCCGTGCTGCCATACCATGTACGTCGACAAGCCCATGAAGGGCCATAATCTGATGCAGGCCATTGCTCGTGTGAACAGGGTGTTCAAGGACAAGCCCGGCGGGCTGGTGGTCGACTACATCGGCATTGCCAACGAGCTGAAAAATGCCCTCAAGATCTACACCGACTCGTGCGGCAGGGGGCAGCCCACCTATAGCGCCGAGGAAGCCTTCGAGGTGCTGGAAGAGAAGCTCGATATCATTCACGGCATGTTTGCCAAGGGCGCCAACCGTGAAGGCTTCGACTACAGCGGCTTCGAAGAGGCGCCGCACAAACTGCTACCGCCGGCAGCCAACTACATCCTGAGTCTGGACGATGGCAAAAAGCGCTTTCTCGATACCGTACTGAAGCTTACCAAAGCGTATTCGTTGTGCAGCACGCTGGATGAAGCTAAGGCGCTGCACAAGGAAATCGCGTTTCTCTCGGCGATCAAGGCGGCATTGGTCAAGCACACCAGTACAAATCGTTCGCTGAGTGAGGAACAGAAAAATTCCGCGCTCAAGCAGATCCTCGATAACGCCGTAGTGGCCGAGGACGTGACGGACGTGTTCGCGCTCTGCGGGCTCGACAAGCCCAATATCGGGCTGCTCTCCGATGAGTTTCTCGAAGACGTGCGCCAGATGCCGTATCGCAATCTGGCCGTCGAGCTATTGGAGAAACTGCTAAAGGATGACATCAAGGCCAAAACGCGCACTAACGCCGTGCAGGAGAAAAAGTACTCGGATCGCTTGCAGGAGACGCTGCGCAAGTACAACAACCGCGGCATCGAAACGGCGCAGGTGATCGAAGAGCTGATCGAGATGGCCAAGCAGTTCAAGGCCGATATGGAGCGCGACGAGGTGCTGGGCCTGAACCCCGACGAGATCGCTTTTTACGACGCCTTGATCACTAACGAGAGCGCGGTACGCGAGCTGGGTGATGATCGTTTGCGGGCGCTGGCGGTCGAGGTCACCAACAAGCTGCGCGGCTCGACCACCGTCGATTGGCAGGTGCGCGAAAGCGTGCGCGCCAAACTGCGCATTCTGGTGCGCCGGACGCTGCAGCGCTACAAGTACCCGCCAGACAAATCGCCGGAAGTCATCGAGCTGATTCTCAAGCAGGCCGAGCTTCTGTCGAATCAATGGTCATCCTGATCATCAATATTCTGGAGTTTGTATGACATCGCCGCAGGCCCGCCCAACCTCCATCCGTATCTTCCTCGCCGACGGCACGCCGGAAGGGCTACGCATCGTCGAGAAGTCCAACTGGACGGGCCGGGCGGTAGTGGCCAATCGCTCCCAGCTCGAAGGGGCGCTGAAGCGAAGCGAGATGGCGCAGCCGGGTGTTTATGTGCTCACGGGACAAACGGATGACGGCGCTGCCAAACTTTATGTGGGCGAAGCGGATGTTCTCGGCGAGCGGATCAAACAGCATGTGGCGGGCAAGGAATTCTGGACGCGGGTCATCGCCTTTACCAGCACCAATGAGGGGTTGAACAAGGCGAGTGTGCGTTATCTGGAAGCGCGTCTACTGGGGCTGGCGAAAACCGCCAACCAGTGGGCGGTAGATAACACTGCCTACCCTTCACCACCTCCTCTCAACGAAGCCGACAGCGCCGATGCGGAGTGGTTTCTGGCCGAGATGCTGGTGATCTTTCCGCTTCTGGGCATTGATGCTTTCGAGTCCGCCAGTAGTCAAGCAAAGGAGATATCGACTGACCCGGTTACCCCATCACTGACGCTTTATCTCGATGAGCGGGGTGCCAAAGGCACCGCTAGAGAAGTGACGGATGGCTTCGTGGTGTTGAAGGGCTCATTCGCGCGTGCGGAAGAGACGGCGTCTATCCACAATTATATGCGCGAGCAGCGTCAGACGCTGAAAGCGCGCGGCGTACTGGCGCCGCAGGATGGTGCTCTAGTATTCACCCAGGATTTCCGCTTCTCCTCACCCTCCACCGCTGCGGGGGTATTGGTTGGCGGCGCGTCGAATGGGCGAACTGCCTGGAAAGATGCGAGCGGCAAAACCTTGAAAGCGCTTCAAGAAGCGAGATTGGAAAAATTGGAAAAATGCTTATAGGCGTTACGCTATTCTAGTCCGTCACGAAAATCACAGAATTACCTCTTGTTGGTCGAGTGGTTCTCTAAGCTCAGGGTAAGTTTATATGTCTGAAATTCATCACTACTTGCAAGAGTTCGATAACGCTTTCGATAAATTGCTACATTATCAAGCCTACCCGCGTATGCGCCCTTTCATTGGGCGCTTTTATGGCCAGCATGGCCCAAAAATTCTATTGGTCGCTGAAAGCCATTACCTGCCAGCGGGAAGATCGCTTCACCTTGATGCACAACGTTGGTATGCGGGCTCTGAGAAGAATTTTGAAACTGACGATAAACCAGGTTGGATACACACGCGCAACATCATCGATAAACCAGACGGCCAGTGGAACGCGAGAGGCCACGAGATCTACCGGCGCTTGAACCGGGCGTTGAGTGAAGCGGGATATATGGGAGACGGTAATCTATTTAGATACGTCGCATTCATGAACGGGTTCCAACGGCCAGCCGTTACTGGGAAAAGCCTTAATGTCCAACGAGAAGACCTGGAGGTTGCCAAGCAAACGCTCAATGGTGTGATTGATGTTATTAAGCCTGACCGCGTGATTTTCGTTTCCACAAAAGCGAAAAGGCACTTGGCCAAGCATCTTGAAATTGAGTCGAAAGGCGTTCCTCATCCTGCGTGCGCTTGGTGGTACAGGGCCTCGAAACATGGGACGGGAAAAGAGCGATTCATTAGTCTGGTGTCTGGCATCTACCCTGGCACAGAAGCTGACCGATACTGATCAGATTGAGTTCTACTGCGAGCGGGGGCGACGGGCGGTAGGGGTTAGCTACGATCAGTGGAGATTAAGGTATCTGCTTCGATCGCTTTTCCATACTCCAGATAGCGAAAAACCCCGGTGCACTCACCGAGGTTTAGACGCCGACCGAGTGCTCCCAGTCCATTTGCCAAAGATTGTGAGTACGCTGGCTTACGAAATCAACTTACCACTCACTCCAAGTTCTGAATCTGCTCCCGCATCTGTTCGATCAGCACCTTCAACTCCACCGCGCAGCGGGTGGTATCGGCGACCACCGCCTTGGACGATAGGGTGTTGGCCTCGCGGTTGAGTTCCTGCATCAGAAAGTCCAGCCGCCGGCCGATCGGGCCTTTCTGCTTGAGCTGACGCTCGATCTCGGCGATGTGGATTTCCAGGCGGTCGAGTTCCTCGTCGACGTCGGCTTTCTGGGCGAGCAGCGCGACCTCGGCCTCGATGCGCTGCGGATCGAGTTCGGCCTTGAACGCTTCGAGGCGTTCGATCAGCTGGCTGCGTTGGCGCTCGAGAATCTGAGGGAGCAGTTCGCGGACCGTGGCGACCTGCGCGCGTACGCCATCGAGCCGGCTACGAATCAGCTCGGCGAGGCGTTCACCCTCCCGGGCGCGCCCGGCGATCAGGTCGTCGAGCGCGGTATCGAACAGCGCCAACGCCTCGCGCTTGACGGTATCGAGGTCGGCGCCCTGGGTGTCGACCACTCCGGGATGGTCGAGCAGCGCTAGGGCGTCGGGCATTGGCGCGTCGGGAAGCTCGGCGCGCACTTCATGCAGGGCGCGGTTGAGTTCAGCGAGTCGCTCGCGGTTGACGCTCAGCGATTCGCCGGCGGCGGCGGGATCGAAGCGCAGCTGGCATTCGACCTTGCCGCGCGCCAGGCGCGTGCGCAGGGCCTCGCGGAAGCCCGGCTCGAGATCGCGCAGGCTCTCGGGCAGGCGGAAGTGCGGCTCCAGGTAGCGCTGGTTCACCGAGCGCAGTTCCAGTTGCAGGCTACCCCAGGCGGCATCCAGGGTCTGCCGGCTGAAGGCGGTCATGCTGTAGGCCATGCGAGTTCCTCGAAGACAACGGTGAAAGGGTTCGTCCGGACAACGGTTCGCCGGAACATTGCTCAGTGTAACGGATCGACACGGGTCAAGCGTGTAGAATGGCCGTCCATTCAGGAGCTGTGCTCCGACGATTACCCAGCCAAGCGATGAGAGGTGACATGCGCCCAGCGGCCACACGACCCAGCGGACGACAGCCCGATCAGCCCCGCGAGATTCAACTGATCCGCGACTATACCCGCCACGCCGAAGGCTCGGTGCTGGTGGCCTTCGGTGATACCAAGGTGCTGTGCAACGCCAGTGTCGAAGCCGGCGTGCCGCGCTGGTTGCGCGGCAAGAGCCAGGGCTGGATCACCGCCGAGTACGGCATGCTGCCGCGCGCCACCCACAGCCGCAGCGGCCGCGAGGCGACCCGCGGCAAGCAGGGCGGGCGCACGCTGGAGATCCAGCGCTTGATCGGCCGATCGCTGCGCGCGGCGGTCAATCTCAAGAAGCTCGGCGAGTTCACCATCACCGTCGACTGCGACGTGATCCAGGCCGACGGCGGAACGCGTACGGCGTCGATCACCGGCGGCTGCGTGGCGCTGGTCGATGCCATTCGCTACCTGCAGCGCGAAAAGCAGATCAAGACCGATCCGTTCAAGCAACTGGTCAGCTCGGTCTCGGTGGGCGTCTACAAGGGCACGCCGGTGGTCGATCTCGACTACCCGGAAGACAGCGCCGCGGGCACCGACATGAACGTGGTGATGACCGAGGATGGCGGGCTGATCGAGGTGCAGGGCACCGCCGAGACGGCGGCGTTCTCGCGTGACGAGCTCAACGCCATGCTCGATCTTGCCGAGAAGGCTGGCCAGAGCCTGTTCGAGCATCAGCGCGAGGCGCTGGAGATTCGTCGCTGATTCTTGGCGAAGGCTACTCGCCACTTTCTTTCGCCACCACGCAAAACGCCGGCTCCTGGGCCGGCGTTTTGCTGTCTAGGCACTCGTTAAAACGCGACGAAAGGCCGTGGGAGAGGGCTCAGAGGGTCAGGTCGTACTCGACGATCAACGGGGCGAACTCGGAGAAGGTCGCCTCGCGGTCGATCCAGGCGTCGACCACATGGCGCCGGAAGTTGGGACCGACGATTTGATAGTCGATGCGCCAGCCTTCCTGGCGGCTGCGCGGGACTTCCTGATCGAGCTTGGGCCACCAGGTGTATTCACCGGCATCGCGGTTGACTTCGCGGAAGGTGTCGATGAAGCCGGTGGGACCGAACATCTGGTCCATCCAGGCGCGTTCCTCGGGCTTGAAGCCCGGGGTGGTCTGGTTGTCGGCCCAATTGGCCAGGTCGACGGTCTTGTGCGCGATGTGCCAGGTGCCGCAGATAATGTACTCGCGGCGCTTGCGAGCCATCTTGGACAGGTATTCCTGGTACTGGCTCATGAAGCTCTGCTTGGCGGCATAGTCGCTGCCGTCGGGCATCAGGAAGCTGGCGATGCTGAAACGATCGTAATCGGCCTGCAGGAAGCGGGCCTCGTTGTCGCACTGCTCGAAGCCCAGGCCGTACATGATCGCCTTGGGGATCTTGCGACAGTACAGGCCGACGCCGGAGAAGCCGTCCTGTTCGGCATCGAGGAAGTAGCCCTCGTAGCCTTCGGGATAAAGAATGCTGTCGTCGAGCTCGAAACTCTTGGCCTTCAGGTTCTGCACGCAGACGACATCGACATCCTGATCGGCCAGCCAGTCGAGAAACCCTCGCTCGACCGCGGCACGAATTCCATTGACGTTGATGCTGGCGATTTTCATACATGGTCCCTTTTTCGTCGCGCGTGTATGATACCTGAGCTTTCGACGTTTGGGTAAATGACTCGGGCCAATCGTTCGTTTAAAGCGCTCTCGTGTTTCAGGGTAGCCATTCGCGTCGAACCGTCACCCAGTTAGCCGTCTCTAGAACGTCAGGCTATCGCTAAAAAGCCAAGCAGTCCCCAAACGCAATCAGTTGCTACAAAGAGGAAGCCCCGTGGCCGGCCAGTTGCAAGCCTACCAGCGCGACTTCATCGCCTTCGCCATCGAGCAGGGCGTACTCAAGTTCGGCGAGTTCACGCTCAAGTCGGGACGCGTGAGTCCCTATTTCTTCAATGCCGGCCTGTTCAAGAGCGGTGCCGCTCTGGCGCGTCTCGGCCGCTGCTACGCGCAGGCGATCGTCGACAGCGGCCTCAAGGCCGACGTGCTGTTCGGCCCCGCCTACAAGGGGATCCCGCTGGGTACCGCCACCGCCGTGGCGCTGGCCGAGTATCATGGCCGCGACCTGCCATTCGCCTTCAATCGCAAGGAGGCCAAGACCCACGGCGAGGGCGGCCAGATCGTCGGCGCCGAGCTCACCGGGCGGGTGCTGATCATCGACGACGTGATCACCGCCGGCACCGCGATCGGCGAGGTCATGACGCTGATCGAATCGGCCGGCGCCAGTGCCGCCGGGGTGGTGATCGCCCTCGATCGACAGGAGTGCGGCCAGATCGACGGCGAGATGACCAGCCACAGCGCCATCCAGGAAGTCGAGGCGCGTTACGCCATGCCGGTGATCAGCATCGTCACCCTCGATCAGGTACTCGCCTACCTCGAGCAGTACGCTGGCAGCGAGCTTCAGCCGCATGCCGAGGCGATCCGCGATTATCGGGCCCGCTACGGCGTGCTGGCGCGCTGAGTCGTTCGAGAGCAGCGTTTTAAAACGCCGTTTGATAACCCGGTCATTTCTGCCATAGTTGAGTGGCAAGCCCACTCGTTGCAAGCCTATTCGTTGTAAGGACATGCAGTCATGATCAAGTCATTCGGTTTCGCGCTCTCTTCCGCCGGGCTCTTGCTGGCCAGTCATCAGGCCATGGCGCTCAGCGTTTCCGCCAGCGGCGGCCCGCACTCTCAAGGCATCGAAGCCAGCCAGACGATCTTCCCCACGCTACGCGCCGGGGTCGGCTACTTCACTTCTGACGACAGCGGCGACGATGCCGATTTCTATTCCGGCTCGCTGATGTTCACGCCCTACCTGCCGGGCATCGACCTGGCGGTGGGCGGCCGCTACCAGTATCAGGACACGGCCTATGGTGACGGCGGCGGCCTGGGACTGGGCGGCTCGGCGTTCGTCGACACGCCGATTCCGCTGACCTCGGTAGGCGGTTATGGCTTCTACATGCCCAACGGGCTGAGCCACGGCGACATCGAGAAGAGCTATGAATACGGTGCCCAGCTACGAGTCAACGTGGTCGCGCAGACTTATCTCTACGGTGGCTACCGCTACTACCGCACCGAGTTCGACGACCGCGGCGAGCACACCCTGCACAGCGGGCCGACGTTCGGCGTCAGCGTCGGTTTCTGATGGGAGACTGAGCTACGAGCTACGAGCTACGAGCTACGAGCTACGAGCGTTGGCGCCGGCTTTGGGGCGCTATAAAGAGTATTCGAGCGCCGGCTCCGGAGCGCTACAAAGAGCCATTCGGGGCGCCGATTGCGTATCATGCACCGCGCGCGCCAGCCTTTTCTCAGCCGCCATCGGCCCGGAACTTTCATGCTCGATATCGTGCTCTTCGAACCCGAGATTCCGCCCAACACCGGCAACCTCATCCGGCTGTGCGCCAACACCGGCTTCCGCCTGCATCTGGTCGAACCGCTGGGCTTCACCCTCGATGACAAGCGCCTGCGCCGTGCCGGGCTGGATTATCACGAATGGGCGCGGGTCAAGGTCCACGCCGACTGGCCGGCGTTCGTGCGCGACGTGGCCCCCGACAGGGTCTTCGCCATTTCCACCCGGGGGCGCACCGGCTACCATGAGCCGGCCTACGCGCCCGGCGATGCGCTGGTATTCGGGCCCGAGACCCGTGGCCTGCCACAGGCCATGCTCGACGCCCTGCCGCCCGAGCAGCGCCTGCGCCTGCCGATGCTGCCCGACAGCCGCAGCCTCAATCTGTCCAACGCCGCCGCGATCCTGGTCTACGAGGCTTGGCGTCAGCTTGAATTCGTTGGCGCCGGGCTTCCGGGGGCAGGCCTTCCTGGCGCCGGGCTTCCGGGGGCCGATACAGCGGGTGAGCGCCCGGTAACCGATACAGACATACCCGACACGGCCGGCAACGAGTAACCGATGTCTATTCAGCAACGCCTCGCCAAGCTCAATCCGCGCCAGCAGGAAGCGGTGCGCTTCATCGACGGTCCCTGCCTGGTGCTGGCCGGTGCCGGCTCCGGCAAGACCAGCGTGATCACCACCAAGATCGCCTACCTGGTTCAGGAGTGCGGCATGAGCGCGCGCAAGATCGCCGCGGTGACCTTCACCAACAAGGCCGCACGCGAGATGAAGGAGCGCGTCGGGCAATTGCTCAAGGGCCGCGAGGGCCATGGCCTGACGGTGTCGACCTTCCATACTCTGGGGCTCAACATCATTCGCGGCGAGCTCAAGACGCTGGGCTACAAGCCGGGCTTCTCGCTGTTCGACCCCGAGGACGCCAAGGCGCTGCTGCGCGATCTGATGCAGAAGGACGCCCAGGTCGACGCCGACCAGATCAACCGCGTGCAGGGCCAGATTTCCACCTGGAAGAACGACCTGGTGCTGCCCGGCCAGGCGCTGTCGCACGCCGCCGACGAGGACGAGCAGTACGCGGCGCGTCTCTACGAGGCCTACGGGCGCCACCTCAAGGCCTACAACGCGGTCGACTTCGACGACCTGATCATGTTGCCGGTGGTACTGCTGCAGAGCGACCCCGAGGCGCTGGCACGCTGGCGGCGCAAGATCCACTACATGCTGGTCGACGAGTATCAGGACACCAACATCAGCCAGTACCAGCTGGTCCGCCTGCTGATGGCCGAGCGCGGCACCTTCACCGTGGTTGGCGACGACGACCAGTCGATCTACGCCTGGCGCGGCGCGCGCCCGGAGAACCTGGTCACGCTGGGCGAGGATTTCCCGCGCCTCAAGGTGATCAAGCTCGAGCAGAACTATCGTTCGACGCAACTGATCCTGCGCGCCGCCAATACGCTGATCAGTAATAATCCGCACGTCTACGACAAGGCGCTGTGGTCGGACAAGGGTGTCGGCGCGCCGATCCGCATCGTCGTCAATCGCCACGAGGAGGCCGAGGCCGAGCGGGTGGCCAGCGAGATTCTCACCCGGCGCATCAAGGAGTCCGCCGAGTGGCGCGACTTCGCGGTACTCTATCGCGGCAACTTCCAGGCCCGGCTGCTGGAACTGAAACTCCAGCACTATCAGATTCCCTACAAGCTCTCCGGTGGCACCTCGTTCTTCTCGCGCGGCGAGATCAAGGATGCCATGGCCTATTTGCGACTGCTGATCAATCCCGGCGACGACAACGCCTTCCTGCGCATCGTCAACGTGCCGCGCCGCGAGATCGGCCCCGGCACGCTCGAGAAGCTCGCCAACTACGCCACCGAGCGCAGCATCTCGCTGTTCGCCGCCTGTCATGAGATGGGCCTCGAACAGGTACTGCCGACCCGCGCCGTCGAGCGCCTGGGGCGCTTCACCCACTTCATCGACGGCGTGCGCAAGCGCATGGACCATGGCGATGCGATCAGCGCGATCCGCGAGATGATGCGTGACATGGACTACGAGGCGTGGCTTTACCAGAACGCCAGCGCGCCCACCGTCGCCGAGCGGCGCATGGCCAACGTCTGGATACTCATCGATCAGCTCGAGAAGTCGATGCAGCGCGATCCGGAAGAGGCCACGACCAGCGAGGACAGCGAAACCGACGACGTCGAATCGGCGATCTCGCGGCTGGTGCTGCGCGACATTCTCGAGCAGCAGGCCGAGGAGGACGACTCCGACCGCATCCAGCTATTGACGCTGCACGCCGCCAAGGGCCTGGAGTTCCCCCACGTCTACGTGATGGGCCTCGAGGAGGAGCTGCTGCCGCACCGCAACGCCATTGAGCTCGATACCGTCGAGGAGGAGCGCCGGCTGGCCTACGTGGGCATCACCCGCGCCCGCCAGACGCTGACGCTGACGCTGGCCCGCCAGCGCAAGACCTATGGCGAGCTGATGGACTGCACGCCCAGTCGCTTCCTCGACGAGCTACCGGCGGACGACCTGGAATGGGAGGGCCGCGCCGACAAGGAAGACCCGGACAAGAAGCAGGCCCGCGGCAAGGACGCCCTGGCGGGCATCCGTTCGCTGCTGGGTTGAGCGGCGCCAATGAGAGGATGAATCTGCCATGCGTTCTGAAAGGACGCACTTGAACGAAGCTTTAGGAGCCCTAGCGTGACCGATATGCCGGACCCCGTGACCTCGACCGACCCGGAGGGCTCGCTGGAACAACGGAGAGGCCATGCCAACCGTCTCTTGCTCTGGCTGCGACGTCTCGTGCCGCCCATGCTGCTGCTTGTCGTCCTAGTGCTGGTTGGCCTGGAAGTTCAGGGCCTGAATTTCTATCAGCTGCGTCGGACGACCGAAAACCTCGAGCTGTGGAAGTTGGTTCTGGTCGTGCTCGCCGGGCTCATGGCGGTGATTGCCATGACCGGGTACGACCTGGCGGTGGCGCGGGGCCTTCGACTGAACCTTTCGGTTCGCTACATCTTCCGCTATGCCTGGGTAGCCAATACCTTCAACAATATCGCTGGTGTTTCTGGACTCACCGGTTCGGGGATCCGCTTTCTAGCCCTGAATCGGGCCGAGATAGACAATGCCACGATCACGCGCTACGTAGGCCTGACGGCCTTGTCCACACCGCTGGGCCTGGCTGGGCTGGCTATCGCCGGGCTGCCTTCCATCCATCATCTGCTTGAGCAGACCACGCTACCTTCCTGGCTGGGGTATGCCCTGGTTGCCCTGGCCACGCTCTACCTACTGGGCTATCTGTGTTTCGAGCGGTTCCTGCCCCTGCCAGGGCTGGATGCCAGGAGTGCCAGCATCGGCCTGAAAATGGTTTTGCTGGTCATATCCGCACTCGAGTGGACGGCCGCGGCAGGCGTTTTCTGGTTATGTCTTTGGCTGGTCGGTGTCACGTTGCCGCCTTGGATATTGATGGCCGCCTTTGCATTTTCCGCCACATTGGGTGTGCTCAGCTTTCTGCCGGGCGGCCTGGGTGTGCTGGATGGCACCCTGATCCTGCTGCTCACGGCCCAGGGCGTACCCGCCGAGGCGGTATTGACGGCGGTGCTGCTGTTCCGGGTGTGTTACTACCTGGTTCCCTGGTTGTTGGGCGTGGAATGGGGGGCCCAGTTGTTCGTCCTCCAGGAGCCACGGGCGTTGCGCCTGCTGGCAGGACGGTTGCGGCACATTCCTCTATTCGGTGTGTTGCAGATACCCGTGGAGTGGCTGTCCACCCTAGGTGTGCGCATGCTTGCTTGGGTGACGCTGAGCGCTGGTATCGTGCTACTGCTGTCCAACCTGCTGCCCGTACTCGGCGATCGCGCCGGGCTCATCCGTGAGCTTGTCCCGTTGTTTGCGCGGGAAACGTCCCATCTGGCTACGGCGATGATCGGTACCCTGCTGATCGGTCTGTCACGAGGCATTGCCGCCCAGACGATCCAGGCCTATCGGCTGACCCAGTGGCTGCTCTTGCTGGGCATGGTCCTGAGCCTGCTCAAGGGGCTCAGCCTGGAAACGGCACTCTACCTGGGTGCTGTCAGTCTTTTGTTGTGGACACGGCGCAGCGATTTCCGGCGCACCACTTTTCCTCTTGTCAGCCGCCAGACGTTGGGCTGGCTCGTCGTGCTCATGGCGGCCGTCGGCGGTTATCTCGTCTTTGGCGGGATCATCTACGGCGATGGTCCGGTAATCGACATGCTGAGCCGCTTCGGCTATGCACTGGATCGCCCGCGCTTCGTGCGCGCCGGGCTGGTGGTGTTCACGACGGCCCTGGCGCTGGTGGCCTGGGTCGCGTTCACCCGCACCGGCCCCCGGCTGAAGCGGCCGACGCAGGAAGACCTGGCCCGGGCCCGGGAGGTCATGGCGCGCCATGGCGGCACGCCCTTTGCGCATCTGGCCCTGCTGGGGGACAAGCACCTCATGTATGACGACGCGGGGGAAAGTTTCGTCCAGTTCGGCCTCATCGGAGATTGCATGATTGCCTTGGGCGATCCGGTCGGTGCGCCGAACCGCTTGCGTGAAGCCATTGCCGTTTTTCGGGCTTTTGCCGATCGTAACGGCTGTACGCCGGTCTTCTACGAGATCGACGAAGACCATCTTCATCTCTATCACGATCTGGGTTTTGCCATCTTCAAGCTGGGCGAGCAGGCGATTGTCGATCTCCACACATTCTCGGTCCAGGGTCGGCAAGGTCGAGACTTCCGTCTGGCGATCAACCATGCCGAGCGCGAAGGGCTGAGTTTCGAGTTGATCGAGCCGCCATTGTCCGATGAGGTTTGGGAGGAACTGAAGAGGGTATCCGACGACTGGCTGGGCGGGCGCAATGAGAAGGGCTTCTCACTGGGGACGATGAACCGCGACTACCTGAATTGGGCGCCGATCGCGGTCGTTCGCCAGGCACAGCGCATCGTCGCCTTTGCCAATCTGATGCCAGCCTACGGGCCGATTCGCGAGATGAGCCTGGATCTGATGCGCTATCGATCGGATGCACCCAAGAGCACCATGGATTTCCTGTTCGTGAAGTTGCTGTTGCACGCTCAGGCGACCGGTCACGAGACCTTCAATCTGGGCATGGCACCGCTGTCAGGGGTTGGTGAACATCCCTACGCGCGCTTCGCGGAGCGCGGGATGCGTATCGCCTACGAGCATGGCAACGTCCTCTATAACTACAAGGGGCTACGCGCCTACAAGGAGAAGTTCCGGCCCCACTGGCGAAGCGCCTACCTGGTCTATCCGTATACCTCGTCTTTGCGCCGGGTTCTGTTGGACAGCGCCGCCCTGGTCGCAGGGGGATACTTGCGCCTGCTGCGCCGCGGCTAGTGGGAGGCAAGCACGACAAGGCGCAAGAAGCGCCCGTAACATTGTGCATGGCGAAGACTTACTGCACGACGGAAAGACCTTGGGTGAAATTTGCGAGAGCAGGCAGATCAATGCAGCGCTCGATGGCCACGAGTCAGGCGCCGGCCACTCGGCCGACGCCATGCTTCCTACCTACAGGGTAGCGCTTGGGTCTATTCGCGAAAGCGCTGGCAGGCCGGCCAGTACTGCATCAGCAGGTAGTAGAGGATGCCCGCCGGCAGCAGGCTGGCATACCACGACACCGCCGAGACGTTGAGTGCCACTACCGCGCCGATTAGTGCCGCGACGATCGCCGCGTAGTTGACGCCGCGATAGGGCCCCTGGACGTCGTAGAGCTTGTCGATGTCCAGCGTGCGCCGGCGAATCAGGTAGTAGTCCACCGCCATGATCGCGAAGATCGGCCCCAGGAAAGCCGAGTAGGTCTGCACGAACAGCTGCAGGCCGGCGGCCGAGTCGTCCTTGACCAGCTCCCAGGGGAAGGTGGCGAAGGCCAGCAGGCCGACGATTACCGTGGCGCTGCGGAACTTGAGCTTGAACACATCCATCAGCACGTAGGTCGGCGGCACCACGTTGTTGAGCACGTTGGTCGTGACCTGGGCGAAGGCGATGAACAGCAGCGTGGTGACCAGCAGCGGGGTGTTGTCCACCGCGTTGGCGAATACCTGAATGGGATCGGCGACTCCGGTGGCGCCCGAGACCATCAACCCGATCAGTCCCATGAACAGCGTGCAGGGCAGAATCGACATGGCGTAGATGGTGGCCAAAAGCCCCGGTCCGGTGCCGTGCTTGAGCTCGCGGGAGTAGTCGCTGGCGTTGAGGATCATGGTGCTGTAGATGCCCAGGAACAGCATCGTCGCGCCCCAGAACGGCAGCCCCCAGGTGCCCTCGATGTTTATCAGCTGCTCGCCGAGCACGTCGCCGTACTTGTTGATCACGCTGACGAACATGTACACCAGCGAGACCAGGATGAAGCCGCTGCCGATGTTCTCCAGCCACTTGATGCCCTGGAAGCCGAACACAGACAGGCCGATCTGCAGGAACTGAAAGGCGATGAAGTAGAACACCAGGTTGTCGAAGCCGAACAGCGTCGCCGACACCGCGTTGAGCGCGCCGGCGCCGATCCAGCTCTGGAAGCCGTACCAGACGATCGCCGGCACCGCGCGTACCAGCCCGGGAAAGCGCGTGCCGGTGAAGCCGAAGGCGCTGCGCGCCTGGACCATGAACGGGATGCCGTACTTGTAGCCGGCGGCGCCGTTGATCGCCAGCGCCACGCCGATCACGAAGCAGCCGATGGCGATGGCCAGCGAGGCCTGCAGCAGGTTGAGCGTGCCGACGATGCTCGAGCCCATGGCGAAGGTGCCGATCGATACGCAGCCGCCGAACCAGGCCAGCAGGTAGGAAAAGCGCCCCATGATGCGGGTCTTCTGCGGTGCCAGCGATTCCTCGCCGGGGGCCTTGGTCGCCGTGACGATGGCGTCGGGCGCCGCCCCGGGCTGGGAGGTTGAAGTGGTCATACGTTGCCTCGCGGTGGTTGCCGGTTTGTTGTCGTTGCCGCAAGCGGCGGTTTTGGGTCTGAGGCGTACTGTGTCGTTGTCGTTATGTTTAGAGGTGTCGCGAGTCGTTGGGTCGTCGGGATCGCCTTGTGTCGTGTGGGTGGCAAGGCGCGTCAGTGGCGCGAGTCGCTCCAGTCGGCGAACCGGCCACTGAACAGCTTGGGCCGCGGAAACGCCAGATCGCCGTGCTTGCTGGTGTGAAGACCCAGCCCGACCAACGCCTCGGCGAGCTTGACCGAGGCGGTCACACCCTCGATCACCGGCAGGCCCACGGCGTCGCTGATCCGCGCGGTGAGATCGGCCATGCCGCCACAGCCGAGCACGATCGAGCCGATGCCGTCCTCATCGCGGGCACGCCGGCACTCGACGACGATGCGCTCGAAGGCCGCCTCGCTGTTGTCTTCCAGCTCGAGCACCGGGATCTCGGCGGCACGCACCCGCCGGCAGTGTCCGGCGAAGCCGTAGCTGGCGAGCAGATGTTCGGCGATGATTGCGGTGCGTCCCAGGGTGGTGACCACCGAGAAGCGCGTACTGACCAACGTGGCCATGTGGAAGGCAGCCTCGGCGATGCCGATCACCGGCGCCCGGGTCAGCTCGCGCGCGGCCATCAGCCCGGGATCGCCGAAGCAGGCGACGATGTAGGCATCGACCGCCTCGCTCTCGCCGCGGCGGACCTCCTCGGCGACGCCGACCGCACTGATCGCCTCGTCGAAATGGCTCTCGATGGACACCGGGCCGTCCGGTGGGTTGACCGCGCTGATGCGGGTATCCGGCGCGGCGATGGCCAGGGCCGCTTCGCCGATCTTGGCGGTCATGCTGGCGGTGGTGTTGGGGTTGATGACGCGAATGTGCACGGTTGCCTCGCGGCTGAAGGCCGGCTTCGGCCGTTGTTTACGATTTAAAAACTCTTTGTACACAAAACCTAGGCGCCGAATGCTTTGAGCGCAAGCAGCAAAAGCGTTTGCCAAGTATTGGCGTATCAACGCGCCGCGCGGGAGGGCCCGGTGATGGCTGCTGGGCGTATATAAAGAGGCGAATAAAACCGGCATGTGCCGCGAGTGGCCGCCTTGCCGTAGAGTCCTGTTAGGCGCTAGGTTAGTCTTGTATACATTAGCCTCCGGGCGTCACGCTTCATACAACGACAAGGAAAGCCGCCATGTCCCTATCGGATGCCGCCTACCCCCGCGATCTGATCGGTTACGCCGGTAACCCTCCGCAGGCCGACTGGCCGGGCCAGGCGCGCATCGCCGTGCAGTTCGTCCTCAACTACGAGGAGGGCGGCGAGAACAGCGTGCTGCACGGCGACAGCCACTCCGAGAAGTTCCTCTCCGAGATCGTCGGCGCCGAGGCCTATCCCGAGCGCCACATGAGCATGGAATCGATCTACGAGTACGGCTCGCGGGCCGGGGTGTGGCGGGTGCTGCGGGAGTTCGAGCGGCGCGGCCTGCCGCTCACCGTGTTCGGCGTGGCGATGGCTCTGGAGCGCAACCCCGAGGCCGCCCAGGCGTTCAAGGAGCTGGGTCACGAAGTCGCCTGTCACGGCTGGCGCTGGCTGCATTATCAGGGCGTGCCGGAGGCGATCGAGCGCGACCACATGCGCCGGGCGATCGCGATCTTCGAATCGCTCTACGGCGAGAAACCGCTGGGCTGGTATACCGGCCGCGACACCCCCAACACCCGGCGGCTGGTGCTCGACGAGGGCTCGTTCCTCTACGACAGCGACTACTACGGCGACGACCTGCCGTTGTGGATGCGCGCCGAGGATAGCCAGGGCCAGGCCCACGATCATCTGGTGATACCCTATACCCTCGACAGCAACGACATGCGTTTCGCCTCGCCGCAGGGCTTCAATACCGGCGAGCACTTCTTCAGCTATTTGCGCGATGCCTTCGACGTGCTCTACGCCGAGGGTGAGGAGACCCCCAAGATGCTCTCGGTGGGTCTGCACTGCCGGCTGATCGGCCGCCCCGGGCGTTTCCGTGGCCTGCAGCGCTTTCTCGACCACATCGAGGCCCACGACCGGGTGTGGGTGACCCGGCGCGTCGACATCGCCCGCCACTGGGCCGAGCATCACCCGGCGCCGCGCGGCTGAGCGCCGCCACTGCAACGATCAAGGTAACCCCATGAATCGACCCAGCTATTACGCCCCGCGTGGCGGACTGCCGCCGCAGACGCAATTGCTCACGGACCGCGCGGTATTTACCGAGGCCTACGCGATCATCCCCAAGGGGGTAATGCGCGATATCGTTACCAGCAACCTGCCGTTCTGGGACAGGACCCGGCTGTGGGTGCTCTCGCGGCCGCTGTCGGGCTTCGCCGAGACGTTCTCGCAATACATCATGGAAGTGGCCCCGGGCGGCGGCAGCGACAGGCCCGAGCTCGACCCCACGGCCGAGGGCGTGTTGTTCGTGGTCGAGGGCGAGCTGAACCTGACCCTGGCCGGCGAGCGCCATGTGCTCACCCCGGGCGGCTACGCCTTCATCCCCCCGGGCTGCGACTGGCGGGTGCGCAACGAAGCCGACGGTGAAGTGCGCTTTCACTGGGTGCGCAAGGCCTACGAGCGCGTCGAGGGCATCGCGCTGCCCGAGCCGTTCGTCGCCAACGAGAACGACATCGAGCCGCTGGTGATGCCCGACACCGACGGCAAATGGAGCACCACGCGCTTCGTCGACCCCTCCGACATGCGCCACGACATGCACGTCAACATCGTCAATTTCGAGCCCGGCGGGGTGATCCCCTTCGACGAGACCCACGTCATGGAACACGGCCTCTACGTGCTCGAGGGCAAGGCGGTCTATCATCTCAACCAGGACTGGGTCGAGGTCGAGGCCGGCGACTACATGTGGCTGCGCGCCTTCTGCCCGCAGGCCTGCTACGCCGGTGGCCCGGGGCGTTTCCGCTACCTTTTGTACAAGGACGTCAACCGGCACATGAAACTGCGCCTGAGCTGAGGACAACGCGATGCTCGAACTCACCGCCCAGCCCCTCAGCGAAGAGGCCTTCGCGCCGTTCGGCGAGGTCATCGACAGCCGCGTCGCCGACTATTTTCATATCAACGGCGGGCGGACCCGGCGCTATCACGACCTGGCGCGCGTCGAGACCCTCGGTAAAGGCGGCCAGGCACTGATCAGCATCTTCGTCAGCCAGCCGGTCGAGGTGCCGCTGACGCTGGATTTCCTAGAGCGCCATCCGCTCGGCAGCCAGGCGTTCATGCCGCTGCACGAGGAGCGCTTCCTGGTCGTGGTGGCGCCCCCCGGCGAGGCCATCGAGCCGGCCAATGTGCGCGCCTTCGTCACCGACGGCCGTCAGGGCGTCAACTACCGTGCCGGCACCTGGCACGCCATTCAGTCGGTGCTCGAGCGCGAGGGCGAGTTTCTGGTGGTCGACCGCGGCGGGCCGGGCGACAACTGCGACGAGTACCCGCTGGCGGTGCGCATCAGCCTGCCCTGAGCTAGTTACCTGTTTACCTGTTTACCTGTTTACCTGTCCTCAGCCGCTGGCCGGTGACCACCACCGAGGCGGGGCTGGGTTGGCTTAAGACACTGAAATGGAAACGCCCCGCGCCGGCAAGGCCGGGCGGGGCGTTGGCGCTTGCGCCAGACGTTACTGCAGGCCGAGCAGCCCGCGCAGCGTCGCCAGGTCCTCGGCGAGTACGGTGACCGGGCCGACGAAGGCGCGACGATCCTCGTCGCTGACTTTCTCGTAGCTGACGAAGCCGGCTTCGGGATTGTCGGCTTCCAGGCGGTAGTGGGCGAGCGTCGCCTCGACCGCGGCGAAGTTCTCCTCCACCCGGGCGACGAACTCGGGGTCTTCCTCGGCGGCCAGCGGCTTGAACAACTGGAAGATCTCCTGCGAGCCATCGACGTTGCCCTGGAAGTCCCACAGGTCGGTGTGGCTGTAGCGGTCCTCTTCGCCGCTGACCTTGGTCGCGGCGACCTCTTCCATCAGCGCCGCGGCGCCACCGACGACTTTCTCGGGCGGGAAGGTCAGCCCGCGCACGCGCTCGTCGAGGTCCTCGACGTCGGCCATCAGCCGCTCGGCGAAGGGCGTGAGGCTCTCGGTGGTCTTCTCGTGGAACAGTCCGTACTCGAGACGATGGAAGCCGGTGAAGTCGGGGTCCTCGACGCCTTTTTCGTAGTCGTCCTCGCGGGCGTCGATGCTGGCGTCGAGATCGGCGAATAGCTCGGCGATCGGCTCGATGCGCTCGTAGTAGACCCGCGTCGGGGCATACAGGTCCTGGGCCTTGTCCAGCTCGCCGGCCTTGATGGCCTCGGTGAACTCCCGGGTGTGGCGGGTGAACTCGCCGAGGTTGTCGAGTACGTAGAGCTTGTACTCGGCGACCGGGGCGATCAGTTCCTCGGGCTCGACGGCGGCCTGCGCGGGACCCTGCAGGGCCAATAGCCCGAAGGCGCTGGCGGCGAGGAGAAGCGAGCGTTTTGGCATGCGATGTGTCTCCAATGGATGTGGGTAGTGCCAGTCCGGTCGTAAGCGCGCCGGGTGTTTACCGCCAGCGCATTTGGCGATGCTAGGTGGCCGCCAGCAGCGAGCGGCCCAGGTAATCCTCGGGGTCGGTGATGCCGGGCAGGGTGAAGAAGTAACCGCCGCCGACCGGCTTGATGTATTCCTCCAGCGGCTCGCCGTTCAGGCGCTTCTGCACGGTGATGAAGCTGGCCTCCAGGTCGGCCTGGTAGGCGATGAACAACAGCCCCATGTCGAGCTGTCCGTTGGCCTCGACGCCGTTCGAATAGTTGAACGGCCGACGCAGCATCAGGTGTTTCTCGAACCCCGGCTTGCGCGGGTTGGCGAGCCGGATATGGGCATCCAGCGGAGTGATCTTGCCGTCCGGATCATGGCTGTAGTCCGGCACGTCGTGTTCGACGCCGTCGCTGCCCAGCGGTGCGCCGCTGGCCTTGCGGCGACCGAAGACCGCTTCCTGCTCGCCCAGCGGCGTGCGGTCCCAGCGCTCGACGAAGTTGCGGATGATGCGCACCGCCTGGTAGCTGCCGCCGTGGGCCCAGGCCGGCTCGGTGCCGTCGCCACCGACCCACACCACATCGTCCATGAGCGGCTCGTCACGGGCATCGGGGTTGGCCGAACCGTCGCGAAAGCCCAGATAGTTGCGGGCGCTCTCTTCGGGCTGGCCCGGCTTGGGCGGCAGCACCGGCACCGTGCCTTCCTGCTTCCAGCGCACCATCAAGAGTCCCGGGGTGTGCTTGATCACGTCGCGCAGCGCGTGAACGGTGGTGTCGTGGCTGTTGGCGCAGATCTGCAGCGACAGGTCGCCATGGCAGCGCGCGGCGTCCAGCGCGTCGTTGGGAAACTCGGCCATGCGCTGCAGGTGGATGGGCCGGGCGTCGGCCAGGCCGAAGCGCGAGTCGAACAGCGAGGCGCCCAGCGACAGCGTGACGGTCAGCGCATCGGGGGCGATGGTCGGCCCGAGGATGCCCGAATCGGCCGGTGGGAAGGCCGGGTCGCGCTGGGGATAGCTGCCGCCCTGGGTGAGGAAGGCGATGCGCTCGGTGAGGGTCCGGAACAGCCGCTCGAGTCCGTCGCGGTCGCGCGCCAGCACATCGAAGGCCACGACCATGCCGGTGGCCGGGCGGGGGGTGGTGATGCCCTGCTGGTGAGGGCCGAGATACGGGTGGGCTTGATGGGTCGACAGGCTGACCGGCGAGCCGGTGACGTCGTGGTGGTCGCCGGCCGGATCGTCGGCGAACGCCCGATTGGCGAACCCGCCGCTGGCCAGGCCGGCCGCGCCGAAGCCGGCCGCGCCGAGGCCCTGGAGGAAGCGTCGCCGGTCGAATCGGCGCGCGGGGCCATCCGCGGCGGAGTCGTCAGTGGCTTGATGGGCAGGCTCGCTGGCGCCGGCAAACGGGCAGCGCGGAGCGTCATCGCGATTACGGGTCATGTCGGCAGAACCAAGATAATGGCATGGATGAAAGTCAGGCGTTCAGAGCCAGCGCGGCGTTGACCTCGCCCAGCGTCTCGGCCAGCGCCCCGGCGTCCTCGAGTAGCGCCTGTGGATCGTCCTTCGGGGGCGCTTCCAAGTCGGCGTGCAGCGCCGCGAGCCGCGTGTTGAGCGTGGCCAGCATGTCCGGCGCCTGACGCTCGAGCAGCGGGGCGAGCAGGGCGACGATCTTCCCGGCACCCTGCGTCAGACCTCGCAGGTCGGCGCGTTCACGTTCGTCCAGCGGGGCGTCGGTGGGCTGATGATCGTGCCAGGCTTGCAGCACCCGGGCGCTGCCACTGGCCAACTGTGCGGGCGGAATCGCCTGGTCCTTGAAGCGCTGGGCAAGCGCCTCGATGTCATCGACCAGCTGCGCGGCGACCGGCGCCAGGCCCGCGGTGCTGTGGCGCTGGTAGAGCCCCAGCGCCAGGCGGTGGAAACCGCCGAAGGCCGGGTCTTGCTGGCGCTTGGCAAAATACTCGGCGCGGGCGTTGATGCGCTGGTCGAGATCGCTGAACAAACCGATCGCCATCGCCAGGCGCTGGTCGGCGAGACGCGCCTGACGGTAGCTCGCCCGGGCGGCGTCGAGGTCGTCGGCGACGATCGCCTTGTGGAGTGCCTGGGCCGCTGCCTTCAGCTCGCGGGTCTGCAGGGTCAGGTAGACCGAGTACTCGGCCAGCGGGGCGATGAAGGCCTTCCTGGACAGGGGTTCCATGGCCGCGTCGGCGTCGCCGCTGGCCACCACGTGCAGCGTGCCGCGCGGATTGCTGAGCAGCCCGCAGGTCATCGCGTAGTCGCCCGGCGTCAACGTCGCGGTCAGCGGTTGGCGCAGTTCGGGGGCGATGTTCTCGCGCTCCTCGAGCACCATCACGCCGTCGAGAATCTCCCACTCGATGGCGCGCGGCGAGTGGTTGATCACCAGGAAGGTGGTGCGACCCGCAGGCACGGTGATGTCGTTGGGTTGGCAGCCGCTGGCGGTGACGGTGACCGTGGTGGCCGCGTCGTCGGGGGCGTCGTCGGCGTGGCGCAACGAGACGTAGAACAGCGCCAGGGCGGCCAGCGTGATCAACGCGGCGAGCGCCACGCCGAGGCGCAGCAGGCGTGTCGACGGTTGTTGCGAGGAAGCGGATCGGGACATGCGATGACTCGGTTTGTTCACTCAGCGGGCCTCGGCCACAGGCGCGCGCTGCGCGCCGGACCGGGGGCGGAAGAAGAGGATCAGGGTCACGGCCAGGTAGACCGCATAGGCGATCAGCTCGCTCAGGGTGGGGGCGGGCTGGTAGCCGAGCACGCCTGAGAATACCGCACCCAGCGGCGAGTCGAGCGGCAGGGCCGCGCTCAAGTCGAAAACTACCTGCTGGGCGTGGTTCCACAGCCCGGCTTCGTGCAGCGCGCGCACCGACCCGGCGGTGAGTCCGGCCGCCACCAGCAGGATGAACAACCCGGTCAGGCGGAAGAAGTGGCGCAGGTCGAGACGCAGGCTGCCGCGATAGAAGGCCAGCCCGACGACTACCGAGCAGGCGACGCCCAGCAGGGCGCCCAGCGGTGCGCTTCCGGTACGGCTCTGCTGGAATACCGCGAGCAGGAAGAAGATCGACTCCAGGCCCTCGCGGGCCACGGCGAGGAACACCATGCCGATCAACGCGTAGGTATGGCGACGGCCGCTGGCGAAGGCGCTGTCGAGGGCGCCGGTGAGTTCGGCACGCATGCCGCGGGCCGCGCGGCGCATCCAGAACACCATCCAGGTCAGCACGCCGACGGCGACGAAGCCGACCACCGCCTCGAACAGCTCCTGCTGACGCTGCGGGAACTCGGCGCTGGCGAACTGCAGGCCCGCCCCCACGCACAGCGACAGCGCGGCGGCGAGCAGGATGCCGATCCATACCGCGGGCATCCAGGCGCCGCGCCCGGTCTGCTTGAGATAACTGGCGATGATGCCGACGATCAGGGCGGCTTCGAGCCCCTCGCGCAGCATGATCAGAAAGGGTACGAGCATGACGGGTCCTGGTGGCTGACGGCGATGACGAAAACGAGCGCGGCAAGGATGCGGCTGCATAGCCGATGCTAATTATTATCAGGAGAGGATGGTAGGCGTTTGTCCGTCTGCCGGCAAGTCGCGCGTCCGCCCGCCCGAGAAGAAAAGCCGGTGAGTTGAGCCCGGTCAACCTCGGCGGATCGGCCCCAGGCTCGGCAGGCTCAGGCCGGGTCCGCGAGCGGGCTGCGTTCTGCCGCGCGGCGCCGCCGTAGCCATTGCTGCATCAGCGCCATCAGCAGGACGATTTCGGCCAGGTCGCCGCCGTAATACATCCACTGCGCGGCCGCCTGGATTTCGTCGACGCCGGCGCCGGTGCCCTGCGGCATCCGCCAGGCGTAAATCAGCTTGCCGAGCGTGGCGTGAGTGGCGATGGCCAGGAACAGCACGCCCAGGCGGGTCCGCCAGCGCGGACGATGCGGCGCCGGGTCGGGCCCGGCGATCGCCCAACTGAACAGACAACCGGAGATCACGAAATGCAGGTGGATGAGGTGGTGCAGCCACGGCGTGGTCATGCTCAGGGCATACAGCGGGGTCAGGTACAGCAGGTACATGCCGCCGATATCGAGCACGGCGGCGCTCAGCGGATGGCTGAGCACGCGCACCGGGACGCTCCCCAGTAGTCTCACTATCCCTCGTGCCCGGGCGGGGGACAGGTTTCTCAGCAGCAGCCCCATCGGTGCGCCGAACACCAGCCCCAGCGGCGCGAACATGCCGACCAGCAGGTGCTGGAGCATGTGTCCGCGCAGGTCATGATGAGCAAATGCATTGAGCGGCGGTGCGAACGCCACGACCAGCGTGACGATGCCGGCAGTGAAACTCGCGCTGCGCCAGGGCGACCACGACTTGCCGGTGCGGGTGCTGCGCCAGGCGCCGACCAGATAAAGCAGTCCGGCCGTCAGTGCGAGCCATTGCGCGACGCTGGGCATGAGTGGCACGCCGAACGCTCCGGGCTAGCGCTGGCTCGAGGCGCGACCGCGCCGGGCCCGCCTGAGCAGCAGCCAGCCGATCGCCAGGATGATCGCGCCGGCGCCGATCCAGGCGACGTCGTAGAGCCAGACGTCATCGACGTAGCGCACCTGGTGCAGGCGCAGGAGCTTGTGATCGACCACGCCGTCGAAGACCTGGAAGCCGCCCGCCCCCAGCAGAAAGCCGGGGCCTCGGTAGCCGGGCGCCTGGCGGCCGGCGCCGTGCAGCTCGATCATCACGAAGAAGCCGACCACCAGCAGCACCAGCTCGCCGGCATGCAACACCCCGTCCGAGGCCAGCGCGAAGGCCGTGCCGCGATCGACGAAATGATGCCAGGCCAGCAGCTGGTGAAAGACGATCTCGTCGAGGGCCGCCATGCAGCCGATGCCGATCAGTACGCTGGCCAGCAGGGTGCGGCGTGGGTTGGCGTGCTTGGGGTGGGGGATGGACATTGGGCCTCCTGCCTGGGTCGACTAGCGGATGCCCGCTCCCTGAGCATCCTTCTAAAACGTAGCAGCCGATCGCTTGCGGTAAAGCCTGGGCGAATCGTCACGCGCCAAGGTCACGCACAAAGACAATGGCCCCGGCATGTGCCGGGGCCATTGTCGAACGGATCGCTGCGGGCTGGCGCTCAGCCGGCCGGCGGGGTGCTCGGCTGGGTCAGCGTCGCCTCGGGGGCGCGTTCCATGCGTTCGCGCTCGTGGTCGAGCTTGGCCAGCGCCTCGGCTTCGCTGATCCGCGTGGCCGGCGTGACCAGGCTGACGACCACCCCGCCGAGAGTCGCCACCAGCACCGCGGGAATGCTGGGGTTGCCCCAGAAGGCGCTCCAGTCGGGGTTGGCGATCACCGCCAGCGAGGTCGCCGAGGCGGCGATCAGCGTGGCGATCGCGCCCTGCCAGTTATAGCGCGGCCAGAACCGGCCCAGCATGCCGCAGACGAACATCCCGGCGAGTACCGTCGAGATCATCTTGGTGATGTAACTGATGACGTTGTCCGAGGTCAGCGCGAAGGCCAGCGCCAGGCCGATGGTGGCGACCAGCGCCAGGCGCGAGTAGAGCACCACGTGGCGCGCCGAGGGCGTGCGTCCGGTGAACAGCACGTAGATGTCGCGCATCAGTGTCGAGACCCCGGCGATGGCATCCGAGCTGGCGCTCGACATGGTCGCGGACAGCCCGGCGACCAGCAGCAGCAGACCCAGGCCCAGCGGCAACACCTCCGTGGCCAGGAACGGGAAGGCGTAATTGCTGTTGTCGAGATCGGGGTTGAGCACGTGGGTGGCCATGCCGATGATCGCCGGAACGATCGAGAAGGCCAGATACAGGAGCCCGGTGATCACGAACGAGCGGCGCACCGTGCGCACCGACCGGCCCGAGTAGATGCGCTGGCGGAACGACGGCGTGGCCAGCACCCCGACGGCGATCACCGTGGCCAGCGACAGCGCCGGCAGCCCGCCGATCTTGTCGATGCCCAGAAAGCTCGTCGAGGCGGCGTCCATGCCCGCGGTGAGGCCGTCGAAGCCGCCGACCTCGATCAGCGCCAGCCCGGCCATCAGGAAGAAGCCGACGAACAGCACCACCGCCTGGATGGTGTCGGTCCACACCACCGCCATGTAGCCGCCGATCACGCAGTAGACGCCGAAGCCCAGCGCCACCACCAGCTTGGCGAGGTTGGGGTCGATGTCGGCCATCCAGGCCAGATACAGCCCGCCGCCGAGGATATGCGCGCCCAGCCAGCCGATGCAGGCGATGTAGATCAGCAGCGCGACGACGTTGCGCACCAGCCGATTGGCGCCGACATAGTAGGAGAGTTCCTCGCTCATGGTCATGAAGCGGAACTTGCGCACCGGGGCGAAGCACACCGCCAGCAGCAGTACGCCGACGGCGCCACCGATGCCGTAGAGCGCCCCCGCCCAGCCGTTGGAATAGCCGAAGCCCACCGCGCCCATGCTCGAGCCGGTGCCGACCATGGTCGCCACGGTGGTGCCCACAGTGAGGAATAGCGGCACGCTGCGCCCGCCGAGCAGGAAGTCGTCGCCGGTGCCGCGACTGTTGCGCGACACCCACCAGCCGAAGCCGATCATCAGCACGATATAGGCGAAGAAGGTGCCGAGGAAGATATGACTGTTCATACATGCCTCTTATACTTGTTGGCTCGGTCGTTGCCGCGACCGAGGCAGTGGTAGAAACCGTTATTGGTAGAAACCGGAATATCGCTGCAGTGTGTGGCGTCGGGGCCTTGCCGGGCCTCGGCGCCTTTTTGTTGCCCGTTTGATGGCTCGCGGGTTGCCGCCCGCGGGCCCGACCGGCTCAGGCGCGGTCGGCGCGGTAGCACTTGACGTCGACCTCGACCTTGCAGTCGACCACCAGGTCCTGAACGCTGCAGATGCGCGCCGGGGGATGCTCGCCGAAGATCTCCTTGAAGACCTTGTTGAACGAGGTGAAATAGCGCGCGTCGGTGAGCACCGCGGTGACGTGGACGACGTCGGCCACCTCGTAGCCGGCCTCGTGCATGATCGCCAGGCAGTTGTCGAAGGCCAGCCGGGTCTGCTCGACGATGCCGCCCTCGACGACCTCGCCGTCGGTCATCGGGGTCTGGCCCGAGACGAACAGCCAGCCGGCGGCCTGGGTGGCGCGTGCGAACGGCAGCTTCTGGCCGCCGGTGCCGACGCCGCCTTCGACGCCGTAACGCTGGATTGTCATGGGGTTTCCTCCGCTGTGAATGGGATTGTGGGTTGGGGGGACAAGCGCTCGCTACGGCGCAGCAGGCGCCCGCCGCGATCGCCGGTGGCCGTGCCGGTGCGATAGCCGATCACGCCGTTGACCATCACCAGCTCGATGCCGCGGGCGGCGGCGATCGGCCGGGCGTAGTCGGCGACGTCCTCGAGGGTGTCGAGATCGAACAGCGTCAGGTCGGCGTAGCCGCCCTCACGGATCACGCCGCGATCGGTGAGGCCGAATTGGGCGGCCGACAGGCCGGTCATCTTGCGGATCGCCTCGGCGAGCGGCATCAGCTTG
The DNA here is from genome assembly GCF_033446685.1 of Halomonas sp. HP20-15. Lineage (NCBI taxonomy): Bacteria > Pseudomonadati > Pseudomonadota > Gammaproteobacteria > Oceanospirillales > Halomonadaceae > Halomonas > Halomonas sp. HP20-15. The sequence continues at coordinate 73,243 of NZ_JAWQLY010000002.1, read as the reverse complement.
AGATCGCGGCTGTAGTGGGCGAGCACCCGCGGAAAGGCGCCCCACAGCCGCGGGTGCGGGTGCGGGTCGTTGGGCAGTCCGTCGGAGCCGACCATCGCCAGCGGGTGGGCCAGCACCCGGCGCATGTCGTCTTCGCTCATGTTGTGGTAGACCGCACCGGCCGGCTGCAGGCGGCGCGCGGCATCCATCAGCGACACGCCCCACTCGGCGGCGATCTCGGCGAGTGCGCGCTGGGCCTGTTCGGGGTGCGGGTCCGACCAGGTGATGAAGATCGCGATCTCGTCGGTGACCTGACCCAGATCCAGCGTCGACGAGCCGGCGGTATACGGATAGCAATCGCAGTGCGCGCGCTGATGGCGCGCGGCGTGCTCGAGCTTGGCCAGCGCACGTGGCGCGCCGCCCCAGTTGCCGGCGCCGGCACACTTCAGGTGCGAGATCACCAGCGGCGCCTGGCCCTGGCGCGCGGTCTCGAAGGCCTCGTCCATTGCCTCGGGCAGGCCGGCGAACTCATCGCGCAGGTGCGTGGTATAGACGCCGCCGGCGGCGCCGACTTCGGCGACCAGCGGGCGCAGCTCCTCCATCGGGGCGTGAAAGGCGTTGCGATAGGCCAGCCCCGAGCTCATGCCCAGCGCGCCGGCGGCGAGCGCCTCACGCAGCGCGTCACGCATGGTGGCGGTCTCGGCCTCGCTGGCGGGGCGGCTGAAGTCGCCCATTGCTTGGCTGCGCAGGCTGGTATGGCCGATCAGCGCGGCGACGTTGACCGCGGGCGCGGCGGCATCCACCGCGTCGGCGTAGGCGTCGAAGCTCGGGTAGCGGAAGTCCTCGGCGCGGCCCAGCAGGTTCATCGGGTCGGGGACTTCACCGCTAAGCGTGACCGGCGCGGCGCTGATCCCGCAGTTGCCGACCACCACCGTGGTCACGCCCTGCGAGAGCTTGGGCAGCATCTCGGGGGTGCGGATGACGTTGGTGTCGTCGTGGGTATGGACGTCGATGAAGCCCGGCGACAGGTAGCGCTCCCGGGCGTCGATCACGGTGTCGGCCGTGGCCTCGCCGAGCGCGCCCACGGCGGCGATGCGCTCGCCGCGGATGGCCACGTCGGCGCGAAATGGCGCGGCGCCGGTGCCGTCGATGATCCAGGCGTCACGGATCAGCGTGTCGTAGCGCATGGTCAATCCCCCAACGGTTGACGGTTGTCGCCGCCGCGGTGGGCGTCGAGGGTGATCTTGAGCCGGCGCAGCTTGGTGCGCGAGCGGTCCTGATGGCGCAGCGCCAGTTCCAGCGCCAGCACGTCGATGGCGGCGAGCATGGCGTAGCGCGACGCCGAGGGGTGATAGATGAAATCGGTCTCGCGGGCCACCACCGGCAGCACCACATCGGCGGTTTCGGCCAGCGGCGAGCCGTTGGCGGTGATCGCCACCACCCGGGCGCCGTACTGGCGGGCGATCTGCGCCGACTCGACGATCTCCGGGGTGTAACCGCTCACCGACAGCGTTACCACCACGTCGCGGGGCTCCAGTGTCGAGGCGACCATTCGCGGCAGCAGCGACTGCGGGTAGGCACTGATCGCGTAGCCCAGCCGCACCAGCCGGAACTGCAGTTCCTGGGCGAGCATCGTCGAACCGCCGCCGGCGCCGAATACCAACACCTGGCGCGCGCCGTCGAGCAGTTCCACGGCACCGGCGACATCGGCCTGTTCCATCAACTCGCGGTTGAGCGCCAGGGTCTGGGTGGCGATGTCGTAGACGGCGCTGGAGCCGTCGGCGTCGCCGGCGTCCTGGATGAAGCGGCGTCCGGCGGCCAGCGCGCGGGTCAGGCGCAGCTTCAGATCGCGCACGTTGCGACAGCCCACGGCCCGGGCGAAGCGCGTTACGCTGGCATCGGAGACCTGGGCCCGTGCGGCGATATCGCCGATATTGGCCTCGGCGACGAAGTCGATGTCGTCGAAGATCAGCTCGGCCACCTTCTTCTCGGCGTCGCGCAGCCCGGCGAAGTCGCTGGTGATGCGTGACAGGATGTCGATGTCCTGGGTCAACGGTGTCTCCTCGGCAGGAATTGGAAGGCCCCGGGAGCCGTGTGGCTTGCTATCGATCGCTTGTGTATCGAGAGAGTTGTTTGTTGAGATCAGTATGGTATTTTCTAACAATAAATCAATAGGTGTGAAAATAACTATCATAAGACCTTTGGGTAACAACGAGTCGAACAGGGCGCCAGCCCGGGAGAAGCGGTGATGAGAGAACCGATGAGTGAACCGGCCAAGCGCATGGCGGCAGGCGACAAGGGCATGCCCGAGATGGGGCGGTCGTTGTTGGACGGCGTCAGCCTGCCGGCGGCGGCGATCTTCGAGGCGCCGCTGGCGCACAACCTGGCATGGATGCAGCGCTTCGCCGAGGCCCACGGCGCGCATCTCGCCCCGCACGGCAAGACCACCATGACCCCGGCGTTGTTTCGCCGTCAGCTCGAGGCCGGCGCCTGGGGCATCACCCTGGCCACCGCGCCGCAATGCCGCGCGGCCTTCGCCGGCGGCGTTCAGCGGCTACTGCTCGCCAACCAGTTGATCGGCGAGCCCAACATGGCGATCGTCGCCGAGCTGATCGAGGCCGGCACCGAGTTCTACTGCGTGGTCGACGGGGCGGACAACGTCGCCGCGCTGGGGCACTACTTCGGTGCGCGCGGCCAGACCCTCAACGTGCTGATCGAGCTGGGCGTGACGGGCGGGCGCAGCGGTTGTCGCGATGCCGATCAGGTCGAGGCACTGGTGGCGGCGATCGGCGAGCAGCCGGCCCTGGCGCTGGTTGGCATCGAGGGTTACGAGGGCATGATCGCCGGCGGCGATGAAGTGGCCGCGGTACGCGCCTACGGCGAGCGGCTGGTGGATACCGTGAAGTCGCTCCGGGCGAGCGGGGTGCTCGAGCGCGAAGCACCGATCGTCACTGCCTCGGGGTCGAAATGGTTCGATTTGATCGCCGAGGCGTTCGACCGCTCGGAACTGCGCGAACACTACACGCCGGTGCTGCGTCCGGGCTGCTATGTGGTCCACGATCATCGGCTCTATGCCGGCGCCATGGCCGACGTGAAGGCACGCCACCCCCAGCTCGAGGGTGAACTCAAGCCGGCGCTCGAGGTGTTCGCCCACGTTCAGTCGCTACCCGAGCCGGGGCTGGCGATCGTCGCCCTGGGCAAGCGGGACATCGGCCATGAGCCGGACCTGCCGCTGGCGTTACGGCTCTATCCGCTGGCCTCGCGTCCCTCGGCGGCCGAGACGCCGAGGGACGTGGGCGACTGGCGCACGACGCATATCATGGACCAGCACGTCTTCCTGACGATCCCTCGCGACGCCGAAGTTGCGGTCGGCGACGTGATCGCCTTCGGCACCTCGCACCCCTGCCTGACCTTCGACAAGTGGCGTCGGTTGTGCCTGGTGGACGCCACGCTGACGGTGCGCGAGACGCTGGCGACGCAATTCTAGGCGACTGGTCGGTTCGCCGCGTTGCGCTGCTAGGCTGATAGAATAAGGCCGCCCGGCTTCAGGGATCGCCCGGGCGCCATCGTCTTACGCTATCGCCACACGTCACAGGGAACCGACATGGTCCATCGCCACCTTCCCCTCGCGTCCTTGCTGGGGCTCAGCCTGCCGGTAGTGCTGGCGCCCACGGCCGTCGCCCAGACGACCGCCGCCACGCAACCCGACCCAGTCCCGGTCATCGAAGTCACCGCCCCGCGGCTCGACCGCGAACTCTACGCGACCCCCGCCGCGCTATCGGTGGTCGAACGCGAGGAGATCGCCCAGGGCCAGCAGCGGGTGCGCCTCGACGAATCGCTGGTGCGTGTGCCGGGCGTCTATTTGCAGAATCGCAACAACTTCGCCCAGGGCGAACGTATCTCGATTCGCGGCTTCGGCGCCCGCACGCCCTGGGGGGTGCGTGGCATCACCCTGATGGTCGACGGCATCCCCTACACCCTGCCCGACGGCCAGGCCCAGACCGATGCCATCGATCTGGACAGCGCCGAGCGCATCGAGGTCATCCGTGGCCCGGCGGCGGTCCAGTACGGCAACGCCGCCGGCGGCGTGATCAGCATTACCACGGCGGATGGACGCGACGACCCGGGTAGCAGCGTGCGCCTGGGGGGGGGAAGCGACGGCTATCGCAAGCTGTCGGCGCAAAACGGCGGCGCGGACGGCCCCTGGTCGCACCACGTGAGCTTTTCCGCCCTCGAGATCGATGGCTATCGCGATCACAGCGCGGCGGAGAAGTATCTCTTCAATGCCAAGCTGCGCCGCGAACTGGGTGACGATCGCGCGGTCACCGCCATCGTCAATCTGCTCGACAGCCCCTCCGCCGAGGATCCGGGTGGAATGACCCGGGAGCTGGTCCGAGAAGATCGTGAAGGCACGATCGACAGCGAAGGCTTCTACGACTATTCCCCCGAGCGCATCGACGCCGGGCAGGAGGTCGATCAGCAGGTGATCGGGCTGCAGTACGAGGATCTCTCCGCCGGCCCCGGCGAGTTCTACCTCAAGGGGTTTTATCTGCACCGCGACTATCAGCAGCAGCTGGCCTTTGCGGGCGGCAGCCCCTCGATAACCGACGTTCAGAACTACGTCGCCTACGATCGCGACTATTACGGCGGCAGCGCCGAGTACCATCAGGCGCTGGAACTCGGCGGCCTGCCGCTGCGCTACATGACCGGTATCGACGTGGCACGCCAGGTCGACGATCGTCATAGCGACGACGTGCTGATCGACGGCGAGCACGTGCGCCGCAGCCAGGACGAAACGCAGAAGGCCACCTCCATCGGCGCGTTCGTCCAGGGCGATCTGGATCTGACCGAGCGCTGGACGCTCTCGCTGGGTACCCGCTACGACCGGGTGAGGTTCGATATCGACGACCAGCTCTTGAGCGATGGCGGGGACGGCAGCGGCGAGCGTACCTTCGATCAGTGGAGCGGCAGTGCCGGCCTGAGTTTCCGATACCTGCCCACCCATCAGTTCTATCTGTCCACGGGCACCTCCTACGAGACGCCGACGTTTTCCGAATTTGCCAACCCATACGGCGGCGGTGGCTTCAACCCCGACATCGAGCCGCAGAAGGCCTGGAATCGGGAAATCGGCCTGCGCGGCAATTTCGCCTATGGCCTGGATTACGACGTTGCGCTGTTTTCGACCCGCGTGCGCGATTCCCTGATCGCTTACGAGAATGCCGCCGGGAAGACCTACTACCGCAATGCCGGCAAGAGTCGGCATGAAGGAGTCGAAGCCTCGCTGGGCTGGCAGTTTACCCCCGCCTGGCGCGTTGATAGCGCATTGACGCTGGCGCGTTACGAATTCGAGGATTACGCCGCCAACGGCAACGACTACGACGGCAATCGCATACCCGGCCTGCCGGAGCAGACCTGGAACAACCAACTCACCTGGCAGGGCCTCGATGAGCGCTTCGCGACGCTCGAGACGCAGTATGTCGGCGACATGGTGGCGGACGACGCCAACCAGGTCGAGGTCGACGATTATTGGCTGGTCAACCTGCGTGCCGGCGATGGCTGGCGGCTCGGCGGTGACACGCTGCTCACCGGCTATGTGGGGGTGCGCAATCTCTTCGATCGCGAGCACTACGCCAATCTACTGATCAATGCGAGCAACGAGCGCTACTTCGACACCGCGCCGGGGCGCACCTTCTACGCCGGGGTGGGGGTCGAGTTCTGAACGGCCAGCCCGGATTCGCCAAGACCGTCGACGCTGGCCCGTCGGCGGCGGCATAAAAAGCCCCCGGGGGGCGGGGGCAAACAAGCATGCTTGGAGCATGCGCGAGGAGAGTGGATCGGATAACGCCTAGATATGGTCCCTGGGGATGGTCCGGTCCCAGTTCTGCGAGTAGATGCGATAGCCCTCCTCGAAGGCGTCGAGCTGGGCGTGGATGAAGAAATCCTTCTCGTCGCAGGTCAGCACCGTGCGGGTGATGACCTGGATGTCCCAGTCGTCGCGCTTGAAACCACGTTCGGTATAGGTCTCGCCGCGCGCCGAGGTGTAGTTGTCGTCCTGGCAGGAATACCACTCGCGGGTGCTGCGGCGGATCTCGGTACCGATCTCGTCGAGGCGAAAGCCGCCCTGGTCGTTGATGACTTCGAGCGTCGACAGGTTGTTGGCGAGGTCGCGGTGCACGCACCAGTTGTGCTGACTGGGCTCGAGCCGGGTGGTTTTCACCGCGGGCGCCTGCTCGGGTTGCTCGAAGGGGTGCAATGCGGCGTCGGCTTCCTGGTGAGCGCGCTCCGGCAGCACCAGCGCGCTGTTGCTGGTGTACACGGTCAGCAGCGCCGGTTCGGGGGGTGTCCAGGCCAGTGGCCAGTAGGAGGTCGAGACCGAGACCCGCAACTGGTGGCCGGCGGGGAAGCAGTGCGCCATGCCGTTGAGTTCGACCCTCACGCGATAGCGCTTGCCGGGCTCCAGCGGCTCGGGATTGGCATCGCTGTCGCGGTGCGCCAGGTTGAGCAGGCCATAGGTCACGCGGGTGGACTTGCTGCTGGGGGCGGCATCGGAGAGCCTCACCGCGATCATGCCCAGCGGCTTGTCGAGCGACACTTCCAGTTCGACCACCGGGCGCCCGACGATCTCGAGGGGCTCTTCCAGTGTCTGGCTCTTGAACACCAGCGAGCCGCCGTCGTCTTCGCGCTGGTCGCCGGGTAGATCCGGCGTGGCGGCGTAGGAGCACCACTTGCCGGCCGATACGCCGACGCTCACGGGCGACTGAACCGAGACTTCCGCGTCGGGCAGGTTGTCGTCCTCGCTGGCGCCGATGGTGTCGCGCCCCAGCGGGTAGCGCTTCTCCGCGATATTGGGCGACGGCCAACTGGGCTCGCCGATCCAGCGCCCGGGGCGGTCCTCGTAGGAGGTATGCGGCGGCATGCTGTCCTGCAGCCAGGCGCGCAACATGGGCCCCTCCATCACCCCGGTCTCCTGGCCCTTGAGCCAGTAATCCCACCACTTGAGGCTCTCCTGGAGGAAGCCGATCGCCGGTCCGGGGATACCCTGATGGGGATACTTGTGACCCCAGGGGCCGATCAGCCCCTTGCGCGGTACGTCGAGGTGCTCGAGCAGGCGAAACACGGTATTGGTGAAGCCGTCGGCCCAGCCGCCCACGGCATACACCGGACACTGGATCGCCGAATAGTCCTCGCAGACCGAGCTTCGGCTCCAGTAGTCGCTGCGCCGCTGGTGGGCCAGCCAGTCATCGAGCCACAGGCCGCTGCCCTTGAGTCGCTCGAACCACATCTCGCGCCAGCGGTCGCCGACGATCTGGGGATCCGGCGGCAGGCTGTTGAAGGCGAACATGACGGTCGCCTCCGAGAGGTTGTCGCCCAGCAGGCAACCGCCCATGTAATGCATGTTGTCAGCGTAGAGATCGTCGCTCGAACAGATCGTCATGATCGCCTTCAATGCCGGTGGGCGCCGCGCCGCGACCTGCAGGCTATTGAAGCCGCCCCAGGAGATGCCCATCATGCCGACGTTGCCGTTGCACCAGGGCTGCTCGGCGATCCAGGCGATGGCGTCGACGCCATCCTCCTGTTCCTGCTGGGTATATTCGTCGACGACGACGCCGTCCGAATCGCCGCTGCCGCGCATGTCGATGCGCACGCATGCATAGCCGTGACCGGCCAGGTAGTCATGGTTGTTGGCATCGCGTCCGCGGGTCAGGTCGCGCTTGCGATAGGGGATGTACTCCATGATGGCGGGTACCGGCTGGCGTTCGGCGCCTTCCGGTAGCCAGATGCGTGCGGCCAGCTTCGCGCCGTCGCGCATGGTGATAAAGGTATTCTCGATGATCTGGACGTCATAAGGATACGAAGTCACCGTCTCCATCGGTCCTCCTTTATGCGGATAAATTCACCGACGGGGAATTGTCGCCATCCATTGGCGGTCGCTCGTCGGCGACGGGGTCGAACTCGAAGTGCAGCGCCTCGAGGCAGGCGTGATAGTGCTCCTTGATCTGCTCGTGGGTATCCGCGCCCAGGTAGATGGTGCCGATGTGATAGGAGTAGCTGTCCTGGTTGGGCAGCTCGCTCAGGCGCATGCCGGACTCGACACTCAGCCGCACCTTGGTGCCCGGGAAGCGGTCGCGCAGCGCATCGAGTTCTTTCAGGCTGGGTACGCGCCTGACGATGCCATCCTTGCGTTCGTGCGGAATGAGGCACTTGGCCGCCACCGCGTAGGGGCCTTGGCGGTTGGCCATGGAGGGGCGCTGGCCCAGCGCTATATCGATCGCCACTTCATGGTTCGACATGCCGTCGACCATGATGAACATCTCGCTATGAGACTGGGAGATCCGCGTATTGAACTCGACCAGCCATAGTTGATCCTGCTCCTCGTCCCACATGAACTCGGCGTTGAAACAGCCGTTGTCGTAGCCGATGTGCTCGAGGAAGCGCCGGCTGGCGTCGATCATCTGGCGCTGTATGCGCTCCGGCATGCTGGAAGGGTACTCGAGTCGACCCCACATCTCCTCGCCCTCGTCCTTGGGCTGGTCGAACACCCCGTGGACGTTGAACTCCCCGCGGTACATCGTGCCCTCGGGGGCGCCCTGCGTACCGCTGATGATCTGCTCGGCGATGCAGGTATTGCCGTCGGCATGATGGATTTCCGGTGGCAGGTCGGCATGCTCCAGCGCCTCGTTGAACGGCTCGCCGAAATGGCGAATCTTGTCACGCGTCTCTTCGATGGCGGCGTGGAACTGCTCTTCGTTCTCGATCTTGAAGCCGAGCTGGGACGAGAACGCCTTGACCGGCTTGAGCCAGAACGGGTAGTCCAGAGTCACCTGCTCGAGGGGATTATCGGCGAAGGGGTCGACGCTGCAGAAGGCCGGTACCATCTCGGGGATCACCTTCTGCTGTTCCAGGCGGCTCCAGTACTTGTGTTCGCACTTGAGCACGCTTTCCAGCGACGGCGCGGGGATGTCGTATTCCCGGCACAGGATCGGTACCAGCACGCTGGTGGGGAAGTCCCAGTGGGCGATGATCGCATCGACGCTGCCGGTGAACTGCTTGAGTTCGTTCAACTCCTGGCGCGCCTTGGCCAGCACCTGATTGAAGCGCAACGACGTCGGCTCGATCAGCGTGGGGATATCCAGCAAGCCATGAAATGAAAGCTCATCGGTGTTGCGTAACGTCTCGAGCTCGATGCGCTGCTGTTCCTCCAGCGCGGGGATGAACACATTCCTTTTCATCTGGTGCCTCCATGGCAACGTTGGAAAGAAGCGATTAGCGACTGCGTTCCCTGCTTCTTATGCTCCTAACGTAGTCAGACAGACCCCTGAATGCTATTCCGCGTACTTAAAAAAGCGCAAATGTAACCTGCAGATACGCAAGGACAATCTCGATAACCGAGCGGCAATTAAAAACCCCGGCATGAAGCATGCCGGGGCGAATGGGCAAGGCCGAAATCCGAGCGACGGGTCTACTCCTCGTAGTTCGTCTCCGAATAGAGCGCACGGGTCCGCAGCGTGTGATCGACATGCTTGATCGCCTCCAGCGCCTTGGCGCCGTAGGCCTTGTCGACGTCGACCACTACGTAGCCGACCTGCTGGTTGGTCTGCAGGAACTGGCCGGCGATATTGATGCCGTTCTCGGACAGCACGCGGTTGATCTCGGAGAGCACCCCGGGCACGTTCTCGTGGATGTGCAGCAGGCGATGCTTGTCCGGGTGGGCGGGCAGCGCCACCTCGGGGAAGTTGACCGAGGTGATGGTGGTGCCGTTGTCGGAATAGGTGATCAGCTTCTCGGCGACCTCGATGCCGATGTTCTCCTGGGCCTCGAGGGTCGAGCCGCCGATGTGCGGGGTGAGGATCACGTTCTCGAGCCCGCGCAGCGGCGAGACGAATTCCTCGGCGTTGCCCTTGGGCTCGACCGGGAAGACGTCGATCGCCGCGCCGAGCAGCCGGCCGCTCCTGAGCGCCTCGGCGAGCTCCTCGATCACCACCACGCTGCCGCGCGAGGCGTTGATCAGGATGCTGCCCTGCTTCATCAGCGCCAGCTGTTCCTTGCCGATCATCCAGCGCGTCGAGGGTACGTCGGGGACGTGCAGGCTGACCACGTCGGCGCGCGCCAGCAGTTCCTGCAGGCTACCGACCTGGCGGGCGTTGCCCATGCCCAGCTTGGTGATGGTGTCGTAGAAGATCACGTCGAGGCCGACCGACTCGGCGAGTACCGACAACTGGGCGCCGATGTTGCCGTAACCGATGATGCCCAGCGTCTTGCCACGCGCCTCGTGTGAGTTCTTGGCCGACTTCAGCCAGCCGCCCTGGTGCGCGCGGGCGCTCTTCTCGGGAATCCCGCGCAGCAGCATGATCGACTCGGCCAGCACCAGTTCCGCCACCGAGCGCGTGTTGGAGTAGGGCGCGTTGAACACCGGAATCCCGCGCGCCAGGGCGGCCTCGAGATCGACCTGGTTGGTGCCGATGCAGAAGCAACCCACCGCGGTCAGCTTCTCGGCGGCGGCGAACACCCGCTCGTTGAGCTGGGTGCGCGAACGGATGCCGATGAAGTGGACGTCGCGGATCTTGTCGATCAGCGTTGCCTCGTCCAGCGAGGTCTGCAGGTGCTCGATATTGGTGTAACCGGCGTTCAGGAAGTTATCCACCGCCGACTGATGAATGCCCTCAAGCAGCAGGATCTTGATCTTGCTCTTGTCCAGGGACGTCTTGGCCATTGTCGGTTCAACCCTTTTCGTCGCTGACGACGCGCTCGTTGGTGGGAAAGCGACCCGTTGGCTCCGGCTGGAAGAGGCTGCGACCGGGCGGCAGGCCAAGCCAGGCAAGGGGTAGCGCAACAGGGCGCCTATCGTAGCACAGCGTCGGCGGGCGACGATGAAAATGCCGCAGCTTGACCATGAGCGCGATTGATGGGGCCGGGTCGCGGCATCGCCTGCAGGCCGCGTCGGGGCAGGCACCCCGTTGCACAGCGTGTATACTGTCCGCCCAGACCCTGACCCGTGCGGGCCGGCCGCAAGGGCGCGGCCCGTTTCGATGAGCGAGAACGACGGCATGGCAGACAAGCACCCCGCAGCGCCCGTGGATAGCGAGGCGCCGCCCGAGGATTTCGCCGCCACCCTGGAGCGGCTCGAGGCGCTGGTCGGCGAGCTGGAAGCCGGAGAGCTGACGCTGGAAGCGTCGCTGGCGGCCTTCGAGCAGGGCGTACGGCTGACCCGCGACGCCCAGCGCCGGCTCGATGCTGCCGAGCTCAAGGTCCAGGCGTTGGTCGAACAGCCCGACGGCCGCTTCGAAGCGACGCCGTTCACGGCTCCCAACTCGCCCTCGGAGAGCGGCAATGATCGATGAAACCATGGAATGGCCGCTGCGCCTGAGTGCCGACCAGGCGCGCATCAATGCCGAGCTCGAGGAGCTCTTCGACCATCGCGACACGCCCGCCGACCGGCTCGAGGCGGCGATGCGCTACGCCGTGCTGGGCAACGGCAAGCGCCTGCGTGCGGTACTGGTGTATACCGCCGGGCGCGCGCTGGGCGCCGACGACGAAGCGCTCGACCCCGCCGCAGTGGCGATCGAGCTGATCCATGCCTATTCGCTGGTCCACGACGACCTGCCGGCGATGGACGACGACGACCTGCGGCGTGGCCAGCCCACGGTGCACAAGGCCTTCGACGAGGCCACCGCGATTCTCGCCGGCGATGCACTGCAGACGCTGGCCTTCGAGTGGCTGGCCGATGCCGGCCATGGGCGGCTGGCGGCGATGATCCGCGTGCTCGCCCAGGCCGCCGGCCGCGACGGCATGGTCGCCGGCCAGGCGCTCGACCTGGGCGTCGTCGGCGGTAGCATCGACGCCGACGCACTGGCCGAGATCCACCGCTACAAGACCGGGGCACTGATCCGTGCCGCGGTGCTGCTCGGCGGGTTGACGGCGGTGCCGATGAGCGACCCGCGGCTGCAGCACCTGGAGCGTTACGCCAGCGCCATCGGCCTGGCCTTCCAGATCCACGACGACATCCTCGACGTCACCGGCGATACCGTGACGCTCGGCAAGGCCTCGGGCGCCGACGCCGCCCGCGCCAAGCCCTCCTATCCGGCCCTGATGGGCCTCGAGGCGGCCCGGGCCAAGGCCAACGAGCTGCTCGCCGAGGCGCTGGCCGTGATCGCCCCGCTGGGCGAGGCCGGCGAGCCGTTGGCCGGCCTCGCCCGCTACATGATCGAGCGCGACTACTAAAGAGCCTTTATGAAGCTGTTCGACGAGATTCCTGTCGAGCGCCCGGCAACGCCGTTGCTCGACACCATCGATACGCCGGCCGCGCTGCGCGCCATGAGCGCTGGCCAGCTCGACGAGCTGGCCGATGAACTGCGCGCCTACCTGCTCTACAGCGTCGGCTGCAGCGGTGGTCACTTCGGCGCCGGGCTGGGCGTGGTCGAGCTGACCATCGCCCTGCATCACGTCCTCGACACGCCCCACGACCGGGTGGTCTGGGACGTCGGCCACCAGGCCTATCCGCACAAGATCCTCACCGGGCGCCGCGAGGCGATGCACAGCATCCGCCAGTTCGGCGGGCTGGCGGCGTTCCCCAAGCGCGACGAGTCGGAGTACGACACCTTCGGCGTCGGCCATTCGAGCACCTCGATCAGCGCCGCACTGGGCATGGCGCTGGCCGCCCGCACCCGCGGCGAGAAGCGCCGGGTGTGCGCGGTGATCGGCGACGGCGCGCTGACCGCCGGGATGGCCTTCGAGGCGCTGGCCCACGCCGGCCACGTCGACGCCAACCTGCTGGTGGTGCTCAACGACAACGAGATGTCGATCTCCGAGAACGTCGGCGGCATGGCCAGCTACCTGGCGCACATCTTCTCCAGCAAGACCTACATCAGCGTGCGCGAGGGCGGCAAGAAGGTGCTCTCGCGGCTGCCCGGCGCGCTCGAGCTGGCGCGGCGCACCGAGGAGCACATGAAGGGCATGGTCAGCCCGGCGACGCTGTTCGAGGAGATGGGCTTCAACTACATCGGGCCGATCGACGGCCATGACCTGGCCGGGCTCACGCAGACCCTGCGCAACCTGCGCGACCTCGACGGCCCGCAGTTCCTGCACATCAAGACCCGCAAGGGCAAGGGCTTCCGCCCGGCCGAAGCCGACCCGATCGGCTATCACGCCATCACCAAGCTCGAGAAGGAGCCCGCGCCGCCGCCCGAGATCGAGACTCAGGCGCCGATCGAACAGGGCGCCGCCTTGCCCAAGGCCAAGCCACGCAAGTATTGCAACGTGTTCGGCGACTGGCTGTGCGACATGGCCGCCGTCGATGCGCGGCTGATCGGCATCACCCCGGCGATGCGCGAAGGCTCCGACCTGGTGCGCTTCTCCAAGGAATATCCCGAGCGCTACTACGACGTGGCGATCGCCGAGCAGCACGCGCTGACCCTGGCCGCCGGTTTCGCCTGCGAGGCCATGAAGCCGGTGGTGGCGATCTATTCGACCTTCCTGCAGCGTGGCTATGACCAGCTGATTCACGACATCGCCGTGCAGCACCTCGACGTGACCTTCGCCATCGACCGCGCCGGGCTGGTCGGCGAGGATGGACCGACCCACCACGGCGCGCTGGATCTATCCTACCTGCGCTGCGTGCCGGGAATGGTGATCCTGGCGCCCGCCGACGAGGCCGAATGCCGGGCGATGCTGAGCACCGCCTATCACCACGAAGGTCCCGCGGCGGTACGCTACCCGCGCGGCAAGGGCCCCGGCACGGCGTTGCCCGAGAGCCTGGAAACCATCGAGATCGGCCGCGCCGAGCCTCGCCGCCAGGGCAACGGCGACGTCGCCCTGCTGGCCTTCGGCAGCCTCAACGGTCCTGCCGGCGAGGTCGCCGAGCGTCTCGACGCCACGCATATCAACATGCGCTCGGTGAAGCCGCTGGACGGTCAGGCGATCCTCGACGCGGCGCGCGATCATCGGCTGATCGTGACCCTCGAGGAGAACGCGATCGCCGGCGGCGCCGGCAGCGGCGTCAACGAACTGCTGGCCGCCGAGGGCGTGCAGGTGGCGTTGCTCAACCTGGGCCTGCCCGATGCCTTCGTCGAACACGGCAAGCCCGGCGAGCTGCTTAAGTCCTGCGGTCTCGACGTCGCCGGCATCGAGGCGTCGATTCGCCGGCGCCTGGGCGACCACCAGCCATCCTAATCCGGCGTATACGCGCCTGACACAGCACACGAGGACACCATGGCGATCCTGATCGGGGCGATTCTGGGGTATATGATCGGCCGCTGGCCGGGGCTGTTGATCGGCGCAATGCTGGGCTACTGGCTCGGCCGGCGCCTGGCGCGGGGCATCGGCGTCGCCCGGGTCGCCCAATTGCAGTCGCAGTTTCTGGATTCGACCTTCGCGGTGATGGGCTGCCTCTGCAAGGCCGACGGCCAGGTCAGCGATGCCGAGGTCCAGGTCGCCGAGACGCTGTTCACGCGCATGCGCATGAGCGGCGACATGCGCAACCGCGCGCGCGACGCCTTCGAGCGCGGCAAGGCCGACGATTTCGATCTCGACGCCGAGCTCGCCGAGGTGCGTCGCATCACCCGCGGGCAGCGTGCGCTGCTGCAGGTGTTCCTGCAGGTTCAGCTGTCGGCGATCGCCGCCGATGGCAAGCTCGACCCCGCCGAGCACGACATGCTGCTGCGCGTGGCCCGCGGGCTGGGTTGCAGCGAGGCCGAGATCGCCCAGATCGAGGCGATGCTGCGCGGCGAGGCCGGCCAGGCGGGTGGCGGGCCGCCGTCAGGGCAGGCCCTGACGGACGCCTATCGAGTGCTCGGCGTCGAGCGCGATGCCAGCGATGCCGAACTCAAGCGCGCCTATCGCCGGCTGATGAGCCAGAATCATCCCGACAAGCTGGCCGGCAAGGGCCTGCCCGAGAGCATGCGCGAGGTCGCCGAGGCGCGGACCCGCGAGATTACCCACGCCTACGACCAGATCAAGCAAGCCCGCGCCGCCGGCGCCTGAGCGGGGCGCCGCCGCGCCGGACGCCGCCGCGCCGGACGCAACGTGGCACCGGGTCGCATTGATTGATCGAAGCGCTCGAGGAGAGCACGCATGGACAGCATCCTGTTGGCGCTAGGCGTCGTCCTGCTGATGGCCATCGCGCTGGGCCTGTGGGGATTGCGTCGCTTCAGCGTACGTGTCGCCCGCCGTGCCGAGGCCGACGTACCGCCGGCGGGGCGCTTCGTCGATACGCCCGGGGGACGCGTGCATCTCGTCGAGGCCGGCCAGGGGCCGCCGCTGGTGCTGATTCACGGGTTGGGCGGACAGCTGCAGCACTTCACCTACGCCCTGACCGAGCGGTTGGCCGACGACTTCCATGTAATCGCCGTGGACCGGCCCGGATCGGGTTACTCCGAGCGTGGCGCAAACGGTGCCGGCCTTGCCGCCCAGGCGCGGCAGATTCGCGATGCCTGGCATGCACTGGGCGTCGAACGGCCATTGCTGGTCGGCCATTCCTTGGGCGGCGCGGTGGCACTGGCCTTGGCCGAGGACTACCCCGACGAGGTGGCGGGCCTGGCACTGCTGGCGCCGTTGACCGCCCAGGAATCCGAGGTGCCCCCGGCCTTTCGCGGTATGGCGATCCGCTCGCCGCGCTGGCGACGCTTCGTGGCCGACACCTTTGCCGTGCCGCTCGGCCTGCGCTATGCAGCGCGCATGCTCGCCGGGATCTTCGCCCCCGAGCCGGTGCCCGCCGACTTCGCGCTGCGCGGCGGTGGCCTGCTGGCGCTGCGCCCGCAAGCCTTCTATGCCAACTCGACCGACCTGATGACACTCGAGAACGACTTGCCGCCCCTGGTTCGCCGCTATCATGAGCTGCGCCTGCCGGCGGCGATCCTGTTCGGCGAGCGCGACGCGATCCTCGCCCCGACACGCCACGGCACGGCCATGCGGGACAAGGTGCCCGGCCTGAGCGTGGAGATACTGCCCGATGCGGGCCACATGCTGCCGCTCACCCGCCCCGATGAAACCGCGGCGCTCATCCGCCGGATGGCGGCTCGCGTCGGCGAGTGATCCCGCCGGGCCGTCGATGACCTAGACTGCGAGGATCAATCCCGGAGCCACGCCCATGATCACCCTCTACGGATATCCGCGCAGCCGCTCGCTGCGCATCGCCTGGACGCTCGAGGAACTCGAGCTCGACTACGCCTGCGAATGCATCGACCTGGCGAGCGGCGCCGGTCGCCAGGAGGCGCACCTGCGCCGTCATCCGTTCGGCAAGGTGCCGGTACTGGTCGATGACGGCCTGACGCTGTTCGAGTCGGCGGCGATCGCCCGCTACCTGGCCGAGCGCTACCAGCCGGGACGGCTGCTGCCCACCGAGACCGGCGCCCGCGCCCGGGTCGATCAATGGCTGAGTTTCGCCACCACCGAACTCGAGCAGCCGCTGTGGACCATGGCCAAGCATTGCTTCGCTCTGCCCGAGGCACAGCGTGTGCCGGCGATCCTGCCCACCGCACAGTGGGAACTCGCGCAGGCGCTCAAGGCCCTGGCGCGGCGCTTCGATGGCGAGGAGTGGCTGTTCGGCGAGACCTTCAGCCTGGCGGACGTGTTCATCGGCCATACCCTGGAGTGGGCGCGCGCCTTCGAGCAGCCGCTGCCCGCCGGCCTGGAGGCGTATCGCGAGCGTTGCCTGGCGCGCCCGGCCGTGGTCGCGGCGATCACCCGCGAACAGGACGCCCAGGCGCGGCTGGCCTGACGCCGGCGCTGTCGCTCAGCTCGACGGTGCGGCGACGCTGGCCCGCGTCGCCTCGGCATCCAGGAAGCCACCCGACTGGCGGCGCCACAGCCGCGCATAGAGCCCGTCGCGGGCGATCAGTTCGGCATGGCTGCCCTGCTCGACGATCCGCCCGCCATCCATGACCACCAAGCGGTCCATGGCGGCGATGGTCGACAGCCGGTGGGCGATGGCGATCACCGTCTTGTCGGCCATCAGCGTCTCGAGGTTTTCCTGGATCGCCGCCTCGACGTCGGAATCCAGCGCCGAGGTGGCCTCGTCGAGGATCAGGATCGGCGCATCCTTGAGCATCACCCGGGCGATGGCGATGCGCTGGCGCTGGCCGCCCGAGAGCTTGACCCCGCGTTCGCCGACGTGGGCCTCCAGGCCGCGGCGGCCGTGGATGTCGCGCAGCTCGTCGAGAAAGCTCGCCACGTGGGCCTGGCGTACCGCCGCGTCGACCATCGCCGAATCGGCGTCGGGCCGGCCGTAGAGCAGGTTGTCGCGCACCGAGCGATGCAGCAGCGAGGTGTCCTGGGTGACCATGCCGATCTGCGCGCGCAGGCTCTCCTGGGTGACCCGGGCGATATCCTGGCCGTCGATGTGGATGCGTCCGCCCTCCAGGTCGTGAAAACGTAGCAGCAGGCTGACCAGTGTCGACTTGCCGGCCCCCGACGGGCCGACCAGGCCGATCTTCTCGCCGGGGCGGATCGTCAGGCTCAGCTCGTCGATCACCCCGCTGCCCTTGCCGTAGTGGAAGCGAATGCGCTCGAAGACGATCGCCCCGTGGGGCACGCTCAGCGCCACGGCCTCTTCGGCGTCCTCGACGTGGTGGGGCAGCGACAGTGTGGCGATGCCGTCCTGCACCGTGCCGACGTTCTCGAACAGCGCCGAGACCTCCCACATGATCCACTGCGACATGCCCGACAGCCGCAGCACCAGACCCAGCGCCACGGCCACCGCGCCGATGCTCACCGATTCGCCGAGCCACAGCCCGATCGCCAGCGCGCCCATGGCGAACAGCAGCAGCGCATTGAGCGCGTAGAGCGCGCCGTAGAGCCCGGTGACCAGGCGCATCTGGCCGTGCACCGTGGTCAGGAAGCCGGCCATGCCCTGGCGGGCGAAGCTCGCCTCGCGCCGGGCGTGGGAGAACAGCTTGACGGTCTGGATGTTGGTGTAGCTGTCGACCAGCCGTCCGGTCATCTGCGAGCGGGCGTCGGCCTGGGCCTTGGAGACGCGCCCGAGGCGCGGAATGAAGTAGTAGAGCAGCAGCAGGTAGCCGACCAGCCAGGCCGCCAATGGCATTGCCAGCCGCCAGTCGGCGAGACCCACCAGCACCAGCGTACCCAGGAAGTACACGCTGACGTAGTTGAGCACGTCGATCAGCTTGATCACGCACTCGCGCACTGCCAGCGAGGTCTGCATCAGCTTGGTGGCGATGCGCCCGGCGAACTCGTCCTGATAGAAGCCCAGCGACTGCTTGAGCAGGTAGCGGTGGCCCAGCCAGCGGATACGCATCGGATAGTTGCCCATCAGCGTCTGCTGGTTGATCAGCGAATGCGCCAGCACCATCGACGGCAGCCCGACCAGGATCAACAGCGCCATGCCGGCGAGCTTCCAGCCCTGGTCGGCGAGGAAGGTCTCGCGCTGCTGGCTGGACAGCCAGTCGACGATGTTGCCCAGGAAGCCGAAGATCCACACCTCGGTGACCGCGATCAGCGCGATCAGCAGCGCCGAGGCAGTCAGGTAGGGCCAGGCGCCGCGGGTATAATGCAGGCAGAAGGCGACCAGCGAGGCGGGCGGGCGGCCCGGTTCCTCGGCGGGGAAGGGATCGAGACGGTTTTCGAACCAGCGAAACATGGCGGATCCTGTCCTTGGTGATGATTGCCGGCTTGGGGCACGGCTTGGATGGCGACCGGTTGCAAATAGCCCGACACTATCGCCGGAGCGTATCGACGGAAGCGGGCCGTGCGCTGCGGGCTGCCCTCAGCGCACGGGCGCAGAGCTCGAGTCGGGCGATGAGCCGGGCCAGGCGCAGCGGCTCGCCGAGCGAGGCGTACAGCGCGCCATGCAGGCCGAAACGGCCATAGGCATCGGCACAGCATAGCGGCTCGGGCAGTGCCAGTGCGCGGCGGGCGACGAAACGTTCCTGCAGGCGGGCCACGGCCCGCTCGCCGCCCGAGTCGCCGCCGTAGCCGATCAACGCGACCGGCTTGCCGGCCCAGGGGGCGTCGATGGCATCCAGCAAGCGTTCCAACGTCATCGGGTCGCCCCGAGTGTACTCCGGCGTGAGGACCAGGAATCCATCGGCGACGTCGAGCCTTGCGGCGATGGCCTCGGTCGGCAGTTGCGGTGAGTCGTGGACGCAATCGAGCAGCGTGACTGCCAGTTGGTCGCGATCTCGCAGTTGGCGGGCCACCCAGCGCACCACGCGGTCGCGGAATTGCGTGGGCGGAGCGCCACCGAGAATCATGGTGAGAGCGAGCGGGGCAGTCATGCGGCGGCACCTCGGGTTGCGAACGGTCGCCGATTACTCTAGAACCTCAAGTAAACTTGAGGTCAAGGGGGTCGCGAATGGATCGATTCAAGCCGCGCAAACGCGAACTGTCGGTGGGCGAGGTGGCCGCGCGCTGCGGGGTGGCGGTGTCGACGCTGCACTTCTACGAGGCCAAGGGGCTGATCGCGAGTCGCCGCAACGCCGGCAATCAGCGCCGTTACGCGCGCGACGTGCTACGCCGCGTGGCGATCATCAAGGTCGCCCAGCGCACCGGCGTGCCGCTGGACGAGATAGGCGAGGCGTTGCAGGCGCTGCCGGCCTGGCGCAGTCCCAGCGCAGCGGACTGGCAGCGGCTGTCGGCCAACTGGCGCGCCCAGCTCGACGCGCGCATCCGGCGCCTGGAGCGGCTGCGCGACCAACTCGACGGCTGCATCGGCTGCGGCTGCCTGTCGATGGAGGCCTGTCCGCTGCGCAATCCCGGCGATGTGCTGGGCGAAGAGGGCCCCGGCGCACGGCTGCTGGAGTCCTGAGCCGGCTGCACTCAGGACTCGGAGCACGCTCAGGCCTGGGGCGAGAGCACCGCGGTATACACCGCGAAGTAGTGACACACGCTGCCACCGAGCACGAACAGGTGCCAGATGGCGTGGTGGAAGGGGATCGCCCGGATCGCGTAGAACACCACGCCCAGCGTGTAGGTGATGCCACCGGCGACCAGCAGCGCGATGCTGGTATCGGAGAGATGGCTGCCCATGGCATCGGCGGCGATCACGATCAACCAGCCCATCACCAGGTAGACCGCCACCCGCAGCACGCCGAAGCGATGCGGCCAGATCAGCTTGAGGGCGATGCCGCCGATCGCCAGCGTCCAGATGATGGCGAACAGCGTCCAGCCCAGCGGGCCGCGCAGGTTGACCAACAGGAAGGGTGTGTAGGTGCCGGCGATCAGCGCATAGATCGCGCAGTGGTCGACAACCTTGAATGCCCGCTTGAGGCGAGGCCGGCGCACGCCGTGGTAGAGCGTCGAGGCAGTATAAAGCAGCACCAGGGTCGCGCCGTAGAGGCTGACGCCGACGATCTTCCAGGGGTCGACGTGGGCCGCGAGACTGGCCAGCGCGATCAGCACCACCATGCCGATCAGCGCGAGGATCGCGCCGATGCCGTGACTGATGCTGTGCAGCAACTCCTCGAGCAGGCTGTAGACGTCGTCTTCGTCGGTATGGTCGGTCGCGTTGCGCAAACGGGGATGGGGCATCGCCTTGGCTCCTCGTCAGATCCAGAAACGCGGCAAGCCCGGCTTCAGGGCTTGCGCCGGTTCTCCACGTCGCCCGCCGGGGTGAAATCCTCCAGCGCCATTAGGTGGCCGAGCTTGCCGGCCTTGGTCGACAGATAGTGTTCATTGTGCGGGTTGCGGCCGGTGGTCAGCGCCAGCCGCTCGCTGATGGTCACGCCGTCGCGGGTCAGGGCGTCGACCTTGCGCGGATTGTTGGTCATCAGCTTCAGCGAACGCACGCCGAGGTGCTCGAGCATCGGCACGCACAGGTCGTAGCGGCGCAGGTCGGCGCCGAACCCCAGGTGCTCGTTGGCCTCGACGGTATCGTAGCCCTGATCCTGCAGGTGATAGGCACGGATCTTGTTGAGCAGGCCGATGCCGCGGCCTTCCTGGCGCAGGTAGAGCAGCACGCCGCGGCCCTCGGCGGCGATGCGCTTGAGCGCTTCCTGGAGCTGGTAGCCGCAGTCGCAGCGCATCGAGAACAGCGCATCGCCGGTCAGGCATTCCGAATGCACGCGGCCGAGCACCGCCTCGCCGATCGACACGTCGCCCAGCGTCAGGGCGATATGATCCTTGCCCGTCGCTTCGTCCTCGAAGCCGTGCATGGTGAAGGTGGCCCAGGGCGTGGGCAGTTGGGAGGCGGCGATGAAGCGTATCGTCACGATGATCCTCGACTGCGAACCGGCGGGCACCAGCGCCCGCCGATGGAAACGACCCATGATAGCAGGATAGCGGCCATGGCTCATCAGCCGCGCGCCTCGAGGGGCACCCATATGCAGGGGACGTCGGATGCCCGACCATCCGCTACAATGGCGCAAACTCACGAGTCGACGAGAGCCCGATGGAACTTCACAACGACCGTCTTCTTCGCGCCCTGGCCCGCCAGCCGGTGGATCGCACCCCGGTATGGATGATGCGCCAGGCCGGGCGTTACCTGCCCGAGTACCGCCGGGTGCGCGGCGAGGCCGGCAGCTTCATGGATCTGTGTCGCGACACCGCGCGGGCCTGCGAGGTGACCCTGCAGCCGCTCGAGCGCTATCCGCTGGACGCCGCGATCCTGTTTTCCGACATTCTGACCATCCCCGACGCCATGGGCCTGGGGCTGTATTTCGAGACCGGCGAGGGCCCCAAGTTCAAAAAGCCGGTGCGCACCCAGGCCCAGGTCGAGGCGCTGAGCCTGCCCGATGCCGAGCGCGATCTCGATTACGTGATGAACGCCGTCACCGCGGTGCGTCGCGAACTCAATGGCCGGGCGCCGCTGATAGGCTTCTCGGGCAGTCCCTGGACGCTCGCCACCTACATGGTCGAGGGCGCCTCGAGCAAGGACTTCCGCCACGTCAAGGGCATGCTCTACGGCAACCCCGAGGCGATGCATCAGCTGCTCGACCTGCTGGCCCAGGCGGTCACCGATTATCTCAACGCGCAGATCCGCGCCGGCGCCCAGGTCGTGCAGATCTTCGATACCTGGGGCGGCACGCTGTCGACGCCGGCCTATCTGGAATTCTCGCTGCGCTACATGGAGCAGATCGTCGCCGGGCTGAACCGCGAGCACGACGGCCGCCCTGTGCCGGTGATCCTGTTCACCAAGAACGGCGGCCAGTGGCTCGAACACATCGCCTCCAGCGGCGCCGATGCGCTGGGCCTGGACTGGACCACCGAGCTTTCCGATGCCCGCGAGCGGGTCGGCCACCGAGTGGCGCTGCAGGGCAACCTCGACCCCAACGTGCTGTTCGCCCGCCCGGCGGCGATTCGCGCCGAGGTGGCGCGGATTCTCGACAGCTACGGCACCGGCCCGGGGCATATCTTCAACCTGGGCCACGGCATCAGCCAATTCACCGAGCCCGATCAGGTCAGCGCCTTTCTCGATGCGCTCCACGAACTCAGCCCGGCTTACCATGCCGGCTGAACGGGCGGCCTATCCGTTGCGCCGCTACGGGCGCCGGCTGGCCATGGTCGCCACCCTGGCCGTGGTCCTGGTGATCGCCTGGGGCAGCCTGTCGCCGGCCGAGGAACTGCCCGCGAACCTGCCCTGGGACAAGCTCAACCATCTGAGCGCCTATGCCGCGCTGGCGCTGGTCGCCGGCCTGGCGGGGCTGCGCCCCTGGCGGGCGGCCGCGCTGGCCATCATTTACGGGGTGGCGATCGAGTTCGCCCAGGTGGCGGTGCCCGGCCGGCAGGGCGGCGATTGGCTGGATATCCTCGCCAACGGCCTCGGTGCGCTGATCGCCTGGTTGGTGCTGGCTGCCTGGCAACGTTTCTTCTCGAGCCGCGATTAGGGTGGCTGGTAAATCGCTCTCGGCCGGGCCGGGCCGGGCCGGAGCGGGCCTGGGCCGGCAAAAGGGCCGCCTCTTGCTGGGGCCCGGCGCAGCCTCAAGGCGACTTCATGGTGCATCGGCGCTGCGTCGGCGTCGCTCGCCTGCGTTGGGTCTACGTTGATTGAAGGTGTAACGCGAACAGGCGACAGGTTGGAACACTCCTTGCTAGCGTTATGAGGCCATGCTTGAGCATGCACTCAAATGACAACGCGAGGGAGTTGATTCCACTATGCGACATAAGAACAAGAGCCTGTTACTGCTACCTGCCGCCGTACTGGCTGCGTCTGTGGCCTCCCAGGCCCAGGCGGCCACGCTCGACGACGTCAAGAGTAACGGCGAATTCCGCTGCGGCGTGAGCACCGGCCTGCCCGGCTTCTCCGCACCGGACGAGAATGGCAACTGGCAGGGGCTCGACGTCGAAGTCTGTCGTGGCGTTGCGGCCGCCGTGTTCGGCGATCCGAAGTCCGTGAGCTTCACCCCGCTGACCGCCAAGGAGCGCTTCACCGCGCTACAGTCCGGCGAGATCGACGTGCTGTCGCGCAATACCACCTGGACCGCGACCCGCGACAACTCCTTGGGTCTGAACTTCGCCGGCGTCAGCTTCTACGACGGTCAGGGCTTCTTGATCCGCAAGGAGCTGGGTATCGATAGCGCTACCGAACTCGACGGCGCCTCGATCTGCGTGCAGTCCGGCACCACCACCGAACTCAACATGGCCGATTACTTCAAGGCCAACGACATGCAGTTCCAGCAGGTCGCCTTCGATACTTCCGACCAGACCTCGCAGGGCTTCGATAGCGGTCGCTGCGACGTGCTGACCTCCGACTCCTCGCAGCTCGCCGCGCTGCGCCTGCAGCTTCAGGACCCGTCCAGCGTCAAGATCCTTCCCGAGCGTATCTCCAAGGAGCCGCTGGGTCCGGTGGTGCGCCAGGGCGACGATCAGTGGTTCGACATCGTCAAGTGGTCGCTGTTCGCCATGCTCAACGCCGAGGAACTGGGCGTGACCAGCGAAAACGTCGATGACATGAAGGCCAATCCGCCTAACCCCGACGTCGCACGCCTGCTGGGTGTCGACGGCCGTTACGGCGAGCAGCTCGGCCTGAGCAACGACTGGGCCTACAACATCATCAAGCAGGTGGGCAACTACGGCGAGATCTACGCCAAGACCGTGGGCGCCGATTCGCCGCTGGAAATCGAGCGCGGCATCAACGCCCTGTGGACGGACGGCGGCATTCAGTACGCTCCGCCGGTTCGCTAAACGCTATGTGATGTCCTCGCACCGCACGCCTCGGCGTGCGGTGCATTTACCCTGCCCGAAGTAGAGACATTCCATGTTGCGTCCATCCACCTCCACTCCCCGGCGCGGGCGTGGCCCCCTGTGGCGTGATCCGGCCATCCGAGCTCTGGTGGTGCAGATCGCGCTGTTCGTGGGGCTGGCCGTCGTCATCGGCTTCCTTATCCACAATACGCTGGCCAACCTCGAGGCCAGGGGCATTCGCACCGGCTTCGATTTCCTCGGTGAGCGTGCGGGCTTCTCGATTCCGCAGACGCTGATCGACTATTCCAGCGAAGATTCCTACGGTCGCACCTTCGTTATCGGCCTGCTCAACACCCTGCTGGTCTCGGCGCTGGGTGTCATTGCCGCGACGATCATCGGCTTCGCGGTGGGCATCGCCCGGCTGTCGCCCAACTGGCTGCTGGCCAAGCTGGCGGCGGTCTACGTCGAAGTGTTCCGCAACATCCCGCTGCTGGTACAGATCCTGTTCTGGTACTTCGCGGTATTGCGCTCGCTGCCCTCGCCGCGACAGAGCCTGTCGCTGTTCGAGGCGTTCTATTTCAACGTGCGTGGCCTGGTGATGCCGGCCCCGCAGCCCCTGGAGGGTTTCGCCGCCACGCCCTGGACGTTGCTGGTGGCGATCGCCGCCGCCGTGGCGCTGGGAATCTTCGCGCGCAAGCGCCAGGCCGCCACCGGCAAGGCGCTGCCCGTCTACTGGCTGGGCGCGGCGATCATCATCGGCCTGCCGCTGATCGCGTTCGTGGTAACCGGCATGCCGCTAGAATGGTCGATGCCCGAGATGGCCGGCTTCAATTTCCGCGGCGGCGTCAACGTCATGCCGGAACTGATGGCGCTGTGGCTGGCGCTGTCGGTCTACACGGCCGCATTCATCGCCGAGATCGTGCGTTCGGGCATCCAGTCGGTGCCCCACGGCCAGACCGAGGCCGCGCGTTCGCTGAGCCTGCCGGGCGGCATCGCGCTGCGCAAGATCGTGATTCCCCAGGCGATGCGCGTGATCGTGCCGCAACTGACCAGCCAGTACCTGAACCTGATCAAGAATTCGTCGCTGGCCACCGCCATCGGCTATCCCGACATCGTCGCGGTCTTCGCCGGCACCACGCTCAACCAGACCGGCCAGGCGATCGAGATCATCGCCATGACCATGGCCGTGTATCTGGTCATCAGCCTCACGGTGTCGCTGCTGATGAACATCTATAACGCGCGCACGTTGCTCAAGGAGCGTTGAGATGGCCTCGACTACCAATCCCGTCCGCATCGAAATGATCGAGGCCCGCAAACCGCCGAATCAGAGCCGTGGCCTGGTCGGCTGGCTGCGCGCCAACCTGTTTTCCGGTCCGCTCAACTCGGTCGTCTCGATCGTTACCATCATTCTGCTGGTCCGGCTGATCTGGCCGTTTCTGGAATGGAGTCTGTTCGACGCCGACTGGCTCGGAACCACCCGCGAGGATTGCACCGGCGGGGGCGCCTGCTGGGTGTTCATCTCGGCGCGCTTCGAGTCGATCGTCTATGGCTTCTACCCCGAAGCGGCGCGCTGGCGGGTCGATATCGTCTTCGCCATGATGGCGCTGCTGATCGCCTGGCTGGCGATCCCACGGCTGCCGGCCAAGCGCTGGGTGGGGTTGTTCACCCTGGTCGGCTTCCCGGTCATCGCCTACTTCCTGCTGCTCGGCGGCAGCTTCGGCCTGATGCACGTACCGACCCGCGAATGGGGCGGGCTGATGCTGACCCTGACCGTGGCCACGGTGGGCATCGTCGGCTCCCTGCCGCTCGGCGTGCTGCTGGCGCTCGGCCGGCGCTCGAAGATGCCGCTGGTCAAGGGCCTAAGCGTGATCTTCATCGAGTTCTGGCGCGGCGTGCCGCTGATCACCGTGCTGTTCATGGCTTCGGTGATGCTGCCGTTGTTCGTGCCTTCGGAGATCGAGTTCGACAAGCTGCTGCGCGCGCTGATCGGCATCATGTTCTTCTGGAGCGCCTACATGGCGGAGGTGGTCCGCGGTGGCCTGCAGGCGATCGACAAGGGCCAGAACGAAGCCGGCCAGGCGCTGGGCCTGGGCTACTGGCGGCGCATGGGGCTGATCATCCTGCCGCAGGCGCTGAAGCTGGTGATTCCCGGCATCGTCAACACCTTCATTGCGCTGTTCAAGGACACCTCGCTGGTGCTGATCATCGGCCTGTTCGATCTGCTGGCGATCATCCGCGCGGGCCTGACCGACACCAATTGGCTGGGCTTCGCGATGGAAGGCTATGTGTTCGCGGCCCTGGTGTTCTGGATATTCTGCTTCAGCATGTCGCGTTACAGCCAGTACATCGAACGCCGGCTGCACACCGGCCACTGACGGCCTCGGCGCCCGGACGGTTACCCGGCGCCGAGTGCGACCACGACAACAACACGCCCGATCGGCGCCATGTCCGCCGGGCACACGATTACCAGGAAGAACCGTCATGAGCGAAGCAAGCGCCCCTCGCAGCGACAGCGAGGCGATGATCGAAATCCAGGGGCTCAACAAGTGGTACGGCGATTTCCACGTGCTGCGCGATATCGACCTTACCGTCAAGCGCGGCGAGCGCATCGTCATCTGCGGGCCCTCGGGGTCCGGCAAGTCGACGCTGATCCGCTGCATCAACCACCTCGAGGCGCATCAGCAGGGCGAGATCGTCGTCGGCGGCGTGCACATGACCCAGGACATCAAGCGCATCGAGCAGATCCGCCGTCAGGTGGGCATGGTGTTCCAGCATTTCAATCTGTTCCCGCATCTCACGGTGCTCGAGAACTGCTGCCTGGCGCAGGTCTGGGTGCAGAAGAAGCCGCGCCGCGAGGCCGAGAAGACCGCCATGGAGTATCTCGAGCGGGTCCAGATCGCCGACCAGGCCAAGAAATTCCCCGGGCAGCTGTCCGGCGGCCAGCAGCAGCGCGTGGCGATCGCCCGCGCCCTGTGCATGCGCCCCGAGGTCATGCTATTCGACGAGCCCACCTCGGCGCTCGACCCGGAAATGATCAAGGAAGTCCTCGATGTCATGGTCGAACTGGCCAACGAGGGCATGACCATGCTCTGCGTGACCCACGAGATGGGCTTCGCCAAGACCGTCGCCGATCGGGTGATCTTCATGGATCAGGGGCAGATCATCGAACAGGCGCCGCCCGAGACGTTCTTCAACAACCCGCGCTCGGAGCGCACCCAGCTGTTCCTCAGCCAGATCCTCGGTCACTGATGCGCGTAATCCCATCGGCGCCACCGGTCTGACCGGCGGCGCCGATGGCGAGGCGGGCGCCTCGACGCCACCGGCCTCCGGCTAGCCGGGCGGCTACGGGGCGAGCATCAAAGGCTGGGTTCCTGACGAGGCGGGCGCGTGCCGGCGTGACTCGCCTCGTTGCCGTCGCGCTTCGCCGTGGGCGAGTCACCCGCTGCGGCCGCCGGCTTCAGCGGTTGCCGGGCACGCGTTACCCGGGGACTACCGATGACGCCCTCGTCGGGATCCACGGCCTTGGCCTCGTTGACCCAGGCGCTTTCGGGGTCGTGAACCGCCGGACGCCGATCGAAGGCACGCGTCACCACGGCCCCGGGGCCTTGGCGCAGGCCGGCGAGATGGTAGGGCAGCATCAAGAGCTCGGCGAGCAGGCGCAGGCCGACCAGCGCCACCAGCCATAGGCCGGCATCCAGCACCAGCGTCGGCCAGCGCTCGGCCCACGAGCCGCCAGCCAGCCACGGGCTGCGCATCGCCAGCCAGGCGAGCCCGGCGATCACCAGCGTGAGTTGCGCCACCACATGGCAGAACACCAGGGTGCGCCGCGGCAGTGGGCGGCGCAGGAGCAAAAAATCGCGCATCTTGCAGTTTCTCTCCGATTGGAATCTTCACGCATGACGGCGCGGTCGCTTTTCGGCAGTCCTTGCCGGTTAGCCGATACTAACAGCTAAGCATGAAGGGAGAGAATCTCGCCGTGCTTCCGCCGCCTTGCCGCTGGCCGTGCTTGTCGTGGAAGAGGCGTGATCAGCGACGGCCGGTGCTGCCGGCATGGCCGAGGCCCGCCGTCCGACAGCTGGTTGAACGCCTTGCCATGATCGACCATTCTGGGTGTACGCGTCTTCGCAATCGCGACAGGAAAAAGGTTGGTATCAAGGAATAAGGAGACTCCATGACGACCTATATCGTAGCCACTGATGCAGCGCGCGCACGGATATTCGCCCACGCCGCCGGGGTACTCAACGAGATCGAGGACCTGGTCCATCCCGAAAGCCGCGAACACGCCGGCGACCTGCGTACCGGTGGCAAGGGCGAGGCCGGCGGCGACAGCGGTCCCAACCTGCGCCAGACCGGCAACCACGATGCCACGTCCGAAAAACACGAGATGTTCTTCGCCAAGGAGGTCGCCGACTATCTCAAGAACGTCCGTTCGCAGGGCAAGGCCGACAGTTTCGTGATCGTCGCCGCGCCCAAGTTTCTGGGCATGCTACGCGAGAAGCTGGATTCGAATACCCGCGACATGGTCACCAAGGAGCTCGACAAGGATCTCTCCAAGGCCTCCAAGGAGCAGATCGCCGAAGCGCTCGGCTACCATTGAATCGCCGTTTGCAGTTTGTAATAACCACCCGAAACACAGGCCGGGCCCGCAAGCCCGGCCGTGAGCCACTCCAGCCGCAACGCGCCTACCACAAACGCCGAGCAATCGCTTGATCGACGGCAAGCTTGGCTCGAATTCCGCTTAAGTTTGATTGTCGCGAGCCGATAGCATTGCTAATGGGCGGCGTTGCATATCCCTGGCGGCGTCTCCCGAATAACTACCATAAAATCCCAAGTGAGATGCCCGTATGTTGTCTTCCCTGAAGCGCCGCATCCAAGTGGCGTGCTTAGCGATCATCGCCTTGGCGATGTTGCTGGTGGCCGTGGTGAGTTACTTCACCATCCGGTCGCATTACGAGAATACCGTCGATAACACCCTGGCCGCGGTCAGCCAGGGCAGCAGCGCGACCATCGGCGAATGGGTCGCGGCGCGACGTAGCATGATCGAGGCCGCACGCCAGCCGGTGAATGTCGACGACGATCCTACGGCGGCGCTGGTCCAGCTGGCCGAGTCCGGTGGCTTTTTATCCGCCTATATTGGCAGGGCCGATGGCAGTCTGACCTCTAACGATGGCTGGGAGCCTCCCGCCGATTACGACCCGCGGCAGCGTGGCTGGTATAAATCGGCCGTCGAGCAGGGCGGTACCATCGTTTCGCTGCCCTACATCGATGCCAACTCCGGCAAGCCGGTGGTGACCTTCGCCACGCCCGTCGAGCGTAACGGCAAGCTATGGGGCGTGGTGGCCGGCGATGTGGTGATCGACACCATCGTCGAGACGGTCGCGGCGATCCGTCCGACCCCGTCCAGTTTCGCCTTTCTCAGCATGGCCGACACTCTGATCGCGCATCCCGACAGCGCACTGACGCTCAAGCCGCTGTCGGCGCTGAGCGATGCGTTGACGCCGGCGCTGATCGGCTCGCTGGCCGGCGCCGACGGCTGGCAGCGAATCGTCCTCGACGATGCCACCAAGCGTCTCGACGTGACCGCCATCCCCGGTACCGACTGGCGATTGAGCGTTGCCCTCGATGAGCGTGAGGCCACCGCAGGGTTGCAGGCGATCATTCGCTCCGCGCTGATCACGCTGGCCGTCGTCACGCTGATCGCGACGGTGCTGCTCGGACTGTGGCTCAAGCGCGCCTTCGTCGGCGTGGAGCGGGTGCGCGATGCGCTGGAGAACATCGCCTCGGGCAGCGGCGACCTGACCCAGCGACTGCCGGTCAACGGTCGCGACGAGATCGCCCAGATCGCCGACGGTTTCAACCGCTTCGTCGGCAAGATCGAGACGGTGATGCTGACCATTCGCGACAGCAGCGACTCGGTGCGCGTGGCCTCCGACGAGATCGCCACCGGCAGCCAGGACCTGTCGGGGCGCACCGAGACCGCGGCGTCCAACCTGCAGCAGACCTCGGCGTCGATGGAGGAGCTGACCAGCACTGTCGAGCATACCGCCGACTCGGCGCGCCAGGCCGATACGTTGGCGGCCTCGGCGACCGATGTCGCCTCGCGCGGTGGGCGGGTGGTCGCCGACGTGGTGCAGACCATGGACGACATCGACGCTTCCTCGAAACAGATCGCCGAGATCGTCACCACCATGGACGGCATCGCCTTCCAGACCAACCTGCTGGCGCTCAACGCCTCGGTCGAGGCGGCGCGTGCCGGTGAGCAGGGCCGCGGTTTCGCGGTGGTCGCCGGCGAAGTGCGCCAGCTGGCCAGCCGTTCGGCCGAGGCCGCGCGTCAGATCAAGACGCTGATCGACGCCTCCTCGAGCAAGACCCGCGCCGGTGCCGAACTGGTGCGCACCGCCGGCTCGACCATGGACGAGATCGTCGCCAGCGTGGCGCGGGTCACCGACGTGCTCGGCGAGATCAGCGCCGCGACCAGCGAGCAGAGCCAGGGCATCGGCCAGGTCAACCAGGCGGTCGCCGAGCTCGATCGCATGACCCAGCAGAACGCCGCGATGGTCGAGGAGACCGCCACCGCCGCCGAGGAGCTCAAGGCCCAGTCGCAGCGCCTGGCCGATACCGTCGGCGCCTTTACCCTGTCGCGCCGCGCTGACCGGACGTCGTCGGTGGCGCTGCCTTCGCCGACGGCATCGGCGTCGCATCGCGCCTTGCCCGAACGCGAGCCGGCCTAAGAGATTTTTCCTATACCTTATAGAACGGGTCGCCTGGTGCGGCCCGTTTTTTGTTGGCGAGCCGGGCGCTAGGCAGCGCTCGCCCTGACGGCGAGAAACTCGCCTTTCCCGACCGGCACGAGACTGGTGACGAACGCCTCGTCGCTCTCGACGAGCGCGGTAAAGGCGCTCAGCTCCTGACGATGGGACACGGCGTTGTCGACGACCAGCAAGCCGCCGGGCCGCAGTGCCCGGCGCAAGGCCGGCCACCAATCGACGTACGCCGTGCGCTGCGCATCGAGAAAGATCAGATCGCAGGACGTCTCCGTGACGCTTCCCAGCACGCGCTCCGCCTCGGCGTGCCGCAACTGGACGACATCGCTCAGCCCCGCGCGAACCAGGGTCGCGGTGGCCAGCTCGATCTTGCCGGCGTCGCGCTCCACCGTTTCGACACGTCCACCCAGCGCCCGGGCGGCCTCCGCCAGCCACAGCGTGGAGTAGCCGTTGGAGGTGCCTATCTCCAAGATCCGCCGGGCGTCCATCGCCCGCACGAGCACGGCGAGGAATTCACCGGTGTCCCGGGTGATATTGAGCATGCGTTGCGCGCGCTCGGCATGGGTGCGGTCGTTTTCCTCGCCGAAGCGTTCCAGTTCGCGCTTCAGGCATTCGAGATCGGGCATGGCGGCCTCCTTGTGGCGTCGCTTGTAGCATAGCGTCTGCGGGGTTTGCCCGGTGGCGGTCAGGGGGGCTAGGCTCAGCGGTGCTCCTGCAGCCGGGCGTCTTGCGTCGCCCCGGCATGCACCATCGCGGTGCGCTGCGCTTTCGGCTATGCTCGGGGGCCGGCCGCTCGGCCGGTAACCGTCATCCGGCGATA
The DNA here is from genome assembly GCF_033446685.1 of Halomonas sp. HP20-15. Taxonomy (NCBI): domain Bacteria; kingdom Pseudomonadati; phylum Pseudomonadota; class Gammaproteobacteria; order Oceanospirillales; family Halomonadaceae; genus Halomonas; species Halomonas sp. HP20-15. The sequence continues at coordinate 41,611 of NZ_JAWQLY010000002.1, read as the reverse complement.
CGGCCGGTCGTTGCATGGCGGTGGCGGGGTGACGCGCTCAGGTGCCGCCATGCCATCGTCCGTCGTGGATCGCCCTTCATGGAGAGTGCCATGTCCTCGTCCCTGCTGGGAATTCTGATCATGTGCGCGGGCGTGCTGTGCCTGGCGCTGGGCGATGCGATCTCGAAGTGGCTAGGCGGCAGCTTCGACCCGATCCAGATCATCTTTTTCCGCACGCTGGTGTCGCTGCCGCTGATCGCCCTGCTGGCGCGCCTCAACGGCGGCTGGGCATCGCTCAAGACGCATCGCCCCGGCGTGCACCTGCTGCGCGGGCTGATCTTCACCGGCACCATGTTCTGCTTCGTCACCGGGCTGACCCTGCTGCCGCTCGCCGAGACCACGGCGATCGCCTTCGCCGCACCGCTGTTCGTCACCCTGCTCTCCGGACCGCTGCTCAACGAGCGCGTCGAGGCGGTGCCGTTCGCCGCTTCGCTGGTCGGCTTCGCCGGCGTGCTGGTCGTGGTGCGACCCGGCGCGGCGGGCTTTCAGTGGGGCGCGCTGATCGTCGTCGGTGCGGCGGTGTGCTATGCGCTGATGATGATCACCGCGCGACTCTATGGCGGCAAGGAGCGGCTGTGGGCGATGGTCTTCTATGCCACGCTGGTACCGATGCTGGTCAGCGCCGCGCTGCTGCCCAGCGTCTGGCAGATGCCGCACGGGCTGCACTGGCTGGGCTTCATCGCCGCCGGGGTGCTCGGCGTGGGGGCGATATCGTGCATCACCCTGGCCTTTCGCTACGCGCCGGCGGCGCTGGCCGCGCCCTTCGACTACACGGCGATGGTCTGGGCGGTGCTGCTCGGCTGGTGGCTGTGGGACGAAGTGCCCGACGTCTGGGTATTCGTGGGCGCGGGAGTGATCATCGCCAGCGGCGTGGCGATCGCCTTGCATGAGCGCCGGGTGGCGATCAAGGCGCGGCCCAGCACTTGAGCGAATGATTAATATCCTTATCGAATAAAAGGATAAAAAACGATTCCTTAAAAGCATGAGGGGTTTGCCACTAGCCTAGGGGGATCTTTGGCGATTTCTAGGATGGTGAACGCCTATGCCCAGCAAGGCGCTCGATACGACCAACAGCCCGCTGACCGACGAGCAGGCCGCCGAGGTCAACCGTCTGGTGGCACGCCTGTCGGGCGACCAGCGGACCTGGCTGAGCGGTTACCTGGCCGGCCTGCAGGCGGTATCCGGCGAGGCGCGCGCGCCGCGCGAGGCTACCGCCGAGCAACACACGCTGACGATTCTCTACGGCTCCGAGACCGGCAACGCCGAGAGCGTCGCCCAGCAGGCCGGCGAGCAGGCCCTGGCCCGCGGGCTGCCGGCGCGGGTCGTCGACATGGCCGACTACAAGGCTCGCGAGTTGCGCGACGAACGGCTGCTGTTGGTGGTCACCGCGACCCACGGCGAGGGCGACCCGCCCGATCCGGCGCTGGATTTCTACGAATTCCTGCACGGCCGCAAGGCGCCCAAGCTGGCCGAGGCCCGCTTCGCGGTGCTGGCGCTGGGGGATTCCAGCTACGAGCATTTCTGCCAGACCGGTCGCGACCTCGATGCGCGCTTCGAGGCGCTCGGTGCGCAGCGGTTGATCGAGCGCGTCGATTGCGACGTCGACTTCGACGAGGCCGCCGGGCAATGGATCGAGCGCGCGCTGGACGCCGTCGGCGAGCATATCGTCGAGGCGCCGGCGTCAGCGATGCCGGCGGCCGTCGCCGAGCCGGCGGGGGTCAGCTACGATCGCCACAATCCCTTTCAGGCCGAGGTGCTGGAAAACCAGATTCTCAACGGCCGCGGTTCCGAGAAGGCTACCCACCATATCGAGCTGTCGCTGGAGGGCTCGGGCATCGACTATCGGCCCGGCGACATCCTCTGCCTGATGCCGCGCAACCGCGAGGAGGTCGCCGCCGAGCTGCTCGAGGCGCTGAGCCTCGATCCGCAGCAGACGGTGCCCAGCCACGCCGGCGAGCGCCCGCTGGCCGAGGCGCTGCGCGACGACTACGAGATCACCACGCTGACCCCGGCGTTCGTCGAGGCCTACGCCGAACTCGCCGAGGCCGAAGCGCTGCACGCCCTGCTCGCGGAGGGCAAGCGTGGCGACCTGATGGCCTACCTGCATGGCCGCCACATCATCGACGTGATCAACGAGCATCCGCTGAGCGGAGGCCTCGATGCCGAGACCCTGCTGGGCATGATGCGCCGGTTGCAGCCGCGCGAATACTCGATCGCCTCGAGCCATCTCGCCAACCCCGGCGAGGTCCACGTCACCGTCGCCGCGGTGCGCTACGAGAGCCACGGGCGCCAGCGTCACGGCGTCGCCTCGACGTTTCTCGCCGAGCAGGCCGAGCCCGGCGAGACGGTGCCGGTCTACCTGCGCCGCAACAAGCACTTCCGCCTGCCAGAGAACCCCGACACGCCGATCGTGATGATCGGCCCGGGTACCGGGGTAGCGCCGTTTCGCGCCTTCCTCGAGGAGCGCGAGGTGAGCGGCGCCGGCGGCGCCAACTGGCTGTTCTTCGGCAACCCGCACTTTCGCACCGACTTTCTGTACCAGACTGAATGGCAGCGCTGGCTCAAGGATGGCCTGCTGACCCGCATGGACGTGGCCTTCTCCCGCGACGGGCCCGAGAAGGTCTACGTCCAGGATCGCCTGCGCGAGCGCGGTGCCGAGCTCTACCGCTGGCTCGAGGACGGCGCCCACGTCTACGTCTGCGGCGACGCCGAACGTATGGCGCCGGACGTGCATGCCGCGCTGGTCGAGATCGTCGCCGAACACGGCGGGCACAGCTTTGAGCAGGCCGGCGAGTACCTCAAGCAGCTCACGCGAGACAGGCGCTATCAGCGCGACGTCTATTAATGGAGAGAGGTCATGGAGACACCCGACCGTAGCCGTGATATCACTCAGCCGCTCGAGGCCAAGCATGCCAACGAGCGGCTCAAGGCCGAGAGCCGCTACCTGCGCGGCAGCATCGAGCAGAGCCTGGCGGATCCGATCACCGGGGCGCTGGCTCCCGACGACACCCAGTTGACCAAGTTCCACGGCTTCTACCAGCAGGACGATCGCGACCTGCGCGACGAACGGCGTCATCAGAAGCTCGAGCCGGCCTACCAGATGATGATCCGCCTGCGCCTGCCGGGCGGCACCTGCACGGCCGAGCAGTGGCTGGCCCTCGACGACCTGGCGCGGCGCTACGGCGACGGCGGCCTGCGACTGACCACCCGCCAGACCTTCCAGTATCACGGCGTGCTGAAGCGCGACATCAAGGCCACCCTGCAGGGCATCGACGCCGCCCTGCTGGACACCCTGGCGGCCTGCGGCGACGTCAACCGCACGGTGATGGCGGCGGTCAATCCGCACCAGTCGCGCGTCCACGCCGCGGTACAGCGCTGTGCCCGCGAGGTCAGCGATCACCTGGCGCCGCGCACCCACGCCTACCGCGAGATCTGGCTCGACGGCGAGCGCGTCGATCCCGACGCCGACGAGGAGCCGCTCTACGGCCCCACCTACCTGCCGCGCAAGTTCAAGATCGGCTTCGCGGTACCGCCGGTCAACGACATCGACGTCTACAGCCAGGACATCGGCCTGATCGCCGCCGTCGAGGAGGGCGAGCTGGCCGGTTTCACGGTGTGCGTCGGCGGCGGGCTGGGGCGCACCGAGAACGAGCCGGCGACCTACCCGCGGCTCGCCGACCCGATCGGCTTCTGCCGCCCCGAGCAGGTCAACGAGCTCGCCGAGACCGTCGTCGCGATCCAGCGCGACCACGGCGATCGCACCGACCGCAAGCACGCGCGCATGAAGTACACCCTCGACGATCATGGCCTCGAGTGGTTCAAGGCGGAACTCGAGCGGCGCCTGGGCTGGCCGCTGGCGCCCGCCCGCGAGGTGCATTTCGAGCACAACGGCGACCGCTACGGCTGGGTCGAGGGCGACGACGGCAACTGGCACTACACACTGTTCATCGAGAACGGGCGTATCCGCGACTGGCAGGACTACCCGCTGATGAGCGGGCTGCGCGAGATCGCCAGGGTTCATGGCGGCGAGTTCCAGTTGACCCCCAACCAGAACCTGACCATCGCCGGCATCGCCCCCGGAGAGCGCGACGCCATCGCGCGGCTGATCCGCGACCATCGCCTGGAGCGCCCGCAGCGCGCGGGCCAGCTACGTCGCAACGCCATGGCCTGCGTGGCGCTGCCCACCTGCGGGCTGGCGATGGCCGAGAGCGAGCGCTACCTGCCGTCGCTGATCGATGAGCTCGAGCGTCTGGCCGCGGAGGCGGGCATCGCCGACACGCCGATCGTGATCCGCATGACCGGCTGCCCCAACGGCTGCGCGCGGCCCTACCTCGCCGAGATCGGCTTCACCGGGCGCGCGCCGGGCAAGTACAACCTGTATCTCGGCGGCGGCTTTCACGGCCAGCGGCTCAACAAGCTGTATCTCGACAATGTCGGCGAGGCCAAGATCCTCGCGACCCTCGACGGGCTGTTTCGCCACTACGCCGCCGAGCGCCAGCCGGGCGAGCCGTTCGGCGACTTCACGATCCGCGCCGGCTATGTCGATGAGGTGATTGCCGGACGGCATTTCCACGATTAGCTGTATACAGCCCCAGCCTACCTCTGCAACTCGGCCGGGACGACGCAGCTCAAAAGGGATAGGTGAGTTGCAGGCGCAGACCGTGGCTGTGAGTGTCGCTTAAGTCGTCCGCGGCGTCGTGATCGATTCGGCTATAGAAGGCGCCGAGATAGGTCTCGAGGTCGGCGACGGTGACGAGCCCGGAGAGATCGTAGGAGGCATAGACGGTATCGATGGTGTAGCGGCCGGCGATGATGTCGTCCTCTTCCGCCGCCGGGGCAACGCTGTCGATGGTGTTGCGGGCGTGAATATAGCCCAGGCCCAGCGCGTCCCAGATCAGGTTCACGCCCATGGTCAGGTCTCGCTCGCGGTAGGCGTCCATGTACGCCAGATTGACGTTGATCTCGAGCTCCTCGCCCGCATAGCCGAGGGTAAGCCCGTAGCCGGTCCGCGCGCTGATGTCGGCGCCGGTCTCGTCGACGACGGCATCGTCGACTAGGTTGGCCTCCAGGCCCGCCGCCACGCGCCAGGGACCGGGTTCCCAGGCGACGACCGGACGCACGATGATCGCCTCCTTGTGGTGTGGCGCGATGGCGTAGCCATGGTAGGTGTCGTCATCGAACAGCGTCAGGCGTTCGCCGAACAGCGTCGACACCTCGGCGTACAGGACTTCGCCCTGGTAGCTGATCATCGCCTGGAAGGCGCTGTCGGAGGGGCCGATGCCTTCCAGCACCTGGTAGACATAGCCTTCGCCGTCGATGTAGAGATCGTCTGAGGTGTCGCCGCCGTAGTCGACGAGAACGTCCTGGCCGAGGGGGAAGAGGTCGTAGGCCTCGAAGCGCCCGAAGCGAACCTCCAGTCCGGCGTCGTTGCCCAGCGCGAACCAGACATCGTCGAAGCCCAGGTAGCCGTCGTCTTCCAGATAGGGCTGCAGGGTGAAGGCCATGTGGCGACCATCCCGGTCGCGTTCACCGCTCAAATCCAACGACAGGCTGGTGTATTGACTGCTCTCGACGCCGCGATCGTCGGCCTCGCGTGAGAACAGCGAAGTGGAGCGAGTGGTGTAATGGTCGAAATCCCACTCCAGTTCCCCTTCGAGCGTCAGCTCGCTGTCGTCATCTTCGTAGAGCAGGGCGGCGGGCGTCGGTGTGCCGACGAGCAGGGCGGCGACGGCGATGGCGAGCCTCGTGACGTGGCACATGATATTCCCTCGTTTGGCATGGCTCGCCTCGCTGGCGCTGTCTACAGTGATGGACGAACCCTGCGGCTTTTCAAGATTTCTGGCTCGCGGACGTGCCGCTCGCTATGTCTCGCCCAATGACCTGGCACCAGCTGTGTCGAGCCCTCGATGCTCGTGACGGCCCCTTTCGGGACTGCCGAATTGCCTTGACGCTCGGGGTGCCGAGCGCCGAGCGGCGTGGGCCCGCGCGGCGCTGGCGCTCGCTGCCTCCCGAGGAGCGCTATCGTGCCTCGCGGTTGCTGATTCGCTGGCTGCTGACGACGCTGACCGCGGGGAGTGTCCGGCCACAAGCCTGGATTCTGGCGCGCTCGGCCAGTGGTCGCCCCCGGGTTTTGGGGCCGGTGAGCGGCTTTCACGCCTCGCTGGCCTACGCCGAGACGGCCTGCGTGGTGAGTGTCGCCCGACAGCGGACGGTAGGCGTCGACCTCGAGATGTGGTCGCCGCCCCCGCTTGACGACATGCCTCGGCATCTGTTTTCGTCACGCGAAATGGCCCTGCTCGATGCCGACCCCGAGCTCTTCCTGACGCTTTGGACGCTCAAGGAGGCCCTGGCCAAGGAGTGTGGCGAGGGGTTGGTCAATGATCCCGGGCGTTTCGAGACGGCGACCTATGCCGCGGCGCCGGCCGGTGTGGCGTGCCGGCGCGCCGATGGCGGCACGGCCTTCCATGGCCGGTTCCATCTGGGCGGGCAGTGCTATGTCCTGGCACATACGCTCAGTCCTCCGCTGATCTGAATCGGCATGTCCTCGACCGGCGCCGCCCCGGTTACGGGGCGTGCCGGGTTACCGCGCCAGTGGCTGTACGGAGCGGTCCGTTCGCCCTTCATCAAAAAGGCATCGATCTCGACCAGTGTCTGGTCATCGATATACGTGCCGTAGTGGACGAAGGCGCGCGGTTCGAGCGTGACGCCGTGGCCGAGCACGACATGATCGGACTTGAAGGCGCCATCCTCGAGAGAGTGGGCCTGGATGGTGGTCGCGGCATTGAGCGTGCAGTGATCGCCGATCGCTACCAGGCTCCGCTCGGGGATGCCGCAGCCCTCGTCGTAGAGCTTGCGTCCGACCCGCAGAGCGAGCAGCCGCCAGAGCAGTCCCTTGAAGGGCGTGCCGTTGAACATCGTCAGGTGGGACGAAACCAGCAGTTTCCAGTAACGCTCATGGATCCAGAAATAGTGGTCATAGATGGAGCAGTAGCGCGGCTCCAGATGGCCGAAGCCACAAACCGCCCGCTCGATCACGATGACGTAGAGGGTAGATACGAGGGTTAGCAGCAAGCTGGCGACGGCCAGCTCCTCGACCGTGTCGAGTCCCGCCTCGAAGACCAGCGCGTGGACGAGTACCGTCATCAGTACGAGCAGGCCGAAGCGCGCCCCCAGGAACAGTGCCATGCTGGCGAGATTGACGCGGTTCTTGAGACGCAGCCGCTCGCGAAGAAGGTCGGGATCCTTGTATTGGTCGAAACAGCGATCGCGAGCCACGCTGCGGGGAATCTCGAACGTCGGCGAGCCGAGCAGGCCAATGTCCTCGTGCGGTGCCCCGGTGACCGGCACCATCGTCTTGGTACCCAGCAGGACGTTGTCGCCGGTCTTGCCGTTCGTCGGATAGAAGATCTCGTTGCCCAGGAAGTTGTCGCGTCCGAAGCTGACCCGGCCGAGGCGGAACGCGGCATTCGAAAACTCGGCATTGGCCATGACCAGCCCATCCGAGACCATCGTCCCGAGGCCGAATTCACACAGAAAGGGCACATCGTGGCGTTGCTGGACACCGAAGTTCGATCCCGATTGCTGCAAGCCGTGGAACCGGTAGCCGATGGCGCGCAGGTAATGGACGATATAGGAGCTGTCACCGAACAGCAGGTTGAAGAACTCCGAATTCGAGGTGCGAACGATCGTCTGCAGCAGCCAGTGACGCACGCCATACAACGGATAGATCCGCTCTTCATGCAGAAACAGCCAAGCCAGCCGGGGTACGACCAGCACCGTCGCCAGCCCCAGCAGTAGCGAGCCGACGAAGACCACGGCGCAGTAGACCAGCAGGTAAGGCAGCGCGGTCAGGGTGTCGGTGGGCAGGTGGATGCCCGTGCCCGATGCTTGACCACTGCCATCGTGCAGCGTCGTCAGGCCGATGAGGGTGACCAGCACGATCATGCTTACGGTCAGGCCGCCTACCCAGCCGATGACCTGCGCCAACGAGAAAGCCAACTGGCGCAGCCATGAGGCCTCGCCGGGGGGCAGGCTGCGGAAGTGGGGCGCCGTCGCCTCGGCCGGTGAACCGTGGTAGCCCAGACCCGCCTTGGCGACCTGCCCCTGATGGAGGGCGGAGGCGTGGGCCAGTTCCGCGCCTTCTTCGAGTCGCGTGTCGATGTCGAGTACCGCGCCCTCGCCGACATAGGCGCGTGTGGCGACCCGGACCGGGCCGGTGACGATACGCCCGCCGAGCGCCTTGTAGCCCTGCAGGGTCACGCCACGACCGATCACCGCCTGGGGGCCGATCTCGACGAGGTCGGTGCAGACTGGCAGCGGGCACTGTACCAAAGCACTCCAGGCCACGCGGGCACCGAGGAGCTTCAGGTAGGCGGTGTACAGCGGCGTGCCGGGCACCAACGCGAGCGGGGACAGGCGTATCAGGGTCTTCACGGTCCAGAAGCGGGTATAGGTCATGCCCCAGACCGGGAAGGTCTCCGCTCGCCAGCGTCCGACCAACAGCCATTTGGCAACGATGGGCAAGACGACAGACAAGGCCAGGACGAGTGCCGTGAATGACAGGGCGCGCTGGATCAGTGCCATATCCTGAACCTCCAGACACCATAGCAATCCCTCCTTCCAGAGGACGAAGAAGCCCCAGGTGACCAGCAGCGATGCCAGCAACTGGTAGGCACCCGTGCTCCAGTAGGCGAGGTTCGTGGCGACATGTGTCGGTTCGTGGCGCGGCGGTGGGGTGTCGAGGTTGGAGTGACTACCTAATTTTCCGGCCAGTTGGCGTATCGTCGGTGCGAGATAGATCTCGCGCATGGCGATGTCGTTGGTGGCGAACTCGCGGCGGATACGCGTGCTGAAGCGTGCCATGAGCAGCGAGTTGGCACCGAGGTCGTCGAAGAAGTGATGAGTCGCCGAGACGCGTTCGAGACTCAGCAGCTCCGCCAGCATCGCGGCGAGACGCGTCTCGATGTCGCCCTCGGCGGCGGCGAAGTCACTGCAGCCTCGCACCAGACGCTGGCTCGACGGTGGCGGCAGACGGCTGCGATCGGCCTTGTCGGACGGCAGCATGGCGATCCGCTCCAGGGGTTCGTAGTAGGCGGGCACCATGTAGGCGGGCAGTCGCTCGCGCAGTGATTCGGCCAGCGTTCCGGGCTCGACTGTCATCGGCGGGGCGAGGGTGTAGTAGGCGACCAGCTCGACGTGGCCGGGCGTCGCCTCGTAAGTGTCGACCACCGCCTGCTGGATGCCGGGCTGCTCCATGAGCGCGGACTCGATTTCCGTCACTTCGATCCGGTAACCACGAATCTTGACTTGGGTGTCGAGGCGACCCAGGTATTCCACCCGGCCGGCCTCGTCGATCCGCCCCAGGTCGCCGGTGCGGTAGATGCGCCCCGACGGGTTGTGCGGCAGGCCCAGGAAATCGGGAATGAACGCCTTGTGGGTCAGGTCGTCGCGGCCCAGATAGCCCGGCGAGAGGCCGATACCGGCGATGCCGATCTCGCCGATCTCGCCGAAGGGCAGCGCCCGCGGTGCGTCTCGATCGAGGATGACCACGCTGTAGCTGGGTAGCGGTTTACCGATGGTGACCGGTTGGTCAGGGGCGAGCTCTGCGATGGTGGCGGTCACCGTGGTCTCGGTGGGGCCGTAGGCGTTGAGGATCATTCGGCCCGGCCGGTGCCAGCGGCGTACGATATCCTCCGGACAGGCCTCGCCCGAGACGATCAGCAGGCGCAGGTCGGGGAGATCGGATAGACCTTCCTCGAGACTCGCGAGCAGGGTGGGCACGCAGCACAGCGCGCTGATTCGCGACGCCTTCAGGAACTCATAGAGTTCCTCGCCGACGAGGCTGCCCTTTGATTGGCTAGGCACCAGCGTGGCCCCGGCCAGCAGCGGCACCCAAATCTCCTCGACCGAGAAGTCGAAGGCCAGGGTCAGGCCCTGATAGACGCGATCGCCCGGCTGGTACCCGTAGGTGGCAGCGGCGACCCGCGCGAAGTTGACGATCGCGCCATGCTCGATCGGGACCCCCTTGGGGCGGCCGGTGGAGCCGGAAGTGTAGATAATATAGGCCAGCTCGCTCGACGACTCGCGGAGGGTCAGACGCTCGCTGGAATAGCCGCGACGCAAGTCGGCCATTTGGTCGAGGCTGAGCACCGGCTGTGCCGAGGCTTCGGCGAGCGCGGCATGCTCCGATACGGTGAGCACCAGGGAGACGCCTGCATCGGCGGCAATGTAGCGGATCCGTTCGCCGGGAAACTTGGGGTCGAGCGGCACATAGGCGGCGTGCAACTTCAATACCGCAAGCAGCGCGATATAGGCATCGGCATCGCGGTCGAAGAGCAGGGCGACCACATCACCGGCCCCGATATCATGATCCTCGAGCAGCCGCGCCAGACGATTCGCCTCGCCATCCAGAGCGGCGAAACTTAGGCGACAGTGAGGCGTCTCGACCGCGGTCGCCGCCGGGCAGCGATCCGCCATCGTTTCGAACAGGTGGTGCAGCCGTTCGCCCGGCTGCCAGCGTGGCGCGGTGTCGCCGTGACAGGTCAATATTTCGATACCATGTTCGAGGATCGGTCCCTGAACGAGGGCATCGTCCATTAGTGTGTTTCCGATGGAGGTCATTATCGGTCTCCGATATCTGACGTTCAGCCTGTCACCGACGGCAAGTGCGGTGTTCGGGCATTCTTCTTTTTAAGGAGAGGACGCTATGGCGTGACCCGTTATTGGGAACGACAGTGACCTTGGGTTCTGACGGAAAGGTACGGATGGATTAGATTCATGTTAATGATTCCTTGAGCTTGCCCGTGTGGCACGGTTCCTTGTAAAAGACGGCTTCCCTCAACGCCATCCACGAAGTTGATCAGCACCGCGGGTGAGAGCACTTCGTTACTCTTTTATCTTCGAGTCACTCAAAAAAGTGAGCTGGAGACTAGCAGCGGCTTAATTGGAGTGAATCTTGTGAAATGATAGTCATAGAAAGCGAGAAAAAATAACGCGCTGTACTAAAAAAGCCACAGGATTGACAAAATACTGAGATCACGCCGGTGATGAGATGGTGTTATTAGCTGGGAGTTTTTTTAATTGTCTCCGCCATGACAAAAAATAATGGATTTTTCTCATATATCGCCAGTTAGTAAATAAGTTCACGCTTTTTGCTGCAGCAAAGGTTTGATAAGTATTAAGCTTTAGGAGTTTAAAGGCCGGATGATTACACGCCGGGTTACGGTGATTGATTATTTTGTAAATTCTTGTTGGTAATTAGTTATATTTAAATTATTGCTGATGGCTATTTGCTGGAAGTGGAAGAGTCCGCCCCAAAATGCCAGATGGCGAGTGGTCGGTCGGAACTCAAGGCGATGGCTGGCAGGACCAACGTACAGCATCTAGCGGGGCGAAAAGCTACGGCATAAATGGACGCCCGTCGGGGACGGGCGTCGCGGAGGATCATCGCTTGGGTTGTTTGACCATGCGCAGGTAGGGCTTCTTCTCATCCCAGCCCTGCGGGAACAGTTCCTTGGCCTGCTCGTTGCTCACCGAGGGCACGATGATGCAGTCGTCGCCGTCGTTCCAGTTGACCGGGGTGGCGACCTTCTGGTCGTCGGTCAGTTGCAGGCTGTCGATGACCCGCAGGATCTCGGCGAAGTTGCGCCCGGTGCTCGCCGGGTAGGTGATGGTCAGACGAATCTTCTTGTTGGGGTCGATGATGAACACCGAACGCACCGTCAGGGTGTCGTTGGCGTTGGGGTGGATCATGTCGTAAAGATTGCTGACCGTGCGATCGGCATCGGCGAGCAGTGGGAAGTTAAGGCCGTATCCCTGGGTCTCCTCGATGTCGCCGGCCCAGCTGCGATGGTCTTCAACCGGGTCCACCGACAGGCCGATGGCCTTGGCGTTGCGCTTCTCGAACTCCGGCTTCAAGCGCGATACCTCACCGAGCTCGGTGGTGCAGACTGGGGTGAAGTCCTTGGGATGCGAGAACAGGATGACCCAGCTGTCACCGGCCCACTCGTGGAACTTGATCGGGCCTTCCGTACTGTCTTGGGTGAAATCCGGGGCGGTGTCGCCTAGATGCAGTGCCATGTCTTGCTCCTTGAACATAACCGGTGGATGGCTTATTCGCTTTGCTACTATGACATCGGGTCGGCCCCAAGGGGAAACAATCCCTGGGGCTATGCAAATATCTGGGCGCTATTACAACTCGACGGCCGGGGATGACCGGCCGCCGCGATGCGTTCCAGGCGCTGCGGCGTTATTCCCCCTCGCCCTTTTCGGGCAGCGCGAAGGAAACCACCTGATCGCTGACCTTGGGCAGCAGAATCGAGTTGCCACCCACCGCGAAGGTCACGTACTGCCGGCCTTTATAGGTGTAGACCGCGGGCATCGACACCGCCGGTGCTTCGACCAGGTGCTTCCACAGGACTTCACCGCTCTTCAGATCGAGTGCGCGCACCCGCGAATCCATCGAGGCGCCGATGAAGATCAGCCCCGACTGGGTGATCACCGGCGCGCCGATGGTCACCGAGCCCCAGGATTCGGGCATGTAGAAGCCGTACTTCTGGACCTGGCCGAACGGCTCCTTCCACAGGCGCTCCCCGGTATTCAGGTCGTAGGCGGCGATGGTGCCATAGGGCGGCTTCCAGCAGGGCATGCCCGCCCAGTTGAGGAACGTCTGGAGCTGGAAGCCATAGGCCGCGTCGCCCTGCTGATAGTAGCCGCCGGTCTCGCCGGATTGCTCCAGTTGCTGGAATTCGTCGCGCGGGATCAGCCGATAGATCTGCACCACGCTGTTGGAGTTGACCACGTAGACCCCGGTGTTCGGGTCGACGGCGCCGCCGCCCCACTGCGAGCCGCCGGTGGTGGGCGGATAGGCGAGCGTGCCCTCGAGGCTCGGCGGCGTGAAGCGGCCCTCGTAGCGCAATTTCTCGGCGCGGTTGCTGCACTCGCCGAAGCTCACCAGGTCGGCGATGGTCGAAACGCCCGGCCACTCATCGGGAATCACCGGCTCGGGCTTGGGCACATAGGGCTGGGTCGGCGCGGCCTGCTCACCCTCGACATCCGAGGCCGGCACCTTGCGCTCCTCGATCGGGTAGATCGGCTCGCCGGTCTTGCGGTTGAGCACATACAGGAAGCCCTGCTTCGAGGTCTGTACCAGTGCGGGAATGGTCTTGCCGTCCTTCTCGATATCGACCAGGGTCGGTGGCGCGTCGGTGTCGTAGTCCCAGATGTCGTGATGCACGAGCTGGCGACTCCACACCACCTCGCCGGTTTCGCCGTTCAGTGCCGTCACCGAGGTCGCCAGGGGCAGCTTCTCGGTACGGTTGCCGCCGTAGTAGTTCGGACTCGGCGAACTCACCGGGATGTAGAGCAGGCCGGTCTCGGGATCGATGGACATCGAAGCCCAGACGTTGGCGGTACCGGTGCGCTCGATCACTTCCTTGGGCAGCGCGTGGAAGGTCCATTTGAGCTCGCCGGTGCGCGCATCGAGGGCGAAGACCGTTCCCGGGGGCGCGGCGGCATCGGTCCAGTCCTTGCCGGCCCAACCGAGGAACAGCGTGTCGTTGTAGACCGTGGGCGGCTGCAGCAGCGACAGCGGCCACTTGTCGTTGATCGTGTTCCACTGGTTGACGTTGACCATGCCGTCGTCGCCGAAGTTGGCGCAGCGCTTGCCGGTGTCGGCATCGACCCCGTAGAGCTTGGCGTCCATGGTGCCGATGTAGACGATCTTCTGGCAGGGCTCGCCCTGCTTCGGCTCGTCGGCCTGCCAGTAGGCCACGCCGCGGTTCTTCATGTTAGGCTGGGTCAGCGCTTCCAGCCGCGCATCGGGGTCGAAGGTCCACTTCTCTTTGCCGGTGTCGGGCTCCAGGGCGATGATCCGGTAGAACGGCGTCCCCAGGTAGAGCGTGTCGTTGACGAACAGCGGCGTCGCCGACCAGACCGTCATCGGCACGTCGCCGCTGCCGTCCGAGACGTCGCCGGTGTGATACTCCCAGACCTGTTCGAGGTTAGCGACGTTATCCGGCGTGATCTGCGTGGCGGGCGAGTATTTCTGGGCGCGCAGGTCGCCGTTGAAGGTCGCCCAGGTGTTCTCGGCCTCCATCCACTGATCGAGGCCCGGACGCGGCGGGGAGGCCTGCCCGTCGCCACTCGGCGCCTGCCCAGCAGGGCCGGTATCGACCCGCCCGCCCGGCCCGGTGGGGGTGGTGGTAGTGGATGCCCCATTGGCGGACTCGGCAGCGCCCGTATCGCTGGAAGGGTTGGTGGCGTCGCTCGACGATTGTTCGGATTGCTCGGATGCCTCGTCCTGCGTATCGGTGAGGCCCTGCGGCTGGCCACCGGCCTTGCCCGGGGACGACGCCTCCTCCTGCGCCAGGACCTGGCCGGCTGCACCGGCCAGGACGAAGGAGGCGGTCAGTGCGATTGCATATTTTACGCTCATGCTGCGGCCTCCTTGCGACGCTGCTTGGTCGGGGCGGTGAAAAGGTGGATCAGCCAAGCGACGAGTCCCGCCAGCATGAATCCGACCAGCCAGTAGGCCTCGAGCAGGTAGGCCGCGAACGCGGTTCCCAGCAGATCGAGCAGCACCAATAGGGCGATTATTCCGCGCAGCCAGCGTGGCGCGCTACGGGCGAAGGCCAGCAGCAGCGAGCCGGCGACCAGCAGGGCGGTGGTGAAGAACACCAGGTAGGTGCCCGGCGTGTGAGCGATGCCGTTGCCGTCGTTGAATGTCGCGATCGCCGCCAGCACCAAGCCGGCGAGCGCGCAAATCAATAGCAGCCAGGCACCGATGTTGGTGCCGTGTCGGTTTTTCTTCGTCATGACCTTGTCCCTTCCCTTGAACAGTTTCGAAGCGCGCTATGTCGTGTTGTCGCGGTGCCATGTCGTATTGTTGCGTTGGAGTCAGATGGGTCGCCTGCTGCCCATCGAGGCGCTGAAGTAAGCATAGGCAAACCAAACGATTTTTTCTGATCATCGGCGCTCGGCGGCGCAAAAAAATGCCGGCCAGCGAACGCTGGCCGGCATGGGGCGGCGGATGCCGACGGGAAAGTTCAGGCGTTGCTCTGGTGGAGCCTGTCCAAGCCTTCGAGCAGTCCGGCCATGTCGTCGGCGTGCTCCTCTTCCTGGGCGAGGATGTCTTCCATGATGCGCCGCGAGGTGGGATCGTTCTCGCCCAGGTAGTTGGCGATCTCGCGGTAACTGTCGATGGCGATGCGCTCGGCGATCAGATCCTCCTTGATCATCTCCTTGAGCGAGTCGCCCTCGACATACTCGGCGTGCGCCCGGGTCTGGATGCCCTCCGGCGAAAAGTTGGGCGCGCCGCCCAGCTGGACGATACGCGCAGCAAGCCAGTCGGCATGCTGCTGCTCCTGCTGGGCGTGTTCGAGGAACTCGTCGGCGGCGATGTGCGCGCTGAGCCCGTCGGCCATGTAGTAGTGACGCTTGTAGCGCAGATAGCAGACGATCTCGGTGGCCAGCGCCTCGTTGAGCAGGTGGATGACGTTCTCGCGATCGGCGCGATAGCCCTCGGTGACGGCGCCGCGCTCGATGTGCTGGCGGGCACGCTCGCGAATCGTCTTGATGTCGGTCAGAAACGGTTGGTCGGCCACGGATGTTCTCCTCGTCGCGTCGAAGTGCGTGTGCCTATGCAGCGTAGAACATCCATCACGCGGAGGCTGCAGCGTGTCGCGGGTCGTGTCGTTTCACCTCAACTCTCGGCGTAAAGGCGTGGGCGGGGCAGCAACGCCTCGAAGGCAGCGTCGTCGACGAAGCGCTGCGCGGCGTCGAGATCGGGGGCGAAATAACGATCCCGCGCGTAACGGGCCACGTCCCGGCGGATGAGCGCCAGCGCATCTTCGAGAGCGGGCGAGCTGGCCAGGGGGCGGTGGAACTCCACGCCCTGGGCGGCCGCCAGCAGCTCGATGGCGACCACCGCACTGGAATTGAACGCCATGTCGGCCAGCCGACGGGCCGCGAAGGTCGCCATCGAGACATGATCCTCCTGGTTGGCGGAGGTCGGCAGGCTATCCACCGAGGCCGGGTGTGCCAGGGTCTTGTTCTCCGAGGCCAGCGCCGCGGCGCTGACCTGGGCGATCATGAAGCCGGAATTGAGTCCGCTGTCCTCGACCAGGAAGGCCGGCAGCCCCGACAGGGCCGGGTCGACGAGCTGCGCGATGCGCCGCTCGGAGAGCGCGCCGACCTCCGCGATCACCAGCGCCAGGACATCGGCGGCCATGGCGACCGGCTCGGCATGGAAGTTGCCACCGGAGAGCACGTCGCCGTTGTCGAACACCAGCGGATTGTCGGAGACCGCGTTGGCCTCGCGCAGGAACACCCCGGCGGCGAAGCGCAAGTGGTCCAGGCAGGCGCCCATCACCTGGGGCTGGCAGCGCAGCGAATAGGGATCCTGCACCCGTGGGCAGTCGCGGTGCGATTCGCGGATCCGGCTGCCGGCGAGCAGCGCGCGGTAATAGGCCGCCACGTCACGCTGGCCGGGGTGGCCGCGGACCGCCTGGATGCGCTCGTCGAACGGCGTGTCGGAGCCCTTCAACGCCTCGACGCTCAGGCTGCCGGCGACCACCGCGGCGGTGAACAGCTTTTCGGCGGCGAACAGCCCGCGCAGCGCCAACGCGGTGGAGACCTGGGTGCCGTTGATCAGCGCCAGGCCCTCCTTGGGGGCCAGCGTCAGCGGCTCGAGGCCGGCCAGCGCGAGCCCTTCGACGGCCGGCATCTGGCGGCCCTGGTGGCGCATGCGGCCCTCGCCGAGCAGCGTCGCCGCCAGGTGCGCCAGCGGCGCCAGATCCCCCGAGGCGCCCACCGAGCCCTTGGCCGGAATGCACGGGTAGACCCGCGCGTTGTACAGTGCCAGCAGCGTCTCGATCACCCGCCAGCGCACCCCGGAGTGGCCGCGCGCCAGCGACGTCGCCTTGAGCGCCAGGATCAGGCCCACCGTGGCGTCGTCGAGACCGTCGCCGATCCCGGTGCTGTGCGAGAGCACCAGGTTGCGCTGCAGCTCGGTCAGCGAGGCGCGCGGTATCGAGGTCTGGGCGAGCACGCCGAAGCCGGTATTGATGCCGTAGACGGTGCGGCCGCTATCCAGGATGGCGCCGACCGTGGCCTCGGCGTCGGCGACCCGGGTCCGGCTGTTCTCGTCGAGCGAGAGCGTGGGGCTGCGCTCGTAGAGTTCGCGCAGCGTGTCGAGTGTCAGATCGCCCGGAGCGAGCCGCAGTGTGGTTGTCATGATCACCTCGAACGAAGCCGGCGAGAGCCCGCCGTTGCAAATATGGTTACGCCTGTCCTGTATATACATGAACGCGGCGTCCATGCAAACCGCGCTGCGGGCGAGCCGGCTTTGCGCATGGCGTTGCGTTTACTGGAATGGAGCGCTATCCCAGCCAATAGTCAGTTTAGTTGCACTGGCGATCACGGTTGCACGCGCCGTTGGATATCGCGGTGTGACGCCTTGACCGCTTTAAATGTATATACTTGTGGCTCGCCGCCCTGGACGGACGAACCTCACGGCGGGAGCAGCCATGACCCAACCAGCAACGACAAGCCCCCGGGCGCCGCGTCCTAGCATGGACCTGCCCGACACACTGCGCTTCGCCGAACTCGAGCCGGTCGCCTGGCGCAACGGCGGCGGGGTCACCCGCGAACTGGCCCGCGGACCGGCGCATGAAGCAGGCCCGGGCTGGCGGGTCTCGCTCGCCGAACTCGAGCGGGCGGGGCCGTTCTCGGCCTTTGCCGGTCTGGCGCGGCATTTCACGGTGATCGGCGCGCATCCGGTGACGCTTATGCTGGCCGGCCGGCGTGTCGAGCTGGCGCCGCTGGAGAGCCTGGCCTTCGCTGGCGACGCGGCGGTGGACTGCCTGCTGCCCGACGGTCCCAGCCGGGCGCTGAACCTGATGTACAATCCACGCCATTGGCGGGCCGACGTCGCCTGGCTCGACCCCGGCGTAGCGCTGACGCGCGATCCCGGCTGCGAGACGCTGTTGCTGGCCGTGGCCGGTGGCGCGCGGCTGGCCGGGTCGGTGTCGGCTCGCCTCGATTGTGGCGACGCCTGGCATTGGCGTAGGCTTGGCTCGCCCGCGACGCCGCTGAGCTACACGCTGGAGGCGCCCCACACGGCGCGCCTGATCAGGATCGACCTGCAACCGCTGACCTGACGCTTTGCACGGAGCGACACGAGGAAGGCAGGCGAGGACTTCGAGGAGAACCCCGTGGGACGCCAACCGCCCCGTTATCAACAGATCAAGCAGTACCTGCTGGAGAACATCCGCACGGGGCATTTTCCCGCCGATCATCAGATCCCGCCGGAGGAACAGCTGGCGGTGACCTTCGGCGTCAGTCGCATGACCGCCAACAAGGCGATCCGCGACCTGGTGCAGGAGGGCTACCTGGTGCGTCAGTCGGGGATCGGCACCTTCGTCACCGACCGACGCTCGGAATCGCCGCTGGTCGAGATCAACAACATCGCCGACGAAGTGCGCCGCCGCGGCCATGGCTACGCCAACCGCGTGCTGCGCTGCGAAGCGGTCAGCGCCGACGACGAGATGGCGCTGCGGATGGGCGTGCGCATCGGCGTGACGCTGTTCCACTCGATCCTCATCCACCTGGAGGACGGCCTGCCCATCCAGCTCGAGGACCGCTACGTCAATCCGCGCTGGGTGCCCAAGTACCTGGAGGCCGATTTCTCGCGCCAGACGCCCAACGAGGTGCTAGTCGCCGCCTGCCCAATCAGTGACATGGAGCACGTCGTCGAGGCGGTGCTGGCGGAGTCCCAGGCCGCCGACTGGCTGGAGGTCGACGCCACGCTGCCCTGCCTGAGCGTTCGCCGGCGCACCTGGTCGGGCGATCGCCTGATCAGCTACGCCCACCTTTTGCACCCCGGCGATCGTTACAAGCTGCGCTCCATGGCTCACTCGGCTACTTGACTCGCCGGCTCCTCAACCCACCAGCCAGGCGGCGAAATACCCGGCGGGAATCGCCAGCGCCAGGCTGAGCAGCGTGCGGATCAGCCAGATCACCACGATACGGCCGATGGACAGCGGAATGGTCGTCGACAGGATGCACGGGATCGACGCCGAGAAGAACAGCACCGACGACACCGAGACTACCCCGGCGGCGAAGCGCGCGGGCAGCTCGGCGTCGGCCATCAGCAGTGCCGGCAGGAACATCTCGGCCAGCCCCGAGGCCGCCGCCTGCGCCAGTTGGCTCGCCTCGTCGATGCCGAACAGCGCGATCAACGGGTAGAAGACCAGCCCGAGCCATTCGAATACCGGGGTGTACTTGGCCAGCAGCAGGCCGAGCAGACCCACCGAGAGGATCGAGGGCAGGATGCTCATGGTCATCAGCATGCCCTCCTTGAGGTTGACCGCAACGCTGCGACCCAGGCTCGGGGCGCGTTCGGCGGCGCCCAGGCTTTCCTGCCAGGCCCGGCTCAGCCGCTGGCCGCGCGCCACCGGCGCCTCGTCGTTGGGCGTGTCGTCGTTGATCCGCGAGAGCGGCGGCAGGCGCACGGTGATCGCGGTGACCGCGAAGGTGATCAGCAGGGTCAGCCAGAAATACAGGTTCCACATCGCCATCAGATCCAGCGTCTTGGCGACCACGATCATGAAGGTGGCCGAGACGGTGGAGAAGCCGGTGGCGATGATCGCCGCTTCGCGAGCCGAGTACTGTCCCGCCTGGTAGACCCGGTTGGTGATCAGCAGGCCGATCGAGTAACTACCGACGAACGAGGCCACGGCGTCGATGGCCGAGCGCCCCGGCGTGCGCCATAGCGGCCGCATCAGCGGCTGGCAGACGACCCCGACGCCTTCGAGCAGGCCATAGTTGATCAGCAGCGCCAGGAAAATCGCCCCGATTGGCACGATCAGCCCCACCGAGATCACCAGCTTGTCGAACAGGAACGGCAGCATGTCCGGGGTATGCAGCGCCGCCGGCCCGGCGCCGGTCAGCGCCAGCACGCCGAACAGCACGCCCAGCCACTTGAACACGGTGAATACGCGCTCGGTGCGATTGGCGCGCCAGCGTCCGGTGACTACCGGATAGAGCGCGCCGGCGACGATCACCGCCATGGCGTAGTACGGCACGGCACCGCCGAGCAGGCCGCGCACGGCGGTCACCATGTGGTCGAGCAGGATCGTCGTCTTGCCGTCGATGGGCAGTGGCACGAAGAACACCAGAATACCCAGCAGGCTGGGCACCAGCAGCTTGAACAGCGTCGCGGGGGTTGGCTTGGGAATCGCGTTTACGGCGGACATGGGAAGCTCCAGATATTGTTGGGGTTGTTATCGTCGGACGAATGCTGACCGTGTAGAGGTCGTTCTATTAGCGCTACCTTGTCGAGGACAGGTTTCCGCGAGGGCGCTGTAAGCCCTTCCATGGGCGCTACTTTCGCTATCTGACCGCCATGGATGGCGGAAACGATGGAAAAGTAGGGAACTTTTTTCCGTCCATGGCGAAAGACCCTCGCTTCAAGCTGCCCCCGACAGCTTGGTTGACCATTAGCCGAGTTCGCGGAACAGCCGGGCCAGCGCCGCCTGGTTGCTGTCATCGAGCGCGTGTCGGCGCGCCTCGATCACCCAGCGGCCGGCGACCATCACGTCGCGGATCTGCTGTTTCGAGCCGCCGAACAGCCAGCGACCCAGACGCGTCTCGTCGCTGGCCGTTGCCAGGTAGGGATCGTCGCCGTCGAGCACCACCAGATCGGCGCGCATGCCCGGGGCGATGGCGCCGATCGGCTGCCCCGAGGCCTGGGCGCCGCCGGCCAGCGCGTGGCGGTAGAGCCAGTCGCCGACCTGGCGGGTGTCGCCGTCCTGCAGGCAGTTGCGTCGCCGGGTGACAAGCCGCTGGCCGTACTCGAGCAGGCGCAGCTCCTCGACCACGTCCAGCGAGACGTGACTGTCGGAGCCGATCCCCAGCCGGCCGCCCTCGGCGGCATAGTCGACGGCGGGAAACAGCCCGTCGCCGAGGTTGGCCTCGGTGGTCGGGCAGAGCCCGGCGACGGCACCGCTGGCGGCGAGATCGCGCACTTCGCCCGCGTCGAGATGGGTGGCGTGGACCAGACACCAGCGCGCATCGACCCCGACATTGTCCAGCAGCCAACGTACCGGGCGGCGTCCCGAATGGACCACGCTCTCCTCGACTTCGCGCTGCTGCTCGGCGACATGGATGTGGCGCGGACCGGCGGGATCGGCCGCGAGCACCTCACGAATCTGCTCCGGCGTTACCGCGCGCAACGAATGAAAGGCCAGCCCCAAGGCTTGCGTCGGATGCTTCGCCAGCCGCGGCGCCAGGCGCTCGAGCAGTCGCAGGAAGCCCGGTGCATCGTGGATGAAGCGGCGCTGCCCGGCGTTGGGCGGCTGGCCACCGAAGCCGCCGTGGGCGTAGAGCACCGGCAGCAGGGTCAGGCCGATGCCGCTGCGCTCGGCGGCGGCGCTGATCGCCCAGGCCATCTCCGCGGGGTCGGCGTAGGCCCGGCCGGCGGGGTCGTGATGCAGGTAATGGAACTCGCCGACCTGGGTGTAGCCACCCTTGAGCATCTCGACGTAGAGCGCCTGGGCGATGGTCGCCACCTGTTCGGGGGTCAGCCTGTCGACCAGACCGTACATGCGCTCGCGCCAGCTCCAGAAGCTGTCCGGGCGCTCGCTGCCGATCTCGGCGAGTCCCGCCATGGCGCGCTGGAAGGCGTGGGAATGCAGGTTGGGCATGCCGGGCAGCGCCGGCCCGGCCAGGCGCCGGGCGTCTGCGGCGGCGCTGTTCGGCGCGACGGCCGTGATGAAGCCGGCGTCGTCGACGTCGATCAGCACGCGCCGGGCCCAGCCGTCGGTTAGCAGGGCGTGATCGGCGAAGAGGCGTTGAGCCATGACGAGCTCCTGAGGGTCCAATGTATATACATATACCGAAGAGCCGACGCCGAGTAAATCCTCGCGAGCGGTTCGCCACTAAAGTACTACTTTGGTGCAATGAAGCGGAAAATCCCCAAGCTGTGCGTCTCGACGGCGAGGCGCCAAGCATTGCGCGCGGCGCATGGCTGACATAATGTATATACATATTGGCTAGCCAAGATCACCGACATTCCTTCAGGAGCGACCATGGCCTCTTCACGTTTTCGCGATACTGAGATCCGCGCCCCCCACGGCAGCCAGCTGAGCGCCAGGAGCTGGCTCACCGAAGCGCCGCTGCGCATGCTGATGAACAATCTCGATCCCGACGTGGCCGAGAATCCCAAGGAGCTGGTGGTGTATGGCGGCATCGGTCGCGCCGCGCGCAACTGGGCGTGCTATGACGCCATCGTCGATGCCCTCAAGCGCCTCGCCGACGACGAGACGCTGCTGGTGCAGTCCGGCAAGCCGGTGGGCGTGTTCAAGACCCATGCCGACGCGCCGCGGGTGCTGATCGCCAATTCCAACCTGGTGCCGCACTGGGCCAACTGGGAACACTTCAACGAGCTCGATGCCAAGGGCCTGATGATGTACGGCCAGATGACCGCCGGTTCGTGGATCTACATCGGCAGCCAGGGCATCGTCCAGGGCACCTACGAGACCTTCGTCGAGGCCGGACGCCAGCACTACGCCGGTGACCTGCGCGGGCGCTGGATCCTCACCGCCGGGCTCGGCGGCATGGGCGGCGCGCAGCCGCTGGCGGCGACCCTGGCCGGTGCCTGCAGCCTCAACATCGAGTGCCAGCAGAGCCGCATCGACATGCGCCTGCGTACCCGCTACGTCGACGAGCAGGCCAATGATCTCGACGATGCCCTGGCGCGCATCGAGAAGTACACCAAGGCCGGCGAGGCCAAGTCGATCGCCCTGCACGGCAATGCCGCCGAGATCCTGCCCGAGCTGATCCGGCGCGGCGTGCGCCCCGACATGCTCACCGACCAGACCAGCGCCCACGATCCACTCAACGGCTACCTGCCGGCCGGGTGGACGTGGGACGAGTACCGCGCGCGTGGCGAGCGCGAGCCGGAAGCGGTGGTCAAGGCCGCCAAGCAGTCGATGGCGGTGCACGTCCAGGCGATGCTCGATTTCCAGGCGCTGGGCGTGCCGACCTTCGACTACGGCAACAACATCCGCCAGATGGCCCAGGAGGAGGGCGTCACCAACGCCTTCGACTTCCCCGGCTTCGTGCCCGCCTACATCCGCCCGCTGTTCTGCCGCGGCATCGGCCCGTTCCGCTGGGCGGCGTTGTCCGGCGACCCCGAGGACATCTACAAGACCGACGCCAAGGTCAAGGAGCTGATCGACGATGTGCCGCTGCACCGCTGGCTCGACATGGCCCGTGAGCGGATCAGCTTCCAGGGGCTGCCGGCGCGGATCTGCTGGGTCGGGCTGGGCCAGCGCGCCAAGCTCGGCCTGGCGTTCAACGCCATGGTCCGCTCCGGGGAACTCTCGGCGCCGGTGGTGATCGGCCGCGATCATCTCGATTCCGGCTCGGTGGCCAGCCCCAACCGCGAGACCGAAGGCATGCGCGACGGCTCGGACGCGGTCTCCGACTGGGCGCTGCTCAATGCGCTACTGAACACCGCCAGCGGCGCCACCTGGGTCTCGCTGCATCACGGCGGCGGCGTGGGCATGGGCTTTTCCCAGCACGCCGGCATGGTGATCGTCTGCGACGGCAGCGAGGAGGCCGACCGGCGCATCGCCCGGGTGCTGCACAACGACCCGGCCACCGGCGTGATGCGTCACGCCGATGCCG
The DNA here is from genome assembly GCF_033446685.1 of Halomonas sp. HP20-15. Lineage (NCBI taxonomy): Bacteria > Pseudomonadati > Pseudomonadota > Gammaproteobacteria > Oceanospirillales > Halomonadaceae > Halomonas > Halomonas sp. HP20-15. The sequence continues at coordinate 17,881 of NZ_JAWQLY010000002.1, read as the reverse complement.
GCTACGACATCGCCATCGACTGCGCCCGCGAGCAGGGCCTCGATTTGCCGATGGTCGACTGAGGAGCCCACCATGGAAACCAACCAGCCTTTGGCGGGCGATAGCCTGTGGCGCAACTGCCAGGCGGTGACGATGCGTGGCGGTGGCTACGCCACTCTCGAGAACGCCGCGCTGGTGATCCGCGACGGACACATCGCCTGGATCGGCCCGGAAGCCGAGCTGCCTGCCATCGAGATCGACGAGACCCGCGATCTCGGCGGGCGCTGGCTGACCCCGGGGCTGATCGACTGCCATACCCACCTGGTGTTCGGCGGCGACAGGAGCCGCGAGTTCGAGCAGCGCCTGGAGGGTGTCAGCTACAGCGAGATCGCCCGTCAGGGCGGCGGGATCGTCAGCAGCGTGCGCGCGACCCGCGAAGCCGACTTCGACACGCTGCTGGCCAGTGCCGAGGCGCGGGCCAGGCTGCTGCTGCGCGAGGGCGTGACGACGCTGGAGATCAAGTCCGGCTACGGGCTCGATCTCGACAGCGAGCGCAAGATGCTGAAGGTCGCGCGCACGCTCGGCGAGCGGCTGCCGGTCACGGTGCGGGCCACCTGCCTGGCCGCCCACGCGCTGCCACCCGAGTACAGGGAGCGCGGCGACGACTATATCGAGCTGGTCTGCGAGTCGATCCTGCCGACGCTGGCCGCCGAGGGGCTCATCGACGCGGTGGATGGCTTCTGCGAGGGCATCGCCTTCTCCGTCGCCCAGATGCGCCGGGTGTTCGACGCCGCGCGACGTCTCGGCCTGCCGGTCAAGCTGCACGCCGAACAGCTCTCACGGCTCGGCGGCTGCCAGCTGGCCGCCGAGTTCGGCGCGCTCTCGGCCGATCACGTCGAGTACGCCGATTCCACGGACGCCCGGGCGATGGCGAAGAGCGGCACCGCGGCGGTGTTGTTGCCGGGGGCCTTCCTGACCCTGCGCGAGACGCAGCTGCCGCCGGTCGAGGCGTTCCGCGAGCAGGGCGTATGCATGGCGCTGGCGACCGACCTCAACCCCGGCACCTCGCCGGCGCTCTCGCTGCGACTGATGATGAACCTGGCCTGCACGCTGTTCCGGCTCACCCCGGAAGAGGCGCTGGCCGGGGTAACCCTGAACGCCGCCCGGGCGCTGGGCATCGCCGAGCGCCACGGTTCGCTGGAAGTCGGCAAGGCGGCGGACGCGGCGGTGTGGGACATATCCGGGCCGGCGGAACTCAGCTACTGGCTGGGCGGCCAGCTGCCGGTCACGGTCTTCAAGGCGGGCAGGGAGGTAACGGCATGAACGAGGCGTATCGACTCGACACCGGCGAGGTTCCGCTGCTGGTCTCGATGCCGCATTGCGGGACGGCGCTGACGCTGGCGGTCGAGGCGGGCCTGAACGACGCGGCCCGGTCGCTCGACGACACCGACTGGCACATTCCCGAGCTCTACGACTTCGTCGCCGAGCTCGGCGCCAGCCGGCTACAGGCGCACTATTCGCGCTACGTGGTCGATCTCAACCGGCCCGAGGACGACACGCCGCTGTACGCCGGCGCCACCACCGGGCTGTTCCCGGATATCGACTTCGACGGCCGACCGCTGTTCGCCGAGGGCCGGGCGCCGAGCCGGACCGATCGCGACTGGGCGCTGGAGCATGTCTGGCGGCCCTACCACCAGGCGCTGGCCGGCGAACTCGCCCGGCTCAAGCAGCGCTTCGGCTATGCGCTGCTGTTCGACGCCCACTCGATCCGCTCGCGCATCCCGCGGCTGTTCGACGATCGCCTGCCGGATCTCAACCTGGGCACCTACGAGGACCGCAGCTGCGACCCGGCGCTCAGCCGGCGCCTGCAGGCGGTCTGCCAGGCGCAGTCGCGCTATACCCATGTCGCCAACGGGCGCTTCAAGGGCGGCCATATCACCCGCCACTACAACGACCCGCAACATGACGTGCACGGCGTTCAGCTCGAGCTGTCGCAGCGCACCTACATGCAGGAAGCGCCGCCCTTCGCGTTCGACGAGGCGCGGGCCGACGCGGTGCGCCCGCTGTTGCGCACCCTGCTGGCGGAGATGCTGGCGTGGGGCGAGGCGCGCTATGGTCGGAGGGGCTAGCTGGCAGTCGGCCCAACGTGCAAGCCGCCGCGGTCAATCCGGCGCAGCGCTATCCACCACGGCTTGCAGATCGAGCATCTGGATGGCGCTGATCGCCGCCTCCAGCGCGCCTTCGCTGCAAAGGCCGGCGATTGCCGCCTCCTCGTGGCCCGCCAGGGCGGCGGCAATGCAGGCGTCGCGCACGCGTGCGGCCAGTGCCAAGCGTTCGTCGTCGTTCATGCGTCATCCTCCAGGTGATCCTTGAGTACCCTGGCATTGTTGTACTCGACATCGCGCGCGGCGAACAACAGCGTCAGCCCGTCGCGGCGGGCATGCTCGCGAAGTCTCGCCAGCGTTTCGCCATCGCCTTCACGCAACTCGGCGCGATAGGCGCGATGGAATTCGTCCCAACGCGCCCGGTCGTGGCCGAACCATTGACGCAACGACTTCGAGGGCGCCAGCTCCCGGCACCACTCGTCCAGTGCGGCATTGCGCTTGGCAACCCCCCGTGGCCACATTCCATCGACGAGCACGCGGTAGCCGTCCTCCTCGGAGGCCGGGTCGTAGATTCGCTTCAATTGGATGTTCATAAGCGCTCTTCACCCTCGGTAGCCGTAGCCATCGATAGATAGCCTCCGCCGCACGTGTGCGGCGGTAGGGTACGATAACGCATCGAAAAACCGCCTAGCCAGGAGCGCACCATGGCCGAGGAACTCACGCTCTCCCTGACGGATGCCGAGGCATTGAGTCGTCAGGTCCTGTTGAACAACGGCTTCAACCCGGCACACGCCGCGGCGATCACTCGCAGCGTGGTGGCCGCCCAGCGCGACGAATGCCACTCGCACGGATTGTACCGGCTGATTGGCTGCGCCCAGACGGCGCAGTACCGGGGCATCGATCCCCACGCCGAGCCGGCCGTCATCGACCAGGCGCCGAGCGTAGTGAGGGTCGACGCCAACCGGGGGTCGTCCTTGCTGGCCTTCGAGAGGGGCCTGCCACTGCTGGTGGAGAAGGCCCAGCGCAACGGCATTGCGGTGCTCGGCATCAACAACAGCTTTCATTTCTCGGCGCTCTGGCAGGAAGTCGAAGCGCTCTCGGATCAGGGCCTGGCGGGGATCGCGATGACGCCGAGCCACGCCTATGTGGCGCCGGCGGGGGGCAAGTCGCCGTTGTTCGGCACCAACCCCTTCGCCTTCTCCTGGCCGCGGCCCGGCAAGACGCCGTACACGTTCGACTTCGCCACCAGCGTAGTGGCACGGGGCGAGATAGAGCTTCACAAGCGGGCCGGTGAGTCGCTTCCGGAAGGCTGGGCCATCGACCGGGAAGGCAACCCCACGAGCGACCCGCAAGCGGCGCTGGATGGCGCACTGCTGCCCTTCGGCGGCTACAAGGGCTCGGCGCTCTCGAGCATGATCGAGCTGCTGGCCGGGCCGCTGATCGGCGACCTGCTGGGCCATGAAACCCAGCCGGCCACGCCGGATGGCCAGGGCAAGCCCTTCCACGGCGAACTGATCATCGCCTTCTCGTTGGAAACGTTCCTGGGCGATGACAAGGAAAGACAGCAACGGCATGCCGAGGCGCTGTTCGATGCCATCGTCGACCAGGGGGCGCGGCTTCCCTCGCAGCGGCGCTTCGCGGCCCGCGAGCGGAGCCGGGCCGCCGGCGTGACCATCCCCTGGGCGCTCTATGACGAGCTCAAGGCGCTGGCTACGCCTGCCTGAATGCCCCCTTTAATACCATGTGAGGGCTTTGCTACTTCGCCAGCGGTTCACTTCATTTCGAAGCCGCGCTCGATCAGGAATTCGCGCATGTGGGCGCGCAGCTTGGAGTCGAATAGCGGGGTGAGGTTGCGCGACCAGTTGGCGTCCTTCTTGCCGTTGCTCCTGTCCTGGTAGTAGCCGTGCATGGTGGCGTCGAAGGCCTCGACGTTCCCGCGCTCGTTGCGGTAACGATCCTCCATGAGGACCGCCTCGACCGGCAGGCGGGGTTTGACCTCGGGCTGCTGATCGGGATAGCCGAGGCACATGCCGAACACCGGGTAGACGTGCTCGGGCAGTTGAAGCAGGTCGCTCACGGCCTGCGGATCGTTGCGGATGCCGCCGATGTAGCAGATGCCCAGCCCCTCGGATTCAGCGGCGATCGCCACGTTTTGCGCCATCAGTGCGGTATCCACGCTGGCGACGAGCAGTTGCTCGGTCATCCCGCGCACTACGTTGGCGCCAGTGCACTCGGCGGCGTCGGTGGGGCGTTTCATGTCGGCGCAGAACACCAGGAAGTCGGAGCAACTGACGATATAGTTCTGGCGGCCGGCCAGCTCGGCGATCTTCTCGCGGTTGGTCGGGCTCTTGACGTGAATGACGCTGTAGGCCTGAACGTGACTGGAAGTGGCGGCGCCCTGGCCGGCCCGGATGAGCTCCAGCAGCAACTCGTGGGGAATCTTGCGCTCGGTGTACTTGCGGATCGATCGGTGGGAATTCAGCAATTCGATGACGGGGTTCATGCGGCCTCGCTTAAGGAACATCATTAGTTTCCTAAACAGGATACCGCAACACGCCGCCGGTGCTGAGAGGCGGGAAACTTCGAAGGCCGAGCGCTCAGGGAGCCGGGCCGGCCGCGCCCAGGTAATGCTCGTGCCAGTAGTCGATGCCCAGCGAGGTGACGGTGACCGTGCGCCCGCTGCCCGGCGCGTGGATCATCCGCTGATCGCCGACATAGATGCCGACATGGGTCGCCTTCGAACCCGAGCCGAAGAACATCAGGTCGCCGGGACGCACGCGCTCGCGTTGCGGTAGTCGCTTACGCTGCTGCTCGGCGGTACGCGGCACCGCGATGCCGGCGGCCTGGTAGGTCATCTGCACCAGTCCCGAGCAGTCCACGCCGCTTGGCGAGGCGCCGCCATAGCGATACGGCACGCCCAGCGCCTGGCGGGCGTTGGCCAGGATCATCGCCCGCTCGATGGACAGCGAATCCGCAGGCACGTCCTCGAAATCGGCCAGCTGCATCTGCGGGCCGGCACAGCCGGCGAGCCACAGGCACGCCAGGGTTATCCACAGCGGGGGCAGCCAGCGTCGCGAATCACGGCGGGTCATACGATCTTCCTAGGCTTGACGCGTTTGTGCACAACATAACGCCTGAAACGGGTGGCGGCTATCGCCTGCGTCATATCCCGGTGACGACGGGATGAGCGGTCCGGCGGTGGTTGAAACTCGACGACGGGCAATCAACGGCGCCAAGGATAAAATAATGTTATTGTTGTTCCGATATACAATAAACCCTGCTTAAGGAGACGATTCATGTCCCTATCCCATCGTGCCAACGGACTGATTGCCGGTGCCCTGGCCACCGCATCGCTGAGTCTGTCGGGTAGCGTATTCGCGCAGGAAGATCCCGCCGTTACCTTTTCCGCGCCGCCGTGGCCCGGCGTGACCATGAAGACCGAGATCGCCTCGCAGCTGCTCGAGACGCTGGGCTATCAGCCGAACACCAAGCAGCTCGGCGCTCAGATTTCCTACGAAGCGCTCAACCTCGGCGAAGTCGATGCGTTCTTCGGCGCCTGGCTGCCGGCCCAGCAGGGCATGTACGACACCGTCAACGCCAAGGGCACCCTGGCGGACCTGGGCAACAACGTCGATGGCGCGCGGATGGGCTTCGCGGTGCCCCGCTACGTCGCCGAGGCCGGCGTGAGTTCGGCGCGCGACATCGACAAGCCGGAATTCGCCGAGAAGTTCGGTCACGAGATGTTCTCCATCGAGCCCGGCTCGGCGACCAGCGACATCCTCAACGGCGCGGTCAAGAACGACACCTACGGCATGGGCGACTGGAAGCTGCGCGAAGCGACCACGCCGGCGATGCTCGGTGCGGTGGACAACGCCACCAGCAATAACGAGTGGATCCTGTTCTACGGCTGGACACCGCACTGGATGAACATCGAATACGATATCGTCTACCTCGATGACCCGGAAAACCTGTTCGGCCCCGGCGGCGGCAGCAGCGACGTGCGTACCCTGCTCAACAGCGGTTTTGCCGACAGCCACCCCAACGCCAAGAAGCTGCTCGATCAGATGGTGTTCAGCGCCGACGACCAGAGTCAGCTGATCCTCGACTTCAGCTACAAGGAGCGCGAGGCCGACGAGGTCGCCGTGGAGTGGATGCAGAACAACGTCGACAAGATCAAGGCCTACCTCGACGGCGTGACCACGCGCGACGGCCAGCCCGCCTGGCCGGCCGTGCAGAAGGCGTTCGACCTGAAAGCGTGATCGCCTTCCGCTAAGCATTCGCGGTACCGAAACGCCCCCGCCCAGCCGAATCACGGCTGGGCGGGGGCGTTTTGCTTTATCGGTCGACGCTGCCGCCAGCGTCTTACATCCCGGTGTTGGCCATCAACGTCGGCTCGACGATCTCGATCCAGTAGCCGTCCGGGTCCTTGACGAAGGCGACGTTCTGCAGCTTGCCCTGCTCGGGGCGCTTGACGTATTCCACGCCGTTCTCGTCCAGCCAGTCCACCGCGGCGTTGAGGCTGGGTACCGAGAAGCAGATGTGCCCGAAGCCCTGCGGCTCGGCGTTGCCGTCGTGATAGGCGAAACCCGCCTGATCCTCGGTTCCCCAGTTGTGGGTGAGCTCCAGCACGCCGCGCTGGCTGAAGGTCCACACCGTGCGCTCGGCGGTGCATTCCGGCACCTCGTCGCCATCCTCGAGGTGGGCCAGGAAGTACAGCGAGAAGTTGAGTTCCTCGAAGTCCAGCTTGCGCAGCACGCGCATGCCGAATACATGGCTGTAGAAGCGCAGCGAGCGCTCGGGGTCCTTGATCCGCAACATGCTGTGGTTGAGCGTGAAGCCCGCGGTTTCCTGGGGGGCTTGGGGCTCGACGCCGGGATGCTGCTCGGTGAATAACGCCATGGGGTGCTCCTAGCAATGAGACGAACGGCTCAACGACCAGCGTAGCCTGGGTTATGGCACGACACAGCCAGCGAAGCGCGCCGGGCATGATAGCCAAGCGAGTCGGCAGGTTGCGAGCCATCAGGCTGGGCGGCGCCCCTTGCAACAGCCAGGGGGCGTCGATAGCAGTACAGCATGCGAGCAGGAATTCATATTTCTAAAAAGTATAACAATATAACTAAAATAGCGTTACCCTGAGGGAAATTTTTGCCCTGAGGAGGCGCCATGCACACCTTCGCGCTCTCGAAAGGCCAGCCTGATGTCGCTGGCTTTTTCGATCCCCGTACCTTCAGCGTTCAGTATGTGGTCAGCGATCCCGCCACGCGCCGCTGCGCGATCATCGACCCGGTGCTCGATTTCGACGAGAAGTCCGGCGCTACCGCGACCCACCAAGCGGACGAGCTGCTGGCCTACATCGAGCGCGAACGGTTCGAGGTCGAATGGATACTGGATACGCACCCGCACGCCGATCATTTCTCCGCCGCGCGCTACCTGCATGACAAGACCGGCGCGCCCACCGCCATCGGCCGTCCGGTGACCCAGGTGCAGTCACTGTGGAAAGCGATCTACAACTGGCCGAACCTCAAAGACGACGGTAGCCAGTGGAATCAGCTGTTCGACGAGGGGGACACCTTCAAGCTGGGCGAGATCGAGGCCCGCGTGATGCATTCGCCGGGGCATACGCTGGCCTCGATCACCTACGTGATCGGCGATGCCGCCTTCGTTCACGACACCCTGTTCCAGCCCGACTTCGGCACCGCCCGCGCCGACTTCCCCGGCGGCAGCGCACACCAGCTCTGGCACTCGATCCAGGCGATCCTTGCGCTGCCCGACGACACCCGGCTGTTTACCGGCCACGACTACATGCCCGATGGCCGCGAGCCGCAGTGGGAAAGCACGGTGCGTGAGCAGCGGGAGCACAACAAGCATCGGCTCGGCGAGAGCAGCGAGGCTGAATACGTCGAGCTGCGCAACCGCCGTGACAGCGAATTGCCCATGCCGAAGCTGATCCTGCATGCGCTTCAGATCAATATTCTCGGCGGGCGCCTTCCTGAGCCGGAGGACAACGGCAAGCGTTACCTGAAGATCCCGCTCGATGCCCTGGAAGGCGCTGCGTGGGAGTGAGAAGTCGCCGTCTTTCGGGAGCGATTAATAGTCGGTCATCTCCAGATAACCCTCGCCGGCGTGGCTGCCCTCGACCGAGACCATGCCCTCCCAGTAGGCGAACGAGGTATCCATCCACTGATCGGGGTGAACCGCGCGAATCATAGCCCCATCGGCAGTATGTGCTCGCAAGTTATCCACAATGGTACGGGCCGAGAACGAAGCCGTTATCAGGCGATAGTGAACCCCGCCGCCGCTACCTCCTTCTGGATGATGGCTAGGAAGGCCTTGAGATCTTCATCGCTAAGATCGAGCGCCATCCCTGTGATCGTGATCGCACCCAGAAACTGTCCGTCGGATTCGAAGAGCGGTGTTGCGATAGAGGCGAAATGGCGGTGCCGCTCGCCTCGCGAGATGTAGTACCCGCGTTTCCTGATTGCCACGGATTCGTCGCTGTCGATATCGCTGTGGGCGAGGATGATCTGCGCCGCTGCGCCGCCCTTATCCAGGGGAACAGAGGCTCCTACCTCGATGAAATAGCGAAAGTCCTGGTGCGCATGGTCGCGTGCCAGGCAAACACGTTCGCTCCCCGAGCGAACGAAGAATGAGGTCGTCTGGCCGACCTGACGACTGATGCTGATTATCGGCGCCTCCACCCGGGACACGAAGTTGGATGTAGTCCGAAAGATTGACGCCATACGTAGGTTGGCAGGCCCCGGCGAGTATGAGCCATCGGAACTCCGCTCGAGGTAACCCCAGTCGACCAGCGTTTTCAACGCTCTGGACGAGGTTGTCTTGTCCAATCCCGTCAATTCCGCCAGTTCTCTCAACTGCAGCCTCGGCCGTTCCTGTGTGAAGCAAGCCAACAGAGAGAGGCCACGCTCCAGCACACCCGACGGAGGTCTATGCGACTTATTGCTCATGCGTTCCTCCGCGCAATGACTTGACGATGCATAGTTTCTAGCGTTTCACTGGATGAGTCAAGTCGCATTGAATGAGACGCGAGCTTGAGTCCATCCCCGTAAGCTATCCGGAGTCAGTCTGATGACCAACAAGTACTACGACAATGCCGATGCCGAGTTCCGCATGCAGATGGCCAAGCTTGCGCCCGCGGATTTTAAGGCCTGGATGACCCTTAACGCGATTCCGGGCCAGGACAACGGGGAAGTTCCACCGCGTACTCGTGAGCTCATAGCGATCGCGGTGGCTCATGCCACCGGCTGCCCTTACTGCATTGAATCCCACGTGACCAAGGGCAAAGCCGTCGGGCTCTCCAAGGCCGAAGTGGCAGAAGCCGTGCTCATCGCTGCGGCTATGAAGGCCGGCGCGGCTGCTGCCCACGGTGGTCTGGCCATGAAGTTCTACGGCGACGAAGAGTAAGCAGCCACTATCCACGTTGACTCTAGCCACCGAGATTCAAATATGTCCGTCTCCGTTTTTGACATGATCACGATGCAACACCTCTGGAGCACTCCAGAGATGCGCGAGGTGTTCTCGGAAAAAAACCGCTTGCAGAAGTGGTTGGACTTCGAGGTCGCGCTTGCGCAGACCCAGGCCGAGATGGGGTTGATCCCGGCAAGTGCGGCCGAGGAGATCGCTGCCAAGGGTTCGATCGACGCGATCGATCTCGAGGCGGTGGCCGAGGAGGTGCGTCGCGTCAAGCACACGCTGGTCCCGCTGCTCAAGCAGGTGCATCTTCAGATCTCCAGCGAAGCGTCCGAATATATCCACTACGGCGCCACGACCCAAGACGTGCTGGATACCGGACTGCTGCTCCAGCTCAAGCAGGTGCATGCGTTACTGTGCCGGGACATGGCGACGATCGGTCGGGAACTGTTTCGCCTGGCCGGCGAGCACCGTGACACCGTGATGGTCGGGCGTACCCATGGCGTTCAGGCGCTGCCGATCACTTTCGGCCACAAGTGCGCCATCTGGCTCGACGAGATGTCGCGCCACGCCGAGCGCCTGGCGCAGGTCGAGCCTCGCCTATTCGTGATCATGATGGTGGGGGCGGTCGGTTCCCAGGCGAGCTATGGCCCGCGCGCCGCAGAAATCGAGCAGGCGGTGGCGAAGCGACTCGGTCTGGGGGCCCCCGACATCAGCTGGGCGCCGGCGCGCGATCGCATCGCCGAGTACACCGGGCTGCTCGCCATGATCGGCCAGACCCTCGGCAAGATCGGCAACGAGCTTTTCAACCTCCAGCGCAACGAGTTCGCCGAGGTCGAAGAGGGGTTCTCCGAAGGCAAGCTCGGTTCCTCGACCATGCCACACAAGCGCAATCCCGTCGCGGCCGAGAACGTCGCCATGCTGGCCCGCGCCATTCGCTATAGCTCCACGCTGATGCTCGAAGCCATGGTGCAGGAGCACGAGCGTGACGGCATCTCCTGGAAATCGGAATGGAAAGCGGTGCCCGAGACCTGCCTGATCCTCGGTGCCATGACGTTCCAGACCGCCAACCTGCTGGCCGGACTGCGGGTCAATCCCCGGGCCATGCAGCGCAACGTGAACATGATGGAGGGATATCTTCTGTCCGAGCGGGTGATGCTCGACTTGGGTGACAAGAAAGGCAAGAACACGGCCCATGAGTGGCTCTACGAGGCCACGATGAAAGGCATCGAATCCGGCCAGAGCTTCGAGCAGGCGCTGAGAGCGCACCCGGACATCGCCGACACCTATACCCCCGAGCGCATTCGCGAACTCACTGATCCGTCCGCCTATCTCGGTGAGATCGGCGGTAGCGTCGATCGCGTATTGGCACGCGAAAAAGATGCGCAGTGGTTATCGAAGTAGCTGTTCCACAGGCACTGGACTCGGCGACAGTGAGTCGGGCGCCATCACGACCAACTAACAACAACCCGTGAAATCAGGAGACGCCACAATGAATAAAACGATCGCTCTCACCCTCGGCTCCGCGGTCATGTCACTGACGACGGTTTCGGCCATGGCCTTTCCGGACAAACCCATCGAACTCGTCGTGCCTTTCAGTCCTGGTGGTGGCTCCGATGTCGCCGCACGAGTCTTCGCCCAGTGTCTGGAGGGCCGTATCGATCAGCAGGTTCTGATCAGAAACATCACCGGCGCCAGGGGCAAGATCGCCGAAGTCGAGGTGCGTGATGCCCGCCCAGACGGCTACAAGCTCCTGTGGGCGCACCAAGGCATGGATATGGGGCTGGCGACCGGACGCTCGGACTACAACTACACCGCCTTCAAACCCGTGGCTTCCACCGTCGCCATGAATTACGGCATCTTCGCCGATGCAAACTCGGGCATCGACAGCGTCGACACGCTGCGCGAGAAAGTCGCGTCCGATCCGGGCGCTTACAACATCGGCGTCGCGCTCAACGGATTCTCCCACTTCGCGGTCCTCGATTTTCTCGACAAAGCCGGCATTAGCACCGACGACCTGCAGACCATCCCCATGTCCGGTGACAAGACCCGGATCGTGGCGGCGATTCAGGGCAATCTGACGCTGGTCCCCACGGCAGTTGCCGCGGCGGCCCCCTACGTCAATTCCGGTGATCTAAGCCCGGTGGCGATCCTCTCCGACGAGCGCGACCCCAAGCTGTCCGATGCATCGACGGCGGCCGAACAGGGCGTCGACAGCGAGTTTGCTATGTACTTCACCACCTACGCGCCGGCCAATACCCCGGACGATGTCGTCGCTACCCTGGCGAAGGCGTGGCTAGCCGCCGCCAAGGACTCTTCGTGTCAGCAGCGACTCGCTCAGAACTCCATGTCGGTGGTTGCCGCCAGTGGCGACGAACTGGAGGCCGATCTCGCCGCGCGTTATCAGCGTATCGAAGAGCTTGCCAAGCAATATCAGTTGGGTACGGAGTAGGCACGAACGGCCAGCGGTGCGTTGCGCCCCTGGCCTTTCACTAAACGACCGTCGGTATCGCCGGCAGGGAGATTCTCGTCATGAGAGTCAATGATCTGTTGTTCTCTTTGCTCTTCATTCTGCTATTCGTGGTGGCGGCCACCCAGATCACGCAGCTCAGCGAGATCGCTTCGGCCACGGTTTCCGCCAGGTTGTTCCCCGAAATGGTAATCGGTGGCGGCATTCTGATGGGCGTCATCGAAATGATCCGCACGCTCGTGTCGCGCCCGCGCAAGGACGCCCCGGGGTTTCGCGAAAGCTGGAAAGAAGCTTTCCTGCGTCGTCGCATGTACCTGCTGGGCCTGTTCACCGTCTATCTGATCGCCATCACGCATGTCGGCTTCCTGGTAGCGACGGCCGTTTTCTGCTTTGTGACGATTCTGGTGCTGGCACCGCGCATCAAGCCCGCCAGCCTGGTCATTGCACTGGCGGTGACAGCAGGGCTTCTGGGACTGATCTATGTGCTGCTGGTTGTCTATCTGAAGGCCTTCCTGCCATGAGGACTCATCCATGTACGATTTGATGCTCGCAGGTGTTGCAGCGGTCTTCCAGCCTTGGACGCTGCTCGCCATCATGCTTGGGGTGGCCGGCGGCCTGGTGATCGGCTCGATACCGGGATTGACCTCGACCATGGCGATTGCGCTGCTGGTGCCGCTCACCTACAGCATGAAGCTCGAGCTCGCGATTCCGCTGCTGATGGGGGTTTACTGTGGCGCCATTTCCGGCGGGCTGGTCGGCGCCATTCTGCTGAACATTCCCGGCACGCCCGCCTCAGCCGGTACCTGCCTGGACGGCTTCCCCATGGCGGCGAAAGGACAGGCCACTCGTGCACTCGGGCTGGCCGTGTACGCCTCTATGATCGGTGGAACGTTGTCGGGGTTGGCGCTGGTACTTATTGCCCCGCTGCTGGCCAAGGTGGCGCTATCGTTCGGCCCCTGGGAGTACTTCGCCCTGGTGATCTTCACCTTCTCCTGCATCTCGTCCATGTCGGCCAAGGGCCGTGCGGTCAAGGCGTTCATGGCGGCGTTCATCGGTCTGGGACTTTCGTTGGTCGGCCTCGATGAAGCATCGGGTCAGACCCGGCTGACCTTCGGTTTCACCAGTCTCGAATCGGGATTCTACGAACTGCCGGCGCTGATCGGGCTCTATGCCATTCCGCAATTGCTCACCGACACCGACGGCATTGGCCGGCGCGAGAAGGTCCTGCAGGTCAACTACCGTCTGCGCCTTTTCGTTTCGACATTCGGTGAAGTCATCGGTCGCAAGTGGGATCTGCTGCGCTCGACCTTCATCGGTATCGTCATCGGCATTCTGCCGGGTGTCGGGCCGGGGCTTTCCAATATCGTCGCCTACAGCCAGGCCAAGAACAGCTCGCGCACGCCGGAGAAGTTCGGCCAGGGAGAATTGGCCGAGTCGGTCATTTCACCAGAGGCGGCGAACAACGCCTCGATGGGTGGGGCGCTGATACCCATGTTGACGCTGGGTATCCCCGGGGACGCCTCGACCCTGATGATGCTGGGTGCGTTCATGCTTCATGGCATCGATCCCGGGCCGCTGCTGTTCCGCGATCACGGCGACATCGTGTGGATCGTGTTCATTGCGTTCTTCGTGGCGTTCGCCTTCTGCACGCTGCTTTATCACTTCTTCATCCCCATCACCATCAAGGCCATCGCGGTGCCGCGCCAGTTCGTCATTCCGGTGCTGCTGATCCTATGCACCGTGGGCTGCTATTCGCTCAACAACCGGATGTTCGACGTCTACTGTTTCCTGGGGTTCGGGCTGCTCGGCTACGTCTTGCATATCGTCAAGGTTCCGGTACTCCCGGTAATCCTGGGGCTGATCCTGGGGCCGATGGCGGAGGAGCAGTTGAGCCTTGCGCTGGCGTTCGGCCAGGGCTCCTTCCTGCCGTTTCTGACGCGACCGATCTCCGGGTTCATCCTGCTCGTCGCGCTTTTGTCTCTTGTGCTGCCGGCTGTCTTCGGATGGAGGAAGAGACTGACGGCGCAACGTATCCACACCAAGGAGTCGCAAAATGGCACTGTCTAACCTGGTCACCGTCGACTGGCTTCAATCCAACCTCGATCTTCCGGAGATCGTGATCCTGGACGCCAGCTGGTATCTGCCGACCCAGTCTCGTGATCCGGATGCCGAATATCTCGAAGGCCATATTCCCGGCGCCAAGCGTTTCGACTTCGACGGCGAGATCAAGGATGCCTCCTCCTCGCTGCCACACATGCTGCCCGCGGCGTCCGAGTTCACTGCCGCCGTGCGTGCACTGGGTGTCAACGCCGATAGCCGCGTGGTGGTCTATGACGGCATGGGGGTGTTCGCGGCTCCCCGAGCATGGTGGATGTTCAAGGTAATGGGTCATGGAAACGTCGCCGTACTCGATGGTGGGCTGCCGGCCTGGAAGGCCGCCGGCCTTGCGCTCGAAAGCGGTCCACCGGCGGCCGTTGCAAGCTCCGGCAACTTCGAAGCACGTCTGGTGTCGGAGCGACTTGCCGATGCCGCCGAAGTCGCCGAGCACCTCGAGAAGCGCACGGCACAGGTGGTGGATGCGCGTTCGCCTGCGCGGTTTAGCGGTGAGCAGCCCGAGCCGCGACCCGGTTTGCGCGCCGGGCACATGCCGGGGGCGATGAATCTACCATTCGACCGGCTGCTGGAGGACGGCTTCTACCGTTCCCCTGAGGTGCTCGAGCAGCGGTTCCGCGAGGCAGGCATCGAGTCGGGAGCGCCGGTCGTGGGCTCCTGTGGATCCGGCGTAACGGCCTCGGTCCTGGCGCTTGGTGCCGAACTCGCGGGGTTGGGGCCGATGGCCGTCTACGACGGCTCGTGGGCGGAGTGGGGGCAGGAGTCGCGTCCTGAGCTTGCCGTGGTCAAGGGAGGCGTCGAGCATGGCGCGACCTGAACTCGAGGCGCTAGCGCACTGGGTCGCGAGCGTCGACGTCGACGTCGAGGACGCCCGGCTGCGCGAGCGACTCTTTGCCACCATGCTGGATTGGTCGACGGCGCTGGTCGCCGGTATCGGGCATCCGCTCTTCGAGCCCTACAAGCATGCGCTGACCACGCCGGGGGAAGTCGGGCAGGCCAGTCTTGCCGGCTTGCCTATCAAGCAGCCCGCGGTGGCGGCGATGGCGTTCAACGCTGCCGTGAGTCACTTCCATGAAGTGGACGACGCCCACCGGACCTCGACCAGCCATCCGGGCATTACCGTGATCCCCGTGGTAATGACACTTGCCGAGCTGGAGAGGCTGGATGCTCGCACCGTCGCCAGTGCCATCGTCGCCGGCTTCGAGACGATTATTCGGGTCGGATCGCATTTGGGCGCGGGGCACTACGAGGTATCGCATACAACCGCGACCGCCGGCAGCTTCGGCGCGGCGGCGGCGGCGGCGCGGGCGCTCGGTCTGAATGCACAGCAGACGCTATGGGCGCTGGGGCATGCCGGTACTCAAGCCTCGGGGCTTTGGCAGTTCCTGGACGATAAGGCGACTGCCGCCAAGGCGTTCCACGTGGCGACCGCGGTGCGTAACGGGCTGGCTGCCGCGCGTATGGCCCAGGTGGGTATTGCGGGCGCTGAACATATCCTCGAAGGCCCGCGGGGCATGCGTCGCGCTTGGAGGCTCGAGGGCTGTGACGTCGCTTGGCTGACGCCGGGCGACACTCCGATGATTCACGACGTAACAATCAAGGGCTGGCCCGTCTGCGGCCAGATGCACAGCGCTCTGGACTGTGCCCAGGCGCTCTACGAGCGCGACCCCGCGCGCTGCCGCCAAGTCAAGCGCGTGCGCGTCGAGCTGCCGGCGAGCGCGCTGGCAATTGCGGGTATCACCGAGCCCGAAAGCCTCGCCGAGGCGAAATTTTCCACCGCCTTCTGCATCAGCGCGATGCTCTGTGGCCGAGCGCCGGATTTCCTCGGCTTTTCCCAGGAACTGCTGGAGGACCCGACGATTCGCCGATTCATGAGGCGGGTCGAGGTCGTGGAGTCGGCCGAGTTTAGCGCTCGTTTCCCGCGCGAACGACCGGCTCGCGTCAAGCTAGAGAGCGACGAAGGCGAAACGGTTGTCGAGGAGCGCTCGCTGCGACGCGGCGACCCGGAGGCCCCCTGGTCGAGAGCCGAGCTCGAAGCCCGTGCGGCGGGCGTGCTGTCACTGTCGGCTTGCGCGATTGATACAGCTGGGCTGGTGAACTGGTGCGAGGCGTTAGCCGCGCAGTCCGATCGCTGGTCGGCCCAGGCGCTGTTCGCAATGATTCCACACGTCGCGGGTGAGGAGAGATCATGAAACCGCAGGCCACATTCGAAGCAACCCCGCCGCTCGACGACGCCTTCATCGAGCGTTTGAAGGCCATTCTACCCGGGGCCGTCATTACCGACTCGGGGCAGTTGGAAAGTTACTTGATCGAGGAGCGTGGACTCTTCACCAGCACCGCCCGAGTGGTGATCGTACCCGACTGTGCCGAAACGCTTGCCAAGGCCGTGCGCCTGTGTGCCGAACATCGAGTACCGATGGTGCCGCAGGGAGGCAACACCGGGCTGGTAGGCGGCGCCGTTGCCAATCAGGGCGAGGTGGTGGTGTCGATGCGGCGCATGCGCGCGGTTCGCAACATCGACCCGGTCAACTTCACGGCTACGGTGGAGGCCGGCTGCATTCTCGCCGACCTGCAGAACGCAGCCGACGCCGAATCCTGCCTGTTCCCACTCAGCCTGGGCGCCGAGGGTAGTTGCACGGTCGGTGGCAACATTGCCAGTAATGCAGGCGGCATGGGTGTCCTGCGCTATGGCAACATGCGTGAACTCACCCTGGGCCTGGAAGTCGTGCTGCCCGATGGGCGCATCTGGAACGGAATGCGCCCGCTCTATAAGGACAACAGCGGCTACTCGCTGAAAAATCTTTTCGTCGGCAGCGAAGGTACGCTCGGGTTCGTTACCGCAGCGGTGGTCAAGCTCTTCCCCAAGCCGCGCCATGTTCAGACCGCGTTCTGTGCGCTGCCGTCGGTGGAGGCCGCGTTAGAGCTTCTGTCGCTGGCTCGGCGCAATAGCGGCGATGCCGTCACTGCCTTCGAACTGATGTCGGAATTCTCGCTCGAAATCGTGTGCCGTCACACCGATCGCGACAGCCCGCTCTCCGAGCCGGCGCCATGGTTCGCGATGATCGAGCTCAGCTCGTCGCGCCCCCAGGACAATCTCCAGGAGATTTTCCAAAGCACGCTTGAGGAAGCCTTCAAAGCCGAGCTGATTCTGGATGCGGTAATCGCAAGCTCTCTGGAGCAGGGGCATAAGCTTAGGCAACTGCGTGAGAGCACGCCGGAGGCGCAGAAGCGTGCCGGCGGCAGCATCAAACACGACGTGTCGGTGCCGGTGTCGAGCATTCCGGTCTTCATCGAGCGTGCCAGTGCCGCTGTCGCCGAATACATGCCGGGCATCCATTTCTGTGTGTTCGGTCATGTCGGCGATGGCAACGTGCACTATAACCTGACGCAGCCGGACGACATGACCAAGGAGGCGTTTCTCGCTCACTGGGGGGCGGTCAATGACATCGTGCATCCACTGGCCATGTCACTCGGCGGATCCATCTCCGCCGAGCACGGAATCGGGCTGCTCAAGGTCTCCGAAATCAAGGGCTACCGATCTCCCGAGGAGCAGGGTCTGCTGTGCGAGATCAAGCAAGCGGTGGACCCCGACAACCTGATGAACCCGGGCAAGATGATTTGAGCCGATTCGCCGGGGCGGGCGCTTTAGTCGGCGTGAGCCGACTCGCGGCTTGCCTGTGCCAGCATGACCAGGAGTCAGCATGAAAATTCTCGTCGCGGTCAAACGCGTCATCGATTACAACGTCAAGATCCGCGTCAAGGCGGACAACACCGACGTCGACCTGAC